>JBEBRC010000197.1:0-6726 GCA_040395055.1 Steroidobacter denitrificans
TCAGGAACAGCCTTCGACGTAATCGACCTGAGGTGGCACCCCGATGCGCCAGGCGGTGACCTTGTCATCCTGTCCGGTCTCGAAGATCAGCACGCCATCGCTGCCGGAATCGGTGATACGCAGGTTCTTGCCACCTGCGACGTATTTGTGCGGCTGCTGCTGGACGTGCCCGGGGTACAGGCTCTCGATCTCATCGATGCCCAGGCCGATCTTGCCGCCGCCGGGTGCAATGATATCTTCGGTGCGCTGCACATCCACACGCACGAACTTGTCACCCTCGATCATGAAGGCGATCTTGTAGCCGTCGATCGAGGGCGGCTGCGGAACGAGGTAGTAACAGCCGCCCGGCTCCGATGGCGCGGGGTGACCGAGATCGCCACCCCATGCCATACGTACCTGCTCGTCGCTGGCGCCGAAAGGCGCGGGTCCGAAGCCCTCGAACGTAATCGTACCTGCTGCCGGCAATTGCACCACCAGCGATCCGCCACCGACCGGATCCCGGCTCGCCGGTGACAGCTGTGCGGCAGGCGCGTCGGACGGTGGCGCGGCGGCAGCCGGTTCGGCCGTCGTTTCGACAGGAATGTTGCGCTGCGCATCGCATCCGCACAGGGTCAGGGCGAGCGCTGCCATGATCGACAGGTGGCTTTTCATGGACCCTCCTGCGGGCTAGATCTCATCGTGCGCCGGGCGGTGCTTGCGTTCGCTCTTCCTACTGCGGCAGCTTGCCGTTGATTTCCTCGTAGACCTTGGAGATCGCGATCGGTGCCTGCATGTCGCGCAGCGTCAAGTCGCTGTAAGGCCCCCAATTGGCTTGCTGCGCCGCCGGGCAGTTGGTCCGCGATTCGCAGGAAGCGCCGGCCGCATGCAAGCGTTTGCTCTCGGCAATGACGTATTCGAGGGCATTCAAAGACTCCTGAAGATTCTTCCGCATGGTCGCCGCGTCGTCGATGAAGCCATGGCCCGGTACGTACCAGGAAACATCCATGGCCTGCGCCTTTCTGATAACGCCAGTCCATTCGGTCGGATGCGCCGAGGTCAGCGCCGGAAACACATGGTGCAAATAGATCTCGCCCATGAACAGCACTTTGCTTTGCGGCAGATAGGCGACCAGATCGCCGCCAGTATGCGCGCGTCCCAGATTCAGGATCTGGATGTCGGTCTTGCCCACCGTAATGGTTCGTTCATCCGCGACGGTCTGCATGGGCGGATGCGATTTCTCCTCCAGCCGCCTTTGCGATACCGGCGAAGCGATGAAGATGACGTCCGGATAGGCATCCTTGAACGCGGAATTGCCGCCGACGTGATCGCTATGATCCGACGCGATCACGACATACTTGATCGGCTGCGGTGTAAGTTTTCTGATGTTGTCTATCATCAGTTGCGTCTGCGGCACATCGTTCTGTCCGTCGACCACTACGACGCCGTCGGTGGTGACGACGATCAAGCTTACCGTGGTGATGGTGACGCCCTGCATCGGGCCGAGTGTGTCCTTGTAGGCATAAACATTCGGCGTCAATTCCTTCCAGCGCGGGAAATCGCCTTTCTCCAGGCCACGCTTTGAGATATCGGCGGACGCTACCGGTGCTTCATGTGCGTCCTGGGCAGAGGAGGTATGGATCAACGCGCAGGCAAGCGCTGCGGCGAAGAAAGGGTGGATTTTCATTTTTTAGCCCCGGATTCTGGTCAGTCGGATCTGGATCAATCTGCGGCGACTCACGTGATCGGGGCGAGCCTTACCGGTTCGCTTCGATCACGCTTTCTCGATGAATCTCGTTCTGGTCCTTCAGAATTTAAGACGCACGCCGGTGCGATAAATTCGACCAAGTCGATCATAGTTCACATTTGCCTGTCCGACATAAAAACCCTCTCCGCGATTACCAGCGATGAGAGGCGGATCCTTGTCCATGACGTTCTCGATGACGACGAACAACTCCGCCCGGTCCTCGAGCGTGCGGTAGTTCAGCGCAAGATCATAATAGGCCACGGAATCGACATGGTTATTGTCGATCGTCGGATTCTCCGGTGTGGCGGTCGGGCAGGACGAGACACATTCAATGAAGGCGTTGTTGTAAAGCATCGAGCCCGTACCTCGCATAGTCAGGGTGACGCTGGCGGGACCATTGCTGTAGGTTGCCATGCCGATATAACGAAGATCCGGGGTATGCAGGTTCCCGCCGAGGATTCCGAAACCACCAATCTGGCCGGCGCCATCTATGACCGTCGTGCTATCGATGGTCTCCAGCGTGTCCACGATCGTGGCCATCGCCCGCAGGCTCAAGTCTCCGCGCCAGGATGGGACCAGGCTCGACAGCGGGAAGTGGTAGCTCATTTCGATGTCGAACCCGGAGGCGTTCTGAGCAAGAATGTTCGCCGGTTGAACACTGACGAGATCGATAAAGCCGTCGGCATCGCGATGGATGAAGCCGCACAGCGCAGTCTGGCCTTCAAAGCAGCGGGTCACATACTGCTGCGAGGGCAGCGACGAGATGGCGTCTGTGATCTTGATGTCATAATAGTCTACCGAAAGCGCAAATCCCGGCAGAAGCGATGGCGTAAGAACGATACCAACGCCGGTCGTATCCGCTTCCTCCGGATCGAGATTCGGGTTGCCGCTGACCACCGAAATCACTTGTCGCGAAGAATTGGTGAACGGATCGAACATGTTGCTGGTACCGGATGAACCGGCGTTGAACAGATCCCCCAGGTTGGGAGCACGAATATCGCGGGAGCGAGTGACGCGGAACATGACGTCGTCGATCGGCCTGTAGGTCAGGCCCGCCTTCCAGGTCACCACATCTCCCGAGGTGCTGTAGTCGGTGTATCGCAGCGCTGCGTTGAAATCCAGAGAGCGGGCGAAGGGCAAGTCTTTGGCCAGTGGCACCACGGTCTCGAGGAAGCCCTCGGTCACGTCGTACTTGCCGCGACTGGCGTGGTAGTTGCCGGCGAAAAATCCATTCGCCTCGTCGATATCGCTGGCGCGCCCACGTACCGATTCACGTCGATGCTCGATGCCGAATGCCACCGAAACCGGATCCGCCCAAGTCGAGAAAGGTTCGCCGCGAGCGCTGGCAGCAATGACTTCCTGATCCAGGATGATATTTGCCCAGCCCGTTTCGCTGACGTAGTCGATTGCCGCCGCAGAGTTCACGCCCAGGCCCATCGGATTGTACGGCACGCATGCCGGATCGTCGTTGGCAGGGTCGGCATCGACATTGACACGACACGCGATTACGCCGCTGGCGGTATCGAGCACGGCATCCACCGCACGCCGGTGATTGGCGGTAACCTGGTTTCCGGTCGACTTGATCGTGATGTTGCTTTCGTTGTAGACGTAGTAGGCGTCCCAGTTCCAGGTTGTGCCCGCATCGAAACTGCCTTCAATACCGGCAACATAGCGTGTGAGCTGGCGCTTGTTGTGGGCGCCAAGGAGCGCCGCGTCGCCGTTATACGAGCCCAGCATGAAGGATGGAATGTCATTCGCCGTCATCAGCGCTTGTACGGATTCCGGGATGAACGGATTGCCTGAGAGAACGTTGACGGTACCTAGATTGAAAACGGGCGCGGCGCTGGCGTTGATACTGGTCACATGGGCCAGCGCAAATTCGGCGAAGACGGTCGTGCTGTCCGTGACGTCAAAGCTGACTCGCGAAAAACCGGTCTGGCGTCGCATCTCCAGTGCCAAGGGGCCGACCTGTTGGATATTGGTAAGCTTCCAATCCCCGCCCATCATCAAGCTGCCGCCGATCTCACCGAAGTTGAATGCCGCAGGCGTGCCGCCCTGAAGGAACTGTATACCGCGCAGGGGGCAATCCGTGGTTGCCGGACCGCCAGGCACGGAGGGACACGACACAATCAGGCCACCTTGCGTGGCATTATTCGGCGCCGCATTGAAAGCCGTCAGCAGTTGGGGCAGGCCATTGGTTGGTGTGTAATGCGGATTGTTCATGACCATGTAGGGTGTCTCGGCCCATGATCGAGGATTACCTATATCCCTTCCCTCCAATATGCCTTCGTCGTAGGCATGCTCGCCGCTGAACAGGAAATGACCGCGGCCTCCGGCGAACGGTGTGCCGGCGGTAAGCGAGACCAGGTACTGCTCATTGTCTCGCTTGGAGGTCATGCCACCTTCGAGGCTTGCCTTGATGCCGGTATATTCCTTATCAAGAACGAAGTTGACGACGCCGCTGAGCGCATCCGAGCCGTAAACGGCCGATGCACCACCGGTGACCACGTCGACGCGTGAAATCAGTTGGTTCGGGATCCCGTTGATGTCGACGCCACCGTTGAGCGTCGTGCCTACGATGCGCTTGCCGTCCAGCAGGACCAGTGTTCGAGTCGCGCCGAGGGCACGAAGGTTCAGCATATTGATGCCCGCCGTGCCGCCACTGACCTGGGCGGAGTTGTTGCGCGGGGTCAGGCTTCCTGCCAAGGCGGGAAGCCTGTTGACCGCATCGGCGATGTTCGTCACTGCCATGGCATCGAGCTGTTCCGCGCCGAGCACGGATACGGGCGTCGGTGCTTCGTAGCCATCGCGTACGATGCGGGTGCCCGTCACGGTGACTTCGGCAACCAGGTCGCTTGGTGTCGTTTCCCGCTGTTCTTGCGCAATCGCAATTCCCGTCACGCAAAGCGACGCGATCACGACCGTCAGCGTCGAGCCGGCTGTACCCAGCGCACGATGCACCGCTGCGGTTACCGGCGATACGTCCTGTCCGAGATCCATGCTTGAAAGCTTCGTCATCATCAAGAACTCCCCTTTATCGATTCAAATGGCATCCGGCTTCAGCCTGTGCCGCGCACAGCCGAATCCGCCAGACATTCACCAGGCTGGAACGCGAAGCACGTTTGGATGCGGAATATTTTCTATCGAAGTGAGCGCGGTTATTTTGTTGGTATTCAGATGCCCGTATCTGTTTTTAGTATCACAAGAGTTTTTTCATTTCAACATAATAAAGCATGGCTTAGTGTGGCTAAGCTTTCGTAAGCTTGGTGGATCGCTTATTTCACTATTGTGTCGGCAAGAAGGCGCGTGCATTATCCAGCTGCTTGTCCGGGGAGTTTCATCGAACGGTACAATCACTACCCAATCGCTTTCGCTAAAACTGCTGAGCAGGGCGTGGCGGCGCCTGGTTGCGATCAGTATTCCTGCTGCGACGGTTGAGCGAGCGGCGCATTACACCCGGCTTCAGTGTTCCCCGGGGTTCACCGGTTCCATGTCATAGCCCAATTCCGTCAGCCACGGCGCCAGCTGTTGCACGAAAGGCGCGAGCTGTTCGATGTAATGTCGATGGCGGAAGACGGAGCGCTCGTTGAGCGCGTCGGTCACTTGCGCATAGCTGGGCGTTGCCGCGTAGCGGCGTGTCTGATGGAACGCCAGGCAGCCTGGTTCGAAGGGCAGGCCGATGTAGTCGAGCAGGCGGCGGACTTCGTCCGCGGGATGGCGCACGAAGCCCTCATATCTCATTGTGAGTTCGGCGAGTTCCAGTTCACGTTCGTAGTGCCGTCTCAGGTCGAACACCGCACAAAGCTGATGCACGATCGTTTCGATGCGGTAGCCGCAGCCGAAGCCGTGCGTGAGTTCGTGGGAGAGCATCGAAACGCAGACATCCAGCGGATGGCGCACCATGCGTACGATCGTCGCTCGCGGGAAAGCCATGCGAATCAGGGGCAGCCAGATGTCGTTGAAAGGCATCTTGTCGGTGAAGAACAGCTTGCCTGGCTCCAGCAGTCCACAGGCTTGCGCGCGCGCGAAGTAGTAGTCGCGCAGCAGGTTGGCGATGTGGCGGTGATCGGCGCTCCACGCCCGTGCCAGGTTCTCGGGAAACGGCGCGGTATCGGGACACAAGCGCTCGATCAACTGCGGCCACTCGCCGACGAACGTCAGCTCTCCTCCCGCGCGTACCGCGGAGTGGCTGCTGAGTACCCGCTCGATCAGCGTCGTGCCCGAGCGCGGAAAGCCCATGATGAAGATAGGCTGCGGAACGTCGCCGCGCACGTCCGCGCATGGCAGCAATTGCATGTTCGCGCGCACGAAGAATTGCTTGAGGCGCGTGAAGAGTGTCTCTACAGCCGAAGCTTGATACTCGACGCCGCCTGCCTGCGCGGCGAGCTTCGTCTTGGCCTGTGCCCAGTCGCGCCAGGCTTCGGTATGGCGACCCAGTCGGTCATAGAGCCGTCCGCGCTCGATCTGCGCCTCGCCACCGAGTTCCGGTGCGGCTTCCAGGGTGTCCAGGGCCTGCTGATGCCGGCCCCGGCGTGCGAGGTAGATGACTCGAAGCAGCTCCACGTCGTGCGGCGAGGAGGCGGCAGCGGCGCGCTCGAGCAACTCCTCCGCCCGCTGCAAGTCACCCTGGAACTCATGGAGTCTGGACCACTGGGCGAGCACGTGCAATTTCCCGGGAGAGAGCGTGTCGGCCCGCGCAAAGTACGGCTCGGCTTCATCTATCCGTCCCTGCCGCGTCAGGTTGATCGCGAGATTGACGCAGCATTCGGCGTGTGTCGGGGCGAGCTCGAGCGCGCGCCGCAGGTGCCATTCTCCTGAGGACAGGTCATTCAATTCGGACAGGACCAGACCCAGCAGCTCATGAGTCCGAGCATTGCGAGGATCAGCACGCAGGGCCGCCTGGGCGGCCTGGTAGGCGGCGGGCAAGTCGCGTCGCGCGAGGGCTTGATGTGCGCGTTGCATGGAATCGATTGGTTCGGCCATGACGCATATCGTGCACTGTC
>JBEBRC010000198.1:0-6665 GCA_040395055.1 Steroidobacter denitrificans
TTCTCATAAAGCGTCAGAGCAACGCCCTCCTCCGGGCGGCCACAACCTGGCCCCCCGGCCTGAAGCTGTGCTTCGGGCACCGCCACTCGCCACCCTTGCCTCTTGCCTCGTGCTCCGTGCTCCGTGCACCTCGCGCCTGCTTGACCGGACTGCCCCCTGCAGGTCCAATCAGGGTTCGAAACAACGACAGGCGGATCATGAGCCGGCAAAGCGTTCCAACGACGCACTTCCACAGTGGACGATTCTCGGCCGCGGAACAGTTCGACGCGTGGAAAGAGCGCATCTCGGTCATTTTCAACGTCGAACGACTCGACACCGACGCGTCCGATGGCTTTGCCGCCCAGGCACTGGCCTTCCATCTCGGCGAGCTCATCCTGGCGCGCACGCGATTCGACGGACAGCGATTCGTGCGCACGTCGCGACAGGCGCGCTCGGACATGATCGATCACTACCTGATCCAGTTCTATCGCGACGGCGGCTACGTCGGCGAGGTCGATGGTGCCAGGCTCGAGATCCGTGCGGGAGACGTCTCGATTCTGGACCTGTCCCGCCCGCTCGACACCCATGCACCGGCGGCGGAATGCTTGTCGCTGGTCGTGCCACGGGATCTCATGCACGAGATGCTGCCGCGCACGGGCGAACTGCACGGCGTGGTGCTCGATCCCGGCAGCGGTCGCCTGCTGAGCACGTATCTGGCCGCGCTGGAGCAACAACTGCCGACCATGGCGCTGAACCAGGCGCCGCATATCGCTCGCGCCACCTGCAATCTCATCGCCGCCTGCCTGCTGCCTTCCGCGGAGCGTATGAATCGCGCCCAGGCGCAGATCGAATCGGTTCACGTTCAACGCGTGCGCCAATACATCGATCAGCACTTGGGGTCGCCCCGGCTGTCGCCACAGGACATCTGCCATGCCCTGCAACTATCACGCACCCAGCTGTATCGCTTGTTCAAGCTCACGGGAGGCGTGCGCCGCTACATCCAGCAGCGCAGGTTGCTGCGCATCCACGCCGTGCTGGCCCAGCCGATGGAAACCCGTCCCATCGTCGCGATTGCCGAAAGCCATGGCTTCACCAGCCAGGCGCATCTGAGCCGGGCGTTCCGCGAATACTTCGGCTATAGCCCCAGCGAAGCGCGCCACAACCCCGGTGCGGCGGTACAACGACGCAGCCGCACGCGCGCCGGACTGTCAGTCAACGACGATCTTGGCTTCGATGACTGGATACGCGGCTTGCGCAGCTGAATGCGCCGGCGCATGGCCGGCGCGCCAGCACGCTACCGGAAACGATAGCGCAGCCCGCCCCCCAGCACATCGATGCGCTCCTGCTCGAGCCGGTAGCGCGTCCAGTCCAGATTGACGCTCCAGTGCGTCCAGCGCCCGATCTGCACGCCGGCGCCATAGAGCGCATCGGAGCCGGTGCGCTTGTAGCGCTGGAATTCTCCGGCAAGATTGCCGGCGCGATAACTGGAATCCCAGTGCCAGGCACCGGCGCGCGCCGTCAGGGCGAACAGCTCGCCCACGGGATAACGGCCCACGATGGCGGCCTCGAATCCGTTCGCCGAACGCGGATGCAATGCATTGGTGCTGTCCAGCAGCGCCTGGACCTCTACCACGTTGCCAGCGATCGTCGTCTCCACGTTACCCAGGTCTACATAACCGGCTTCCAGCCCCAGGAACCGGGTCCACTGCCAGCCTCCCCGAATCCGCCACGCCAGGCGTTGGCGATCATCGCTCGTGGCCGTCACATCGTATCCCTGCGCCTGCAGGGCAGCGCTCAATTGCGCACCCCCGGTATCGCCCTGTGCCTGCGCCAGCTCAGCGCTGGCATACCAGTACCTTGCATCCTCGCTGGCAAACGCCGTCCCACTGACCAACCCCAGCGCAGCGGCGATCAACACCATGCGACGCCGTTGCCGCCATGCCAGCAGCCCCGCGCACAGCAGCCCCAGCAACGGATGCATGCTGCCGCCACCCCCGCGCGCTTCGACCACCACCGGCGCCAGTGCGCCGACGCCACCTGGATCCGAGATCGCGCCATTGCGCTCACCGTCGATATCGTTCGGGCCACCGTCTTCGATCGTCAGGCGCACGCACCAGTCGCCTGCATTCAGGCCGGCACGGAACTCGCCGCTGTTCGGTGACGGACACAGACCCGCCGCACCCGGAGCCGAGGCCAGGGTGTTGTAGGCGTCTTCGACGAAGGTAAACCAACGCTGCGTGGCAGGGTCGTACTTGCGATACACCGCCTGGGCCGGGATGGCGCTGCGCTGCGGCAGCACGATGCTGACGCTTTGTCCCACCTCGGGCAGCTCATTGATCACGAAGTCGAAATATCCGCCAACGTTGTTCACCGAGTCCGGCGGCGCCACAGCGGGATCGTCCAACCGCACCTCCGCCTGGGAGGCTGCCGCCAGCAACGCCAACGATCCCAGCCTCAGCTGCACCCCCGGCTCCGCTTCCAACAGGTAATGATGCAGCTCGCGGGCGCGCTCCGGCACTACATTGCGCATCGGCAGACTGTAGGCAGGATGATCCGGCAAGCCGTTGTCGAGCCAGCCCGATGCGCCCTGCGGCAACACCGGCGCCTGTTCCGCCAACACCAGGTCGACCGTGCCGCGCGAACTCAACGCCGGCGATCCATTGTCGGTCACCACCGCCTCGAAGCGATGGATCCCCGCAGCCAGGCTCTGCGGCTCCAGCATCAGCAACTCGCCGGCGATCGTCACCGCAGCGCCGGAAGGGGTCGTCCATTGCACGGTGTGCGTGTCCTGCGAATTCGGATCGCGGATGTCCGCAAGGATTGTGATGACGCCGCCGGTACGCCCGAAAGCCGCCGATGATTCGTCATCCTGGGAGGCCCGCAAGGTGACGGCTGGTGCCACATTCGCATTGGTCAAGGTGACGGTGAGCGAGTTGCGTGCACCGGCATTGACATCGTCCGCCAGGGATACCTGGAGCTTCTGTTCCACCGTGTTCGCGCCCGGCGCGCCGACGATGGCGAAGTAGACCTCCTTCTCGACCTCGCCCGCCTCGAAGCGCACGCTGCCGTCCGCCAGATCATGGTGCGCAGCGTCGCCGCTCACCCGGTAGTCCACGACATAGGGATAGACCGGTGAGCGACCGTTCAGGACCATCTTGAACGAACCCGAATTGCCCTGCCGGTATCCCAAGGTGACATCCTTGCCAAGCGATACCGTCGGCCATACGCGCAGCGTCTGCTCGACGATGGACTCGACGCCGTGCTGGTCGACCGCTCGCCACCTCAACACATGCTCGCCCGGCAGATAGCGCGGCTGGGGATCCAGCAACGTGACCTCCAGCGCTGCGCCGGCATGATCGGCGGCCTGCGGCCACAGCGACTGCGAGAGCTGCGTCGTCAGTGTACTCGCCTCCAGCTGCAGCGGCTGCGCCACATCGGGGCTGAACGCCGGCGGGATGCGGGCAAAGCTGGCGGATATCGAGCAGCTGCCAATGATGGCCGCTGTGGTATAGGTATTGTCGCTTAGCGTGCCGCCACAGCCGCTGGCCGCCGCTACGCGGTAGCCTGGATCCGGAGTCAAGGCGAAGATGGCGCTTTCGCCATGAACGGTGCTGGCAGTGCCCGGGGTGATGGTGCCATTGGAGCCGGCACTGGCACTCACCGGGTACTGATTAACCTCGAAGCTGGCCGCCACGGAACACGCGGCGGTCACCGGACCCGTGGTGTAGGTATTGCCGCTGAGCGTACCGCCACAGCCGCTGACCGTGGCGCTGTAGCCGGTCGCCGGAACGACCGTGAAGGCGGCAGTCGCGCCGTGCGTGATGCTGGCACTAGCCGGGGTAATCGTGCCATTGGACCCGGCAGCGGCCGTCACTGCGTGAGTCGTCGATCCTTCACTGCTACGTGTCGAAATAGTCTGCGAAGTGATGACCGGCGCCACGATCGGCCAGCTGAAACTGTCCAGTGTCGCCGCCGTCATCGTCGGGGTGTATCGGACGGTGACTGCGCACTCCTCTCCCGCCGCCAGGGTCGCTGTCGAACACTGATCCGCAACGATGGAGTACGGCGCGGCGAGCTGATTCGCCTCGGCGATCTGGCCGATCGCGACTGGCACACCCGTTGCGCCATTGCTCATCGTGACCACGAGATCCGCAGTACTGCCGACGGCGACGGCACCGAAATCCAATGTCGCCGGTGAAATCACGTAATCGGTCTGCAACACGCTCAGGCGGGTGATGCCGCTGGCGAGAACGGCATCGATCGTTGATACGACAACCTCGCTGGATTCTCCCGCGCTCGCACCCGCAGGCACCTGGACATCCACCAGGATCTCACCGACTTCCAGCGCCGCAAGCGTGATCGTGGGTTCCTGCGCCAAGGTGGCGCTCCACCCCGCGGACGCCGCAACCGTAACGCCTGCCGTCAATGAATCATTGGTCAGGTTCTGGATCTTGAACGTCTTGCGCACGGCCGTGCCGGGCAGTACATATTCATCCGCAGCGGGAAAAACCTGCAGTGCACCCGGTGCGGACCAGGTTTCGAAGCCTTCGAACGTCCAGGTCTCCCCGGGCGCCAGCCGCGCACGATTCCATTGCAGGACATAGCCGGCATCCATGAAACCCGAGTCCGCGGTGTTGGACAATTGCCCTGCTGCTGCCTGCGACGTTCCCTCCCAGTAGCCACCGCTGAAGTAGCGCGCAGCGGGCGTCGCAGGATTGGGATAAAAGCCCATGTAGCCGGAATTGGTGAAATCCGGATTGGTGACATACACCATGGCGTTGCCGCTGTCATACCAGCTGCGTGCGCTGTCCTGGCCGCCAAAATAAGCATCCCCACCGTGGAAGAACCGCAGATCCTCGAAAGTCGTCTCACCCCTATTCTCGAACGACCAGGTCTTGCGGATGCTGCGATCGCCATCGACGTAGGAAATCCTCTGAGTGAAACGCACGCCGGTAGCACCTAGATCGGCGACGGTCGTGATCACATAGGGATCGCTCGCCACGCCTGCCCCACTTGTCGTATTGGACTGCGTGACCCATAAGGGAGCACCCTGGTAAAGGCCCAAATATGAACCGCCGAAACGCAGACTGGCGTTCGTGCCATCCAGCCAGATCAGCGAACCCCAGGAATGACCACCATAATACTGGTGCCTCCGTCCATTCGGTTGAGCGACCCAGACGCCCGGGTCGCCCGAATCCTGGACGCAGACCTCCAACGGCGCCGGAGCGTTCTGATTGACGCATTGGGTCGCCGCCTCACTGTCCAGGGGTATCGTGACGCTGGCGGCAATCGCCAGCAGACAGAGCGACTGCGAGAGCCAGGAAACGAGCCGTCGAGAGAGTTCGTGAAGCATTTATTTGTTACTGCGCGGTGAAGTCGGAACGGCGCGCAGACTATCGAGCGCGTGATCGCGCTGGTTCGACTTATGTCACACATTCGATGCACCAGAATCGATTTAGATGACGCCTTCGAGATCGATCACACCGCCCTTGTCCGGCCATCCAGGGATGTTGACTGCCCGTTGCAGCCCCAGGCGGCAAGCCGCAGCGTCCGACCTCCATGCCAGAAGAATCCGAATCTTCTTCAAGGACGCTCTATGAAGCTATGATGGTCTCTATGCGATTGGCATCGATGGCTAGTGACAGGAGACATTCAAATGACTGATTCGAACACCAAACAGGCTGCCGGCTCCACCCTGGGCAGCGGTGCGCCGGCCCCAAGCGACCGTAATTCGCTGACGATCGGCACCGACGGGCCCATTTTGCTGCACGATGTTCATTTCCTGGAGCAGATGGCGCATTTCAACCGCGAAAAGGTCCCCGAGCGTCAGCCGCACGCCAAGGGCTCGGGCGCATTCGGTGTGCTCGAGATCACCGACGACGTATCCGCCTACACCAAGGCCGCGTTGTTCCAGAAAGGCGCCGCAACACAGATGCTGGCGCGCTTCTCCACCGTCGCCGGCGAGGCGGGAAGTCCCGACACCTGGCGCGACGTACGCGGCTTTTCCCTGAAGTTCTATACCGACGAAGGCAACTACGACCTGGTCGGCAACAATACGCCGATATTCTTCGTGCGCGATCCGATGAAATTCCCGCACTTCATCCGCAGCCAGAAACGGCTGCCGGATTCGGGCTTGCGCGACAATCACATGCAGTGGGATTTCTGGACTCTCAACCCCGAGACCGCACACCAGGTGACCTACCTGATGGGCGAGCGCGGCCTGCCGCGCACCTGGCGCCACATGAACGGCTATGGCTCGCATACTTATATGTGGATCAACGCCGCCGGCGAGAAATCCTGGGTGAAGTATCACTTCCACACCCAGCAGGGCATGGAATTCTTCAGCAATGCCGAAGCTGCCCAGATGGCGGGCAGCGATGCTGATTTTCACCGTCGCGACTTGTTCGAGGCGATCGCCCGCGGCGAACACCCGCGCTGGGTAGTGTCGGTGCAGGTCATGCCGTATGCCGACGCCAAGACCTACCGCATCAATCCGTTCGACTTGACCAAGACCTGGTCGCACAGGGATTATCCGCTGATCCGCGTGGGGACGATGACGCTCAACCGCAATCCCGAGAACTTCTTCGCGCAGATCGAGCAGGCAGCATTCTCCCCGGGCAATACCGTACCAGGCATCGGCCTGTCGCCGGACAAGATGCTGCTGGGCCGCGCCTTCGCCTACAACG
>JBEBRC010000199.1:0-6657 GCA_040395055.1 Steroidobacter denitrificans
GGGTAGATTGAGGATACGTATGATACGCAGCGTCACTGTTGCGGCTGTCGTGCTTCTTAGTGTGGGAGTGCCATGCGAAGCAGGCACGACGAAGGCAGAGGCCACGGCACCTCGGTTCCAGGTTGATCCCTTTTGGCCGCAAACATTGCCGAACAACTGGGCTCTCGGAGAGATCGCGGGTGTGGCGGTCGATGATCGAGACCATGTCTGGGTGATTCAGCGGCCGGGCTCGCTCACGCCGCGAGAGACCAAGGCGGCACGCACGCCAGCGGCGGCCTCGTGCTGCCTTCCCGCACCGCCAGTGCTTGAGTTCGATGCATCGGGGAAGGTCGTCCGTGCTTGGGGCGGACCAGGCGCGGACTATGACTGGCCATCGAATGAACACGGGATAACAATCGATCCGAAGGGCAATGTCTGGATTCTTGGCAATGGCAACGGTAACAGCAACGACCCCAAGGATCGCTCGATGGCCGACGGCATGGCGTTGAAGTTCTCGGCCGACGGAAATTTCTTGCTGCAGATCGGGGGTCGTGGTCTGGCGAAGGATTCGCTCGATACGACGCGCTTGAGTAAAGCCGCCAAGGTGGTGTTCGATGCCGAAGGTACCGAAGCCTATATCGCTGATGGTTACATCAATCAGCGCGTGATCGTGTTCGACGCGAACACCGGCGCGTTCAAGCGTATGTGGGGTGCGTATGGTAAACCACCAGCCGCGCACAAGCTGACCGAAAGCAAGTCGGTATCTATGCCTGCTCAATTCAATGTCGTCCACTGCGTCGTACGCGCAACCGATGGCTTCGTCTACGTGTGCGATCGTCAGCATCACCGCATCCAGGTATTCAGATCCGATGGTAGCTTCGTCACCGAGTTCTTCTACGGCGACGAGAATGTCGACAGTACTATTCCCGGCAAGGTTGCCGATATGGCGATTTGGCCCGATCGCGAGCAAAGCATGCTCATCATTGCCGATGGTAATGCTGAAGCCGTGCGCTTGGTCAAGCGGGAGGATGGTAGAGCTGTGCTAAGCCTGGGACGTCAGGGCGACTATGCCGGACAGTTCAATCGGCTGCACGTGCTGGCGGTCGACTCGCGTGGAAATATCTACACCGGGGAGGCTGGTGCCAAGCGGCTGCAGAAGTTTTCGGTTCTAGCCGGCTCGCCGCAATGACACATTTGATGGAATGCGCTATGCCCTCTAAAGCTCTTTTGACCATTGCGATGCTGGCTGCTTCGGCTTCTGTGTCCGCTCTTGAAACGCGGACGTATGTCATTCACAAGTTTGTCCATGCACCCAACTCTCAGGACGGCGACTGCGGGCCGGAGGGCCCGAACGAAGACGCGGATAAGCTCTACGCGCGCTATCTTTCGGAAATGGGCAAGTCTCCCGCAGAGGTCAAGCGGCTCATAACGGGCTGGATCTCCGGCGGCCCGGAAGGCCGGATCGTTCAGGATCTGATGGTCAACCGCGGCCGCATCGAGGGTCAGCCGGTGAACGGCTACACGCATCCTGCAGCGGTGAAGGATCCGCAGTTGCGCACGGTCATCAGCGAGTATGGCTATGGCTTCAATCTGGACGGCCAGGTTTCGCCGGACGATTTCATCGATCCGGAAACGGGTGAAGAGGGCGTGGACCACAACATGTTTCGCGCAGTCGGCTGCAACCAGGGTTTCCGCGGCGTGCCCGGCAACGAGGGTACCTACTGGGCGTACAACTTGCAGTTGACCGGTTCGGAACCTGCCTGGTTGATCTCCATCAGCGGCGAGAACCTGAATGAAGATGGTCCGGTATCTATTACGTTCAACCGCTCATATGAGCATCTCAAGCTGATGGCAAATGGCGATCCGGTTCCCAACATGACTTACCGGGTCGATCCGGATCCGCGGTCGCAGAATAATTTCCGAGCACACATCATCGACGGGACGTTGAGATTCGACGAGCCGGTAGATTTCCAGATCCAATGGAATCCGCTCGTCATGGCTGAGTTGCATCTGTCGAGGGCGCAGTTACGTATGACGCTGAAGCCGAATGGTTCCTTAGAAGCCTTCCTTGGAGGTTTCCAACCCTGGATGTCGGCATATTGGGGTGTTGCAGAGGGTGGTTACGCCAAGGAGGAGATGGTGGTCGGCGACGTGCCGGGTCTCTATTACACGTTGAAGAATCTCGCGGACGCCGATCCGGATCCCAGTACCGGCCAGAACCAGTCCATTTCGGCGACCTACCATTTCCTCGGCGTACCGGCATTTCATGTGCCGGCCACCTCGTCCGGTAGGGCGCTTTCACGCGCGGCAAAATGATGTACCTGAAAAACCTCAACATGAAACCGAAGCTTTCACGCCGACGCTACCTGCTGGGAGGCGTGGCCGCGGCAGTACTTGCTGGCGGCGCGTATGTGATATTGAGCGGATCGGGCAGCGTGTCCGCGGGAATCTATTCCCCCGGAGAGCCCGTTGCCCGCCGCTTGAGTGCGCAGCAGTACGAAACGATCATCACTGATGTGTTCGGCGCGGAAATTCAACTCGGCGGTCGTTTTGAACCGGACGTTCGAATAGATGGCCTGCTGGCGATCGGCGCCAGCCACGTGAGCGTCACGCCATCTGGAATGGAACAGTACGATGTAATGGCGAATGCGATCGCTTCTCAGGTCGTCAGCCCCGCTCGCCGTGATCTGCTGGTTCCATGCAAACCGACGGCCGCGAACGCGCCCGATGACGACTGTGCCCGGAATTTCCTCAGCAAGGTTGGCCGGTTGCTGTTCCGCCGACCTCTGACGCAGGCCGAGTTGCAGGCTTACGTGGATGCTTCGCACGCTGCGACGCAGATGCTCGGGAATTTCGACAAGGGACTCTCTATGAGCCTGGCTGCGATGCTCAAGTCGCCCCAATTCCTGTTTCGCCAAGCGGTCGTGGAGGCGGATCCAGACAATGAAGGAAGTTATCGCCTGGACGCGTATTCCAAGGCGTCGCAACTGAGTTTCTTCCTCTGGAATGCGGCTCCCGATCCTGAATTGCTCGCTGCTGCGGAGAGTGGAGCATTACATACCCGCAAGGGTCTGAAGCAACAAGTTCAGCGCATGATCGATTCACCGCGCCTGGAGGCGAGCGTACGGGCGTTTTTCTCCGACATGTTCGAGTTTGATCTGTTCGAGACCTTGACCAAGGATGGCACTATCTATCCGTATTTCAGTTCCCAGGTTGCCCAAGACGCGCGTGAACAAACGCTGCGGACGGTAGTTGATCTGCTGCTTGATCAGCGTGCCGACTACCGCTCCATCTTCACCACTCGCACGACCTTCATGACGCAGGCGCTGGCCTCAGTCTATGCAGTTCCGCTAGGCCATGTCGGGTACAACGGATCGGCCGACACGTGGCAGCCGTTTGAATTCCCCGAGAACGACCCCAGGGCGGGCATTCTGTCGCAAGTCAGTTTCGTCGCACTGCATTCACCTCCGGGGCGTGGTTCGGCCACGCTGCGTGGCAAGGCGCTGCGTGAAATCATGCTGTGCCAGAAGGTCCCGCCGCCGCCGGCCGACGTGCAGTTCGATCTTATCGAGGACACCAGCAATCCCCAGTACAAAAGTGCGCGCGAGCGCCTGTCGGCGCACAACGATAATCCGGGCTGCGCGGGCTGCCACAAGATCATGGATCCGATCGGTTTCTCGCTCGAGAACTTCGACGGCAGCGGGGCGTATCGGACAACTGAAAACGGTGCGCCAATTGATGCCAGCGGAATGCTGGACGGTGTTCCTTTCAATGACGCTCTCGGCCTGGGCAAGGCCATGGTCGAGAATCGGGCAACCGCCGCCTGTCTCGTCGACAGAGTGACTGCGTACGGGATGGGTAGAGCCCCCGCCAGCGGCGAGCGGCCCTGGCTCATGCAACTTCGCCAAGATTTTGCGAAAGACAAATACGTGCTCCCTGATCTTATGTTGAGGATCGCCACGAGCGATGAATTCTACCGCGCGGCGCCACCCAAGCCTGCCGCTGCTACTCAAACGGTAATGATCACAGCGAACGACGATACTCGTCTGGAGGTACAGTGATGAGAAGCAAGCTGACGAGAAGAACTGTTCTTCGCGGAGCGATGGGAGGTGTAGCAGTTTCGGTTGGGCTGCCATTCCTCGATTGCTTTCTGAACGGCAACGGCACAGCACTGGCCGCTACAGGTCAACCGCTACCACTTGCCTTCGGTACTTGGTTTCAGCATTTGGGCCTCACTCCAGGCCGCTGGATCCCAAAGAAAGTTGGGGCGAACTACGAAAATAATGTCGAGCTGAAAATGTTTGATCCGTTCAAAGATCGAATCAACATCATCAGCGGCATGCAGTATTTTCTTGATGGTCGTCCGGTCGAGACGCACACCACTGGCGCGCAGATCGCGACGATGGGTGCCATTCCGTTGGGCAATGACTCTCCGGCGAGCATAGACAGTCTGATTGCCGACGTCATCGGGACGCGTACACGTTTCCGATCGATCGAAGTCGCCCTCAATGGGGGGCGCTCGAGCTACAGCAAGCGCAGGGGCGCAGCGGCCAACCCATCAGAGCCATCACCCGCCACACTTTACACGCGTATTTTCGGAGCCGAGTTCAAGGACCCAAATGCCGCCGAGTTCACACCCGATCCTGAGTTGATGGCGGAAAAGAGTGTATTGTCTTTCGTATCTGAGCAGCGCAAGACTCTGATGAATTCCGTGGGCGTGTCCGACCGTGAGCGCCTCGATGAATATTTCACGTCGCTGCGGCAGATAGAGCAGAAGCTGGCCGTCGAGCTGCAGAGGCCTGCGCCACTGGAGGCATGCTCTGTCCCGGGCAGCATTGGCAGTGAAGACGTCGGCGACCTCGTCGATCAGGCGAAGAAGAGCAGCGAGCTTTTCGGTGGGCTGCTGGCGCATGCGCTCGCATGCGGTCAAACCCGGGTCTTCAATGTGATGATGGGCGGGCAGGGGTTGCGCAAGGAGGGCAGCATCAATTCCTGGCATTCGTTTACCCATTTCGAGCCAGTTGACACCAAACTCGGTTATCAGCCCGAGACTACCTGGTTCATAGACTGGGCCAACACGGTTTTTGTCGACTTTCTCAAATCGCTAGACGGTGTAAAAGAAGGCTCGGGCACGCTGCTGGATCGACTGTTGATCCTGTGGCAGACCGACCATGGCTTTGCTCGCACCCACACGATGGACAACGTTCCGATTCTCACGGTCGGGCGCGCTGGCGGCCGTCTGAAGACGGGAATTCATTATTCCGGAATCGGCGACCCCACCACGCGGGTGGGGTTGACGGTGCAGCAAGTGATGGGCGTGCCGACCGATCGATGGGGCGCACTCTCCAATACCACCTCAAAGCCGATCACTGAATTGCTGGCGTAACGCTCAGTGGAGAACCCAGATGTCTAGTACACGTCGAAAAACCGTGGCGTTCGTAGGGGTTTCATTCCTCGTTGGGGCTGCGAGCGTCTACGCCGTCACGGCCGTCAATCGCTTTGCCGGTAGCGAGAAGATTTCGGCTGTCGATTCGCCATGGTCGACCCCCGAAGGAATTACGCTGCAGCCCCTGGGTAAGGCTCAAGGAACGGACCTTGGCAAGCAAACTGCCGCGCGCCTTCCTCGTGACGAGGTGGCGTATGCAGATGTGCGGGGCATGACGCTCTATACATACGATCTGGACAAGCCAGGACAACTGGCCTGCCTCGATGAGTGTACTCAAACATTTCCGCCGGCAATCGCTCCAGCGAATCCGGACCTCTTCGGCGAGTGGTCGGTCGTGCAGCGGCCCGACGGATCATCGCAGTGGGCGTACAAGGATAAGCCGCTGTATACCTATGTAAAGGACATCGACCCGGGGTCCGTGGCCGGAAACAGTCCACTTGTCACGGGAGCGAGGCGTAAAAACGGGCTTGGCGTGATGGTCGGCGGCGGGGTACGCGGCGGCGGCATTGGCCCAATCGAGAAGAATGAACTTCCCGAGCATTGGCAAGCGGCTCTGCTTTATCCGCGCAGCGATACGCCAATGCCATCGAGCCTGGGCATCAAGGAAGTGCTGGATGCGGCAGCACTCGCATTGGTCGATCATCATGGCCACACGCTCTATGCTTTCTATGGCGATACGAAGCAGAAGGGCTGGGAAGATCTGCGCTTGTGGCAGCCGATGCCCGCACCGCAACTGGCGGAGCCTATTGGCGATTTTTCGATCATACGCCGGAGCGACGGCATAAATCAGTGGGCGTGGAAGGGCAAGGGCTTGTACAGCTACGTGTACGATCAGGCGCCCGGTGATGCGGAGGGAGAGAACGTCGATGGGTCGTGGCATGTGGCCGCGCTGGTTCGCCACTTCATGCCGTCGACAGTTTCCATCCAGGCGACCCCTGGGCTCGGCAAGATGCTGGCCACGGCTGATGGCATCACGCTGTACAAGCGTGATGGTTTCATTCATCAGTCCGGGGGGGGCTATAGCTTGCGCCGCGGCGCACCGATACGCCCGGCAGTCGGGCGAGAGATAGGAACCAATGCTCGATGCGACGCGGAATGTCGCAAGGTCTGGCAACCGTATGCCGCACCCGAGGACGCCCAGCCGCAGGGCTATTGGCATGTGGCAACGCACGCTGATGGGTCGAAGCAGTGGACTTATCACGGCTATGCATTGTGGACGTATGCCGGTGATC
>JBEBRC010000200.1:0-6653 GCA_040395055.1 Steroidobacter denitrificans
CAGCGTGTAGGACACGACGCCCAGGCCCAGTATTCCGGTTACGTTGTAGGCGATGAAACCGAGCACGGGCACCAGATACAGGCCCAGCAGGATGAGGCCGCCGACCAGCGTGGCGAATGCGAGGTGATCGAGCGCTCTGGCGCCGCCCAGCCGCGTGACGCGACGGCCCAGCGCCGCCAGTACCACCGCCTTGCCGAAGACCGCTGCGCAGAATATGCCGATGGCCATCAGCGGCACGATGGCGATACCGATCACCGTGACCAGCAGTACCAGCACCAGCACGGGTATCAGCAGCGCGGCCAGCAGCGCCGCGACCAGAGACCGCCCCGGCTGCGACTCGAGCGTCTCGACGCATCGTCCGACGCTGTTGCCGAACAGCAGGGAAATCAACACGTACAGCACCAGAAACCCGATCGCCAGCCCCCAGGCCCAGTCCAGGCCGGGGGCGAGCGCAAGGGGACGTGCATAGAGCAGACCGTGCTGCAGCCATGGGCGCAACCACTCCATTCGGCCGAGGCGCTCGCCAAAGAAGATTTCCTGGATGCCGCCGCCCACTAGCGCCTGCGGATCGCGGATCAGACGACCGCCGACGACGATCGCCTCGCCGTCGATGCGAGCGTTCGGCCCGAGTTCCATGTTGCCGAGCACGGCGACCGCATCGCCACGGACGACGCCGTCTATGTACAGATCTCCGAATACGGCGACGGCGGCCTCGCCGACCGAGCCGGTCACGCGCGTGCCGCCGAACAGGGAGACGACCGCCTCGGACACCTCGCCGTCGCAGATCGCCGAGCCCAGAAAGGAGACCAAGGCTTCCGCCTGCTGGCCGGCGGGCAGGTAGGCATCGCGTCCGGTGGTCACAAGCACGTTGCCCGCGCGCTGCGTGACGGCCGGCTCGACAGGGCTTGGCGGGCGCGGTACCTGCGGGTGCTCCGCCGTCGGGTCCGTTTCGGCGGCGAACAGCGCGCCGGACGGTGTCGGCTCTGCCGGCGCCGACGGGGCGGCAGGTTGCGCCACGGCTTCGGGCCGCAGCGCACAGGCCGCCAGCATGACGAACAACAGTAGCGGTTGGAATGCGGACTTCATGGAATTTCTACCTGAGGCGATTCATCGCAGCGGACCTGACTACTCCAAAGCCGTTCAACGGGAGGCATACAAAGTGCGATAGGCGGCGGCGCCGATGCCGAACAACGTCGCATACATCAGCCCGAACACGATCAGCAGGCCGTACACCCACCCCGGGGGCAGATAGCGCACCAGCGCAGCCATGGCCGCCAGCAAGGCTTCTATCCAATGGATATCGGCCAGCCACCCGCTGGCGAACGAGCTTGCCTCCAGCGGCGAGGCGATCCACTCGGCCAGCCGCAGGCCCAGCATGGCGCATGCAAGCGAAGTCGCCACGAACGCGATCCGCGCGGCGGCGGGCCAATGGGAAAAGCCGTAATGCCACCATGGCCGCGCCGCCCGACGCCTGAGTTGCGCCAGGACTCGCGCCTCCAGGCTATCCGGTGCGCGACGCAAAGGTTGATCGCGCAGCAACTGGCCGATCAGGCGCTCCAAAGCCTGATCCGAGGCTGGCGACGGACGCTGTGGATCATGTTCCGGGAAGCGATTCATGGTGATGTCAGCTCGGTGTCGGCCGTTACGCCGCGGCGCGCGAGGATTTTCGCCAGTGCGGCGCGGGCGCGGAAAATGTCCACTTTGAGCTTGGCCAATGAAATGCCCAATTGGCTCGCAATCTCTTCATAGCGCATATCCTCGAAGTGATAGAGCACCAATGCCATGCGTTGATGGTCCGGCAGACGCACCAGTGCCTGCTCGATCAATGCATGGTGCATGCTGGTATTCACCTGCGCGAACAGATCGTCCGGGGCGGCGAGGTCCATCTCGGGCGCCTCGTCCGTGTCCTCCGCGGACTTCATTTCGGAAAACAGCCGCCAGCGCCGCCGATGCCG
This sequence comes from Steroidobacter denitrificans, assembly GCA_040395055.1. Lineage (GTDB taxonomy): Bacteria > Pseudomonadota > Gammaproteobacteria > Steroidobacterales > Steroidobacteraceae > Steroidobacter > Steroidobacter denitrificans_A. Next base: position 1,956 of record JBEBRC010000200.1, read on the forward strand.
CCGCAGATGGTTGAATGTCAGGTTGCGCGCCACGGTGCGCAACCAGCCTCCGGCCGAGGGGTTGGTTCGCAGATAATCGAAATGCTCGTACGCCTTGAGGAAGGTTTCCTGGGCGATATCCTCTGCCTGCCGGTCGTTGCCGAGGATGCGCGCGGCGGTTGTGAATACCATGTGCTGATGGGCACGCATGAAGTTTGAAAATGCCTCCACGTGAGCCGGATCCGGGGGTTGCCTTGCCACTGGATGAAGTGTCGTCGTTTATGGCAATAACACGCCGCGCGGCGAATGGTTACAGAAATTCACGACTGCCGGGCGTCGATGGGCGGGCCGGGCCAGCCGTTCCATGGTGCGTTCGCCGCCAAGCGGCGCATCGGAGCATATACGTAGTCGGCAAGTTGACGACAGGGAGGGGCTGATGTGCGTTCCGGCGCAATCTCTCTACACTGCGGGCGATCCGGAATAGCTCCACCAATGGCCGGCATGACTTCATCGCAGATAGTATGTGTGGTCGCGATCGCCTGCGCGCTGGCCGCCTGCGGCGCCGCCCCGCTGCGCGCGCCCGAAGCGGTCGCGGTCGAGGCGCGGACGCTCACTCCGCGCTACTCCGCTTTCAATGCCCGCATGTTGAGCGAGGCGGCAAGCTTGGATCACCGCTTCGTGACGTCGCTGGATCCGGGCAAGGAAGCCCTCACGCGCCTGGAATCGACCTATACCAGCCGTTTCGGCACGACGGATGAGATGCTGCGCATCGGGGACACGATCAGCGCCTCCGGCATGTGGGGCACGTCGGTGCGTTTCGGCGGAGTGCAGCTGGGCAACCGCATAGAGGCTCGCGGTGACGTCATTGCGTCCAGTCGGATTGCGGCTACCGGCATCGCCGTGCTGCCGACGGTCGCGGATGCCTTGTTCGCGTCGGCCGCCGACCCAGGCACTGCGCTGGCGCGCCAGAACATCTCCATCGACCGCTCGCTGCGAAGCAGCGGCACTGCCGCATGGAGCCTGGTCGCCAATGATCCGCTGGGCCATTCGGAATCGATCGACGCGCCGATGATCGCCAGCACGCGACTGGTCGAGCCGGGCTGCTCGGCATTCTCGGTCGGGTTCGGCAAGGTGCGGCGCGATTATGCGCTGACCAGCAACGAATACGGTCCCACGTTTGCAAGCACGACCCTGCTCTGCGGCGCACCGATGGGATTCACGGTGGAGGGGCATGGCGAATACCTGGCCGATGAGGCGGCTGCGGTCGGCATCGGCGTGGCGCGGCAGTTCGGCTCGCTCGGCACCGCGTCGCTGGCGCTTGCCTCGAGCCGCGCCGAGGGCGGCTCCGGCTGGCTGGCGCGCGTTGGATTCGAGCACCACAATTCACTGTTCAACGTCATGCTGCGCTCGCGGATGCAGAGCCGGGATTTCCGGGAAGTCGGCGCCACGCTGCTGGATGATCCGATCATGCAGCGCGACCTGGCGAGCGTCGGCGTCAACGTCGCCGATGGCGCCAGTCTGTCCCTGGCCTATGCCGCGCAGACGACCTGGACCCAGCAGCGCACCAACCTGCTGGCGCTCAAGCAGAGCGTGAGCCTCGGTCATGGCTCGCTGTCGATGAGTGCGGGACATTCGCTCGAAGACAATTTCGGTTCCTCGATGTTCATATCCTACCGGCGCCCGATCGGGTCTGCGCCGCCCCGGCGCTCGCTGGTCGAGGAGTTCGATCTCGGGCCGCTGCACGGTACCTTGCACTAGGCGCTCAGCGCCGTGTGCCGTGGGCGGCCAGCAGCATGTCGAGATGCGGGATGTCGTCTTCCAGATAAAGCTCCGAGGCGGGGACGAAGCCGAACGAGCGGTAGAACGCTTCCAGTCTCGCCTGGGCGGCAATGCGAATGTCCTGCGCCGGGTAGCGTTTGCGGGCCTGTTCCAATCCGCGCTCGATCAACTCCCGCCCGAGGCCGGTTCCGCGAAAGGGCTGCGTGGTAAGAATCCGGCCCAGCGAAGGATCATCGTAACGTTGGCCAGGCGCCAGCAGTCGCAGGCAGGCCGCTACGGCGTCGCCCGACCAAGCGATGAGATGTTCCGCGTCCACATCCCGGCCGTCCATGTCTTGATAGGCACAGGCCTGCTCCACGATGAATACCGCCTGGCGGGCGGCGAACAGCGCATGGATTCTGGTCGCCGGCAGGTCGTCCAGCCGTGCCCATTGCCAGTCCATCATAACGAGCGCTCCGTCAGTGGGTCATCGCATACAGGATGTAGTTGATGGCGTACTGGTAGGCGCGATTCGTATATTGAAGGGCGTACTGTGGTGTGTCCGCGTGTTCCCAGGCGTCACCGAGATCCATGTTGAAATTGATCACCACCATCAATCGGCCCGCATCATCGTAGATGCCGCGCCACTGCGGCGTGAATCCATCGCGCTCGTACGTTCGTCCAGTATACAAGGACTGGATGCCTGGGATCTGTACCGGTTCGTCCAGGTCGTAGGCCATATGGAAGACCGCGTCGTCCGCAGGAATGTCGACGATTGCCCGCTCGGGAAACACCCGATGCATGCTTTGCACGAATCCGGTCCATTCACGCGTGCCGTGAAAGTCGTCGACGACCAGAAAGCCGCCGCGCAGCAGATAGTCGCGCAGGCGCGCCGCTTCCTGGTCGCTGAGGAGCCAGCCGCCGACCTCGACCGCATACAACCAGGGATGATCGAACAAGGCATCGTCCATGATCGACAAGGCCGTTCCTTGCGCCGCGGCACGGATGCGGGTCAGGCGACGCACACCTTGCAGCAGGTGATGTTCGGCCTCGGGCCAGTCGGTTTGCCAGCGCTCGCGATTGCCGAACATCGCTGCACCGGAGTAGGCGAGGCGGACGAACTGAAATTCCGCAGTGTCCGTTGCCTCGGCCGCGGGCTGCCGGCTCGTATCCGATGCCAAGGCGGCAGCGAAGGCCGCGACCAGCGCAGCCAGGGCGCAGCCTGGCGCATGGATCCGGCGGGCGATGCAGCGGTGGTCTGGCATGGGTGCGGAGGCCGTAGGTGTAGGCTGCCTGGTGTCCAGGCGGCACAATGGCAGCTGTTGCCGGCCTGCGCAATGGCGGTTGACGGCGATCGAACGCGGCGGCGGGCTCGTGGTTTTTACCTATATCGATCCGCTGCAGGCGGCAGCGTTGCACAGGGCAGAATACCTGCCGCGCGGACTTGGAGGCGGGCGGGTGCCGCTCGGGCAGTGCCCCGACCATCCCCGCCGGCGTAGTATTCAGCCGGAATAGGCAAGCAACTCGAGGGCTGCAATTCTCGATGAGCCACTACGTTCACCGATCGTTTCCCTACACGGCGCCGCCCGAACTGCGCGGCGGTGCCAGCCGCGTCCATCCGGTCCTCATCGTCGGCGCGGGACCGGTTGGCCTATGCGCGGCGATCGATCTTGCGCTGCAAGGAATCCGCAGCGTGGTGCTGGACGACAACAACACGGTATCGGTCGGAAGCCGGGCGATCTGTTGGTCCAAGCGCACGCTCGAGATATTCGATCGCCTGGGAGCCGCGACGCGCATGCTGCGCAAGGGCGTCACGTGGCAGATCGGCCGCGTCTATCATCGCGATCGGGAACTGTACAGTTTCAACCTGTTGCCCGAGAGCGGCTACAAGATGCCGGCCTTCATCAATCTGCAGCAGTATTACGTCGAGCAATACCTGGTCGAGCGGGCTGCCGATTTTCCGGATCTGATCGAACTGCGCTGGAACCATCGTCTCAGTGGCCTGCGCCAGACGACAGAGTCGGTGCAGGGGGAAGTCGACACGCCGGATGGCCGTTACGCACTGGAGGCCCGGTGGCTGATCGTGGCCGATGGCGCGCGCAGCACAGTGCGTGGCTTGTTGCAGCTGCCTTTCCAGGGGCACGTCTTCGAAGAAAAATTCCTCATCGCCGACATCCGCCTGCAGCAGGCGGATTTCCCCAGCGATCGGCGTTTCTGGTTCCAGCCTGTGTTCGATCCGGGCGATAGCGTGTTGATACATCGTCAGCCGGACGATATCTATCGCATCGATTTCCAGCTCGGAGCGGATGCCGACAGCAAGGCGGAGCTGCAGCCGCATCGCCTCGCCGAGAGGGTGCGCCGCGTGATTGGCGAGCAGGCCGATTTCGAACTCGAGTGGTGCTCGGTCTACACGTTTCGTTGTGCGCGGCTGCGCCGCTTCGTGCACGGCAACATACTGTTCGTGGGCGACAGCGCGCACGTGGTCAGCCCTTTCGGCGCGCGGGGCGGAAACGGCGGCATCCAGGATGTCGACAATCTGTGCTGGAAGCTGGCCCGGGTGCTGAAAGCCCAGGCGCCGCCGCGTCTGCTCGAGTCCTACGACGAGGAGCGGGGGCGCGGCTGCGAGGAGAACATTCGCCACTCCACTCGTACCACCCGCTTCATGACGCCCAAGACCGCGATCGAGCGGCAGTTGCGCGACGCTGTTCTGGCGCTGGCCCGGGAATTCCCGTTCGCACGTTCGCTGATCAATGCCGGCAGGCTTTCGCGGCCGTGCAGCCTGGGCGGGTTGAGCCTGATCTCTGCGGACGATGGTCGGGTGGCCGGGACGATGACGCCGGGCAGCCCCTGCGCCGATGCGCCGCTGAGCGGTCCACGCGGACGGGAGCTATGGCTGCTGGAACTGCTCGGCGGCGAATTCTCGATCGTGACGTTCGTGCGCGATGCCGACGAATTCAGGCG
>JBEBRC010000201.1:0-6622 GCA_040395055.1 Steroidobacter denitrificans
CCTCGATCGGGTGCTTTGTCCGGCCATTCAGCGCAGATATCCACAGCGGCGGTGGAAAACTTCTGGATAACATGGGCTTGACTTCATGTACGTGCTGCGGATGATAGCTTGCGCATCGGATTGGTCGTTCCTTGACCAGGCGATGCGCTGGTATGGCGATGGGCGCAGCATTTCGCGAATGCGGTCCGTCGAGCGATCCAGTCGCTCCTCGAGGGGCGTTCGCCAGATTGCCTCCGGGGGCGTATGGCTGCTTCATCTGAGCACGGAGATTTCACATGACTGGTCGGCGTGACAGGCGGATGAAGCTGCCCGAGGCAGCGGGCGTTTTCCCGGGATGCGCTCCAGGGCGATTGCCCGGAATCTCCTTTCGCTGCCTGCAGGGGCTGCTGCTGAGCATCTTGCTGCTGGCGGTAGGCATCGGTGTGGCGGCGGCTCAGGAAAACGCGAGCAAGCCGGCGCGCAAACTAGACGTCTGGTACGTGCCGACGACCCATGAGATCGTCGATCGGATGATGACGGTGGCGAAGGTCCGCCCGGGCGATGTGGTCTACGATCTAGGCTGCGGCGATGGCCGCATGGTGATCGCGGCGGCGAAGAAGTACGGCACCAGAGGAGTCGGCGTCGACCTGGATCCGGCGCGGATCCGCGAGGCGAAGGCCAATGCCAAGGAAGCGGGCGTCGAGGACATGGTGACGTTCGAAGTCGGCGACCTGTTCGAGACGGATGTCCGCGAGGCGACGGTTGTCATGCTGTATTTGCTGCCGGAGCTGAATCGGCGCCTGAAACCGAAATTGTTTGCCGAACTGCGCCCGGGGGCACGCGTCGTGTCGCACGACTTCGACATGGGACCGGACTGGCCGCCGGATGAGTACATCAAGCTCGGCAACGATGGCATCTATTTGTGGATCATGCCGCCCCATGACGAGCGGCCTCAGTCCTGACGATGAGAAGCGTGAGCGAGGGCCGCGGCGACGAGGGCGCGGGGAGTCGGCCCTCGATCGATGCTCTCGCGCCGCTCCTACGCCCGTGAGCGTTTCGCGTCCAGCGATCGGATCAACAGCCATACCACCACGCCGCTGAGCATGACGCCCAGGGCGACGTAGCTTGCGTGCTGCGACTGGGCATACATGATGCTCGAGTACAGCAAGTACATGCAGGTCAGTACGAAGACCAGCGGCAGCAGCGGATACAGCGGGACGGAGAAGGGGCGCGCGACCCCGGGATTCTTGCGGCGCAGAATGAACAACGCGATGCCGCTGAGCATGAAAAAGAACCAGAACACGGGCGCCGTGAACTCGACCATGCTGGAGAAGCCGTCATGCTCCAGGGCGCCGAAAGCGATCAGGCCGAGCGCGATCGCGCCTTGAACGATGAAGCCGATGGCCGGTGTATTGCGATCGCCGCGCCATTGGGCCATGAATGAAAAGATGGGCCAATCGCGCGCAACGGCATAGTTGGAGCGTGCGCCGACGATCATGGTCGAGTTCATCGACGTCAGTGATGCGACGGCGACGATAGCGCCGATCAGCGGTCCGCCTACCGGACCCAGGGCACGCTGCATCACGTCCACGGCGACGGCATCGCTGCCGGTCAGGACATCCCAGCCGAGGCCGAACAGGATGCTGGCGACGAACACCAGATACACGGCCGTGACCACGGCGATCGAAATCATCAGGGTACGCAGCATCGCCCGCGGCCCGCCTCGTACTTCCGCGGATACGTAGGCGGCTTCGTTCCATCCACCGAAGGTCAGCAGTACGAACACCATCGCCAGGCCGAAAGCGCCGATCTGCGGGGTTGCTGCGACCGTCTCGGCAGGCAATGCAGGCGTGGCGATCAGGCTCAGTCCGGCGATCGCAACCAGCAGCACACCGCCGATCTCGAACGCGGTCAGCACATTCTGCATCCTGGAGGACTCCCTGAGACCCGCCAGATTGATGGCGGTCAGTGCCATCACGGCGAGCGCGGCATACAGGGCGGAGGAATGCGCGCCGAGGCTGAACAAGCGCGTGAGATAGTCGCCGAGTATGAACCCCAGCAAAGCGATCGAGCCGGTGCAGATCACCATGCTGCGCGCCCAGGCGAATAAAAAGCTCACATGTCGGCCATAGGCACGAGTCAGGAACGTATAGTCGCCGCCGGCGCTCGGATAGGTGCTGGCCAGTTCCGCATAGGTGAGCGCGCCGACGAATGACAACACGCCGCCCAGCGCCCAGGCAAGCATCATCAGTGCCGGCGTGCCGGCGATGTTCGCCACCAGCGCGGGTGTCTGGAAGATACCTGCGCCGATCACGATGCCGACCGTGATCATGGTCGCATCGAAGATGCTGAGCGTCGGTGCGGGCGTGTCGCTCGCCGATCCGACGCTCGCGGCATCCGTCGCGGATCGCGCCGGGCTCAAGGTGCTCATGGCGTCGTCACGACGGCGCGTGCGGGATGCGCGGGATCCGGCGCACCCTAGCGTCGAGCGCCGCGCAGAGTGCCCACATAGCTGGACGTGGTGCCGTCGCGGGTGACCTGTGCATTCATGCGATTGCCCTCGACCTCTCCCACCAGCCGGGTGACGGCGCCGTCCTCGGTGAATGCCAGGGTGAGCTGGGCGCCATGGAGCGTGGCCTCGCCCAGGGGCTGGCTGCCTTTGCGGCCGGTGATTTCCTGGAAGACCTGGTTCAGTCGTACGTTGAAGCTGTCTTTCCCATCTTCGCGGCGAAACACCCAGGTGCCCTGGACCTGGGCGGGAACGATCCACATGTATGCCTGGCCGTCGTCGGAGACCGAACGTTCATCCGGCTCCCAGGTATCCATCATGAAGGAATGCGACACCACACGGGTGCCTGGCTTCATCTTCAGAATCGTCGGTCGCAGGCGCACATTCAACTCAGGCAGCAGATAAAGCGTGATGACGCTGGCATCGCTGAAGTCGGTCTCGAAGATATCGCCCTGGACGATGCGCACCCGATCCGCCACCCCCTCGGCTTCGGCATAACACTGGGCCAGTTCAGCCATCTGCGGGTTGTACTCGACACCTATCGCCCGCGCTCCGAATTGGCTGGCGGCGGCGATTGCGATCTTTCCATCACCGGCACCGAGGTCGTAGACCAGGTCCGAGGGATTCACGGCCGCCATTTGCAGCATGCGAGTGACCAGGCGGTCATTGGTCGGCACCCAGATGACGTCCTTGCCCGACTGCCCGGTCTCAGGCTTGAAATTGCGCTCGCAATCGCTTCGATCCGCTGCCTGGACGTTCCATGCCATGCATAACAGCAGGCTCAGTACATAACCGAATGTGTGGCTTGCCGGTCGGCGATGCATGGGCGGTTCTCCGGGTGCGTCAAAGGGTCTGGGAACAATGTGCCTGACACGGGAAAAGTTATCCAGTAGGCAGCAAGGATCGGTGGACGATTTTTTCGATGCGTAGAAAACACACACCGCCGGAAGGAACTTGCGGCATGGATCGAACATTGACGCGTCACCGGGTTCTTTCGTGCACCCGAGTATGCCCGGAGATCGGAATAACGGCATGCGCCTCGAACTACCACGATCACCCGTACCTGACGTTCATCCCGAACTGGTCATTCGCGCCCATCATCGTTCGCTGTTCGATGGGGCGTCGAAGCGGCCGCGCATCTTGATGCTTACCTCGGGACTGGGCTTCGGCCATATGCGGGCGGCGCAGGCGATCGAAGCGGCTTTGCAGGATCGGGCAGACGTGTTTACGCTCGACATGTGGTCGCTGATGAATGCGCCGGTAGCGCGCGCCTTGCATGCGACGTATCTGAGTCTGGTACAGAATCATCCGGAATTGTACGAGCGTCTTTATCATCTCGATGAGCGTACCTGGCGCCAGGTGCTGGAAAGCGAGTCGGGGCCTCCACCGGCGGTGCTCGAGGTGCTGGAACTGATCTCCGGCATCGCGGCCAACGCCAGTGCGGGCATCCCGCGAGGCGGCCAGTATGCCTCGGACAAGCTGCTGCTTTCGCTGCTATGCGCTGCGCTGCCCTACGACAGCGAGAGCCTGGCGGGCAATGGCGTGCGTGCCAGGCTGGCATTGATGAAGTGGACCTGGCTGCGCCTGGTCCGGCGGCTGGATGGAGCCATTCGCAAGATTTCCCCCGCTGCGATCATCAGTACCCAGATGGTTCCGGCCGCCATGGCGGCGTCGCTGAAGCAACGCGGGAGGTTGGCGATGCCCATGATCGGCGTCATGACGGATTTCGGCGTGCATGATTTCTGGAGGCAGCAGGGTATCGAGCGCTACTGCCTGGCGCACGAATCGAATATCGGCAGCATCGCCGGGGGCGCTGCCCGAGCGCAGGCGATGGCAACCGGCGTGCCATTGATGCCGGGCTTTGCCAGGCCGGTATCGCAGCGCGAGGCGCGTCATCGTTTGAACCTGCCGGCGGGAGCGGGCGTGGTATTGGTGCTGGGCGGTGGGCTTGGCCTGAGCGTGGACACCGCGGTGACCGAGCTTCTGCGGCGACCTGCGAGCATGTACGTCGTGGCAATGCCCGGGCGCAACCAGGCGGCTCGCACGGCATTGGAGAGCCAGAGGCAAAACCATGGCTCGCGTCTGCGGGTCTGCGATTGGGCCGATCGCATGGACATCTACCTGCGTGCCGCCGATATCGTGGTCGGCAAGCCCGGCGGCATTACCGTCGCCGAAGCATTGGCTTGCGGCCGGCCATTGCTTGCGACTCGCTCGCTGGGCGGCCAGGAAGGATTCAACGTCGATTTCCTGGAACGCAACGGCGTGGGCGGCCTGGTGGCGGATGGTGAGCTGCTGGGACGCGTCGATGGCTTGCTGCACGATCGCGGTCGGCTGCGCCAGATGCAGCGGCGCGCATGGCGGCTCGGGCGCCGTGATGGCGCGGCCCTGGTGGCGGCGATCGGGCTTGAGCTGGCCATGGCGGATCCATCGCTCGCGGTGCATGCGCGATGAAGGTGTTGCGCCGGATCGCCTATGGCGCGTTGAGAGTGGTCGATGCCTGGTACTACCGCAGGTACCGCCTGCGTGCGCTGGGCCCGGTACTGTACCTGGGCAAGACGCGTTACCGCGGTCCGGAGCTGCGCTTCGAGGACGGCACCCTGCTGCGGGACAACGATCCGATCGGCCGCCTGCACTTCAATAATGCGAGCATCGCCGCGCTTGGGGAAGGGTCGATGCAGCGTGTCGGTTTCCGCTTCGCCAAGCTGATGCGCGAGTCCTTGCGACATCTTGCCGCGGCGGCGACGTCGGATCCGCAACTGCAGGATGTGCGAGTCTTTCAAGGACTGACGTGGATCCCGGCGCATGGCGAGGTCGTCGGCTTCGTCAGCACCGACATGCCGCCTGGCTGGAAGGCGCGGTGGTTGAGCGGCCACTTCAGGCTGCTGATGTGGGTGTTTGCGCCGGCAGCGAGAATACGTGAGCGCTCCAGCGCCCGGCCGCGCCTGTACTGGTTGACCCGCACCGCGCTGATGCGCAACGTGCATAAACTCAAGACGCAAAGGCAGGCGCAAGGGCAGACGGGTGTCGTGGGGCCTCCCGCGGCGACGGCTCGGATGAGCGCCCGGCAGGCAGCGATGACTGCGATAGCCTCGCAGTGCGGCAGGAGCGGGGAAGATGGCTGAAGATAGCCAGGCGGGCCGTATCTACCTGACGTTCGATGATGGGCCTGATCGCGAGTGGACGCCCCGGATCCTGGACCTGCTGGGAGATGAAGGCATGCAGGCGACGTTCTTCATGATCGGCCAGCAGGCGCAGCTGGCGCCGGATCTGGTCCAGCGTGTCGCTGCGGACGGCCATGCGATCGGCAATCACACCTACAGTCATCGGCACCCCTGGTTGATGAGTCGTCGCGCCGCGCGCGCCGAGGTCAGCGATGGGGCGACGGCGCTGGGCGACATGCTGGGGCACGCGCCGTGCTTGTATCGTCCGCCGCATGGGCGCCGCCGCGCCTGCATGATCGATGAGGCAAGGCGGCATGGCGAGCACCTGGTGATGTGGCACCTGAGCGCGGTCGACTGGGGCATGCTGGGCAGCGCGCAAGGAATCGAGCGGCGCCTGTCGCGGGTGAGGCCGCATGACGTGGTATTGATGCACGATGGCCGCAATCGCCACAATCGGCCGGATCAGTTGCTCGAGGTGCTGCCGCCATTCCTGCGGGAACTGGCGCGTCGCGGCCTGCGATCGCATTGCCTGCCGGCGCATTGATCGCGGGCGCGCTATCTGCCAGGCATGCTCACGGACGCAGTGCAGCCTCGCGCTTTTCCCCCAAGGGCATGACGCGCGCCAGCCAGATGTCGGTCTTCTGCGCCTTGCCGCTCTTCAGCCAGGCAAACACCAGGTTGTGCCACAGAATTCGTTGCACGTAGTTGCGGGTTTCATTGTAGGGAATGTTTTCGATCCAGATGTCAGGCTCGATCGACTGGCCGGGCAGCCAGCGGTTGGATGCCCCGGGGCCGGCGTTATAGCCAGCAAGCGCCACGATCGTCTGGCCATCGAAGCGGTCGATCAGTTCGCGCAGGTGGGCGGCGCCCAGCAGGACGTTGATGCGCGGGTCGAACAGGTCGGCGGTCTGCGGCGAGGGCCGCTTCCAGTTGCGCGCGGTGCGGCGCGCGGTTTCCGGCAGCATCTGCATCA
>JBEBRC010000202.1:0-6556 GCA_040395055.1 Steroidobacter denitrificans
CTGCTTCAGAACAATGCAAGGCCGGCACGGAGCCAGGGAGTAAGTTTGCTGCCGACGAATGGCAGACAGTGTGAGGCGGGTACGGTTTGCTGCCGACGAATGGCAGAGATCGCCGCCCCAGGACGCCAGGCAGCAGTGTTCCGTCCCGATCCAGGGTCCGACAGTTTTGACATCGACCGCCATGTCCACAGCGATCCATCGCCTGGTCGAATCGTGCCGCGCCGGCAACGAGCCCGCATTGATTGCCCGCATGGCTTCGGGTTGGGCGATCATGGGCCGCAGCCAGGTCCTTCGGGGCTATTCCCTGCTGCTTCCCGATCCGGTGGTCCCGCATCTCAATGCCCTGCAGCCAGCGCAGCGCGATCGATTCATGATCGATTTGGGCGAGCTCGGCGAGGCAGTGCTGGCGGCGACGGGCGCATTGCGCATCAATTACGCGATTTTCGGCAATCTCGAGCCGGCGCTGCATGCGCATGTGCATCCGCGTTATGCGGATGAGCCCGAGGCACGGCGCGCCGACAATCCCTGGGCGTACGATTGGACGCAGGCACCCGTCTTTCACCCCGGCTCGCATGGCGAACTACGTGACTTGATCCGGACCCGCCTGCGCTGAACGCTGCGGCTGCGGCGCGGCGCGGCGCGCGCCGGCATGGTGGACCCGTTCACGGTCCTACGTGTTTACAGACACTCCCCGCCATGTAAACTGCGGTGCGGGGATGGGACGCGTCGGCAGCGCCGGTGCGATTCTTGCTTCTTGAGACGCGGCCAACAATTAATTCGAGGGCGCGGCTCGCAACCATTCAGGAAGAGTGAGTCGCTCGATATGAGGGTCAAGTCGAGCCTGGCCATTTACGTTTCGGAGCATCTGGCCTTTCTGGGGCGTATCTCCAACCGTGCGATTTTCGGTGGCGTCGGCATATTCTGCGAAGAACGACTGCTGGGCATCGTCATTGGCGAGGATCTGTATCTGCATACGGATAAAAGCAATCTGGTCGACTACGAGTCGCGTGGTATGCCGCAGTTCAAGCCGTATCCGAATGCCTTCGACCTCACGACCGATCACCACCGTGTGCCGCAGGAGATCATCCAGGACAGCGAACAGCTGAAACTCTGGGCGCAGCGGGCACTCACGGCTTCGATCGAATCCGCGCGCAGCAAGCAGCTTGCCGGCATCGAACGCTCCCGCCGCATGAAACAGGCCAAGAAGGCGCAGCGGCGAAAGCTCAAATAGAGGCAGGCCTATTTAGAGGTGGCCTATCGCGTCAGCGCCACCAGGCTGGCGAGCGAACGCACGGGTTCGGAGCAAACGGTGCCGCGGCACACATAGGCGATCGTTTCGGGCGCCGGCTTCCTGTCGGCCAGTGCGCGCGGCAGCGAGGCGTCGTCGGCGGGAATCGCGAATACCAGCCGGCGAGGCGCGTATAGCTTGCACAGTTCCTCGCGCCAGCGAGCGATTTCATCGCCGGTGCCGCGGATGATCACGATATCCAACGGCTCGAGGTGCTCGGACAGTGCTATCAGCATGGCGCCATGGGCCTGCGGGTAATGCTGCAGCGGCTCCCACGCCGCGCGCAGGGTCCTCGCCGCGGCATCCAGGTAACGAGTTTCGCCCAACAGCAGCCCCAGACGGATCAGCGCCTGGGCGGCGATGGCGGCGCCCGCTGGCACCGCATCGTCGGCAAACGACTTGGATCGATGCATGAGCACTTCGTGATCGTCGGCGGTGAAGTAGAAGCCGCCGGCATCGCGGTCTTCGAAATGAGCCAACAGCGCCTCCGCCAGCGCGATGGCGAACTGCAAATCGCTGCCGCGCCAGTTCGTCTGCAGCAATTCAAGCAGTCCATCGAGCAGAAAGGCGTAGTCGTCGAGATAGGCCGGGAAGCGCGAACGTCCGTCCTTATGCACCGCCAGCAGGCGACCGTCCCGCCACAGGTGCTCGCGGATGAAGTCGACCGCCTTGGCCGCCGAGCGCATCAGTTCCGGGCGATCGAGTGCCCGCGACGCGCATGCCATGCCGGCGATGACAAGTCCGTTCCAGGAAGTCAGGACTTTCTCATCCCGGCCCGGCCAGACGCGCGCATTGCGCGCCTCGAGCAGGATCCGGCGAGCTTGTTCGATCGCGCTCTCGGCGGTTTCGCTGCCGATCGCCAGTTCCTCGGCGATTTCTTCCAGCGAGCGGTAGGCGTGCAAATGCCACAAACCTTCAAAGTTGGCAGGGCGATCCAGGCCGAAGCGGGGCGCGAACACCTCGTAGGCCGTGGCAGGCAGGCGATCCCGGACTTCCTGGGCTTCCCAGGCGTAGAAGCGGCCTTCGTGCCCTTCGGAATCCGCGTCCAGCGCAGACCAGTAACCGCCCTGCGGGGACTGCATGTCGCGAATGATCCAGTCCGCAGTCTGCGAGGCGACGCGCCGAAACAATGCTTCGCCACTGGCAAGCGCCGCATTGGCATACGTCCTGAGCAGCTGGCCGTTGTCGTAGAGCATCTTCTCGAAGTGCGGAATCATCCAGTGCCGGTCGACGGCATAACGGGCGAAGCCGCCGCCGAGCTGGTCGTAGATGCCGCCTTCGGCCATGCGTTTCAGTGTCAATGTCGCCATGTAGAGCGAATGCAGGTCGGGTGCGTCGCTGGTTGCGCTGGCGCGCCACGAGCGCAGCAGAAAGTCGATGTTCGTCGGATGGGGGAACTTCGGCGCGTCGCCAAAGCCGCCGAATTGGCTGTCGAAGCTTCCCGCGAGCTGCTCGCGCGCGAGTCCCAGGGGCTGGAGCGTCAGGGCGGTTTGCGCCGTGGCCGGCGCCGGAAGCATTTCATCGAAGGCCTGCTGCAGCGCTTCGCTTTGCTGCTCGATATCCTGGCGCCGGGTCTGGTAGAAGCCGCTGACCCGCTGCAGCAGGTCGGCAAACCCCGGCAAGCCGTGGCGTGGCTGGTTCGGAAAATAGGTGCCGCCGAAGAACGGGCGCTGGGTGTGGGGCGACAAAAACATGGTAAGTGGCCACCCGCCACCGCGCTGGGTCAGCATCTGGTGCGCCAATTGGTAGATCCGATCCAGGTCCGGGCGCTCCTCGCGGTCGACCTTGATGTTGATGAACAGCTGGTTCATGACCGCGGCGATGGCTGGATCCTCGAAGGATTCATGTGCCATTACATGACACCAATGACAGGCCGAATAGCCGATCGAGAGCAGAATAGGCTTGTTCTCACGCCGCGCCAGCTCGAGCGCCGTTTCCCCCCAGGGGTACCAGTCCACCGGATTCGCTGCATGCTGCAACAGGTAGGGGCTGGTCTCGTCCGCGAGATGGTTGCGATGTGTGATCGTTGAAGTCTGCATGGTATCGACGAGGCTCGGATAGAATGCGCCACTATAAACATGAACACCTCAACCGACACTTCGCTATTACCGTTGCTGCGCCTGAAGCGTGGCGAGGACCGCCGCCTGTCTGCCGGCCATTTGTGGGTATTTTCAAACGAGGTCGACACGGCGCACACGCCGTTGCTGGACTTCGAGCCCGGGGCGCTGTGCAGGGTGGTCTCGGACCGGGACAAGTTCCTGGGTTATGGCTACGTCAATCCTCATTCGCTGATTTGCGCCAGGATCCTGAGCCGCGATCCGAAGCATCCACCCAGCAGTTCCTTGCTGGTGCATCGCCTGCAGGTCGCGCAATCCTTGCGCCAGGCATTGTACGAGCGGCCGTTCTACCGGCTGGTGTACGGTGAGTCCGACGGTTTGCCAGGGCTGGTACTGGACCGCTTCGGGGACGTGCTGGTCGGCCAGATCTCCACCGCGGGCATGGAGGCATTGAGACCGCAGATCGAGGCCGCCGTGCACAAGGTGATCGCACCCAGCGCGATGGTGTGGAAAAACGACGCAGCGGTGCGTGCTCTGGAAGGCATGGAGCAGTATGTGGAGACCGCTTTCGGCGAGATGCCGGAATTCGCCGAGGTCGAGGAAGGCGGCGTCAGGTTTCGCGTACCGCTGGCCGGAGGGCAGAAGACAGGCTGGTTTTTCGACCAGGCCATGAATCGTCTGGCGCTGCGCAAGTACGTGGGCGGCGCCCGTGTGCTGGATGTGTTCAGCTACCTGGGCGCCTGGGGCCTGGGAGCGGCTCGTGCCGGGGCCACGGAAGTGACCTGTGTGGATTCCTCGGCACCGGCCCTGGAGGCGCTGCAAGCGAACGCCGCGGCGAACGGGCTCAAGCCGGCAGTGATCCGCGGCGATGCCTTCCAGGTGCTCGAAGACTTGCACGCGCAGCGGCGCCGTTTCGATGTCGTGGTGATCGATCCGCCTGCCTTCATCAAGCGCAAGAAGGACATTGGCAAAGGCGAGGCCGCCTACAAGCGCCTTAATCAACTGGCGATGCAATTGCTGGAGCGCGACGGGATCCTGGTGTCCTGTTCCTGCTCGTATCACCTGGAGGCCGATCATCTGCTCGGAGCCATCCAGCGCGCCTCGCGCCACGTGAACCGCTTTACGCAGATCGTCGAAACGGGCGGGCAGGCGCCTGACCATCCGATCCATCCAGCCATTGCGGAGACTCGCTATCTGAAGGCATATTTCTGTCGCAGCGTTCAGGACTGAAGCGGGCGGCGGTCCATTGCTATACTTTCAACAATAATGATCCCGTATCCCTCGATCGATCCGATTCTCGTATCCATCGGCCCGCTGGCGATCCGCTGGTACGGTCTGATGTACGTCGTGGGCTTCGCTGCCGCCTGGTGGCTCGGGCGCCGTCGCGCCGCCGCGAGCAACTCGACCTGGCAGCCGATCGACGTCGACGACCTCATTTTCTTTTCCGCCATCGGCGTCATTCTGGGCGGGCGCATCGGCTGGCTGCTGTTCTATGGCGGCGAGCAGGTCCTTGCCGATCCGATCACGATCGTGCAGATCTGGAAGGGCGGCATGTCGTTTCATGGCGGATTGCTGGGAGTGATCGTCGCGGTGGCCTTGTTTGCACACCGGCGGGGGCGGCGGACGGCGGACGTCATCGATTTCTTGGCGCCTTTGCCGGGGCTGGGCATTTTCGCCGGCCGGGTCGGCAATTTCATCAATGGCGAGCTGTGGGGCAAGCCCACTGACGTTCCCTGGGGATTCATCGTCGATCCGGAGAAGCTGCATCCGATAGCGGCCGATGAAGCGATGCGCCTGTGCGATCGCTTTGCCATCGATCCCTGCGTGCTGCATGTCCATGCTTCGCAGCTTTATGAAGGCTTGCTGGAAGGCCTGGCCCTGTTTGTCATTCTATGGCTATTCACCTCCAAGCCGCGGCCCCGGCTAGCGCCGTCCGGACTGTTCCTGATTTGCTATGGCGTATTCCGCTTTGGAGTAGAGTTCGTACGGGTGCCCGATGAAAATCGCGGATACCTGCTATTTGACTGGCTCACGATGGGACAGATCCTGTCCTTGCCGATGATACTGATTGGCCTGGCCTTGATGGCGATCGCATACCGCCGTAACGAGCGCAGCGGCAACCTGAAGCCGATCGGAGCAGCGGCGAACCTGTCGCGGCCGGCTGATACATAGTCCTTGATATGCAGCAGTACCTCGAACTTCTGAGCCATGTTCGCGGCCAAGGTGTGCAAAAGGCCGATCGCACCGGTACCGGCACCTTGTCGGTGTTCGGCTACCAGATGCGCTTCGATCTTGCGCAGGGATTTCCCTTGGTGACTACCAAGAAATTGCACACCCGATCGATCGTGCATGAGTTGCTGTGGTTTCTGAAAGGGGACACCAACATCGAGTATCTGCACGCGCATGGTGTGTCGATCTGGGACGAGTGGGCGGACGAGAAGGGCGAGCTGGGGCCGATTTATGGCAAGCAGTGGCGCTCGTGGGCGGCACCGAACGGGCAGACCATCGATCAGATCAGTCGCACGATCGACCTGATTCGCCGCAATCCCGATTCGCGCCGCATCATCGTCAATGCCTGGAACGTCGGCGAACTCGAACTGATGTCACTGACTCCCTGTCATGCGTTGTTTCAATTCTGGGTCGCCGATGGGAAGCTATCGTGCCAGCTCTACCAGCGCAGCGCCGATGTGTTCCTGGGCGTGCCGTTCAACATCGCTTCCTATGCATTGCTCACTCAGATGTTCGCGCAGCAGTGCGACCTGGCGCCGGGTGAATTCATCTGGACCGGCGGCGATTGCCACCTGTATCTGAATCATCTGCAGCAGGCGGACGAGCAGTTGACACGCACGCCGCACGCGCTGCCTGGACTGCTTATCCGGCGCAAGCCGCCGTCGATCTTCGAGTACGAGTATGAAGATTTCGAATTCCTGAACTACCAGCCGCATCCCAGTATCAAGGCGCCGATCGCCATTTAGCCGAGGTCCGACGAACTGCGCAAAGTGCCCGGCGATGGCCTGGCTGATCACGTGAGGTCCAGATTGCCGCCGTGGCTGCGACCCGGAGCGCAGCCACGGCGGCGCGCTCCTGCGCGCGGGCCTCGCGGTAAAGAACGTCAGCGCGCGCCACGTCCTGGAAGCCGGAACGCATGAGCGCCAGCTCGACCTGGTCCTGCACGTCCTCGATCAGCAGCGTGCCGCCCTCGGGCCGCAGG
>JBEBRC010000203.1:0-6505 GCA_040395055.1 Steroidobacter denitrificans
TCCAGATCCAGATCCAGCACGCCGCGGTGGCCGCGCGGCTGCATTATCCGAAGCACTTGCTTTTCCCGTTGCGCGCAGGCCTTTCTCCCTGCGGCGGCAGCGGCGTCGAGTATGCCGAGGCCTGTGCTGGCCAGCTTCGGGCTGCACGTTGCACAATAGCGTATTACAGTACACGGGCACCGGTATTCTATGATTTATAGATCATCCTTTGCCTGAAAAGGTACTAATATCTTTCCTTGATCTGCGGCATCGCTCTCAGGCCTCTGTCAAATCTCGAATTAACTCGGCTAAAACCAGGGGGTATCGCAAGTTGCACCGTGAATGGCGTCGGCGGGTCCATATTCCTGTCGCAGCCACCTGGCCTTTACAATAATCGCGGTTATTGCCAGCCTCGACTCGAGGCGCCGCGGCCGTGCGGACGGCTGCGCAGCGAAATCCCCGGCCAGAGGTCTTCGGCCGCGCTCCACTCAGGCAGATGCGCCTGTGCTTCGTCGCGACACCCAGTGGCGATGATTCAGTTTCTACAACAGGATGACCCTTTAGATGGATGGTCTGGACAAGATTGATCTGGAAATTCTGCGCGCCTTGCAGGAAGACGCCTCCCGCTCCGCGGCGCAGATCGCCGAGACGGTCGGACTGTCGCAGTCGCCGTGCTGGCGGCGCATCCAGCGCCTGAAGGACGAGGGATACATCTCCAAGGTCGTGGCAATCCTGGACCGTCGCAAGCTCAGCTTGCCGACGCAGCTGTTCGTGCAAGTGAAGGTGGTGCGCAACGACCAGGCAAGCCTGCTGCAGTTTACCGAAGCGATTCGCGGCTTCGACGAGGTGATGGAATGTCATGTCACGCTTGGTATTTATGATTTTTTGCTGCGAGTCGTGGTACGGGATATGCAAGCTTACGAGAAGTTCTACTTCGGCAAGCTGGCGACCGTGCCGAACGTTCGCGAAGTGAATACCTTCGTTGCGGCGTGGGAGGTCAAGTCCACGACCGCGCTGCCATTGAAGTCTTGAACCGTGGCGCGTTCGACGCGAGTTCGAGCGCTGGGCGCGGATCAGGGTGCCGTGCGTGCCGGCGCATGAGCCATGCAAGCGCCCGTCCAGTGGCGTAACATTCGCCCGGGTCGCTGTCATGCATGGATCATGCGTATCGGGTAGGCAGTGGAGGTCTTTCCGAAAAGAATCTGCCCCGGGGCAGGTGTACGCTTCAGAGCGTAGCGCCGCCATGGCGACGCCAGACGACATAAAGTTGATTTCGTGCGGCGCCGTCGAGTCCGCGACGGCAATGCACGGCTGTAGTGTGACGGTGCGCCACGCCCCGCCAGCAGCGCCAGGCAGCAACTCTCATCAAAATGCTCCTGACCGCCCTGAGCGCAGGTTCGCGGCAGCTGCACCGTGCTTGACTATGTGATGCATATGCGAAGTTGGTTAACCTGCGATCTTCCAGTGGGCGAGTCCATCGTGGCGCAGCTGCGCTATCGGCATGGGTCGCTCAAGAAATCATGTGGGATCAGCGATAGCCAGCGGCGGGTCATGCCTGCGACTTCCGATCATCGGGATCATCGGATGAACGGCGAGTTTCGCCACCAACTGGCCGACGAAGAATAAGCTGGCCGACTAGCAAGTTTCAGATCGCGGTAGTTTCGATATCGAGCGCCTGATGGGGCTCTGGGGGATTTGATGAATAAACTGATCTGGGTCCTGGTCGCTGCCGTTGGCGCATTCGCCATCGGAGGGCTGGCGCTTCACCGCGGCGAGTCGATCAATGCCATGTGGATCGTGGTGGCGGCCGCTTGCGTCTATGCCATCGGCTACCGTCTCTACGGCGCCTGGGTCGCCGCCAAGGTACTGACCCTGGACGCCACGCGCGCCACGCCGGCGGTGCGTATCAATGACGGCCGCGACTTCATTCCCACCAATCGCTGGGTCGTGTTCGGGCATCACTTTGCCGCGATTGCCGGCCCTGGACCGCTGATCGGCCCCACGCTTGCCGCGCAGTTCGGCTACCTGCCGGGCACGCTGTGGATCCTGGTCGGTGCCGTGCTTGGCGGTTGTGTGCAGGACATGACGGTTCTGTTTTTCTCCACGCGCCGCAATGGGCGCAGCCTCGGCCAGATGGCGCGCGAAGAACTCGGTCCGGTCGGCGGATATGCGGCGATGGTCGGCACGCTGGTGATCATGGTGATCCTGATCGCCGTGCTCGGCCTGGTGGTCGTCAACGCCATGAGACACAGCCCTTGGGGCACTTCCACCGTCTTTGCCACCATTCCGATCGCGATCCTGATCGGTCTGTATATGCGCAACATCCGCCCGGGTCGCGTACTCGAGGCCTCGATCATCGGCATCGTCCTGCTGCTGCTTGCCGTGGTTGGCGGCGGGTGGGTCGATTCGCACCCGTGGCTGCGCACCTGGTTCGACCTCGATAGCGTCACCCTGGCCTGGTTCGTCATCGGATACGGCTTCATCGCCGCGGTGCTGCCAGTGTGGTTGCTGCTCGCGCCTCGGGACTATCTCTCGACGTTCCTGAAGCTCGGCACAGTGATCCTGCTGGCGGTCGCTGTGATCGTGATGCGGCCGGAAATCAAGATGCCCGCCGTCACCCAGTTCATCGACGGCTCGGGGCCGATCTTCGGCGGTGCGCTGTTCCCCTTCGCGTTCATCACGATTGCGTGCGGGGCGATCTCCGGCTTCCACGCTTTGGTCGCCAGTGGTACGACTCCGAAGCTCATCGCCAATGAGGGCGACGTGCGCATGATCGGCTACGGCAGCATGATGCTGGAGTCGGGTGTGGCGATCATGGCAATGATCGCGGCAACTTTGCTCGACCCAGGCGTCTTTTTCGCGATCAACAGCTCCCCCGGCGTCGTTGGTGCGACCGCGGAAGCGGCGGTCGAGACGATCACGAGCTGGGGCTTCCCGGTCACCGTCGAGCAGATGAGCGCGCTGGCGGCGGAGATGGGGGAATCCACGCTGTTTGCCCGCACCGGTGGCGCGCCGTCGCTTGCGGTCGGCATGGCGAGCATTTTCTCTTCCGCGTTTGGACAAGGGATGATGGCGCTGTGGTATCACTTCGCGATCATGTTCGAGGCGGTCTTCATCTTGACGACGCTGGACGCCGGTACGCGAGTGGGGCGCTTCATGCTGCAGGATGCGTTGTCGAACATCTGGCCCAAGTTCGGCCAGACTTCCTGGTATCCCTCGGTGCTGATATCCAGCGCATTGATCGTCGCCGGATGGGGGTATTTTCTATACATCGGGGTCGTCGATCCCAACGGTGGCATCAACATCCTGTGGCCGCTGTTCGGTATCTCCAATCAGCTCCTGGCTGGCATTGCCCTGTGTATCTGCACCGGCATCCTGGTGAAGAGCGGCAAGCTGCGCTACGCGTGGGTGACGGGCGCTCCCCTGGCCTGGCTCACCATCGTGACGACTGTGGCAACCTGGCAAAAGGTTGTCTCCGATGACATACGCATCGGCTTTCTGTCGGCCGCCAACCACACCGCCGCCCAGCTGGCTGCCGGGTTGCTGCCGCCGGAGCAGGCCGCCGTTGCCCCGCAGCTGATTTTCAATCAACGCCTGGATGCGGTATTGGCGGTGCTCCTGACCGCGATCCTGTGGGTCGTCATCGTCGACACCGCACGCGTGTGCATGCGTGTCGTGCGGGGACTGCCGGTTCTGCCGAGCTCCGAGGCACCCGCCGTAACGCTCCCGGCACAGGCATGAGCCGGGAGCCCATGCCGGCATTCGACAGCGCCGTTATGAAAAGCGGCGCTCGCAAGCTGTGGAGCTTCATCAGGGAGCTTGCCAGCGACGATGCGTATGAGCGTTATCTCGCGCGGCATCGGGAGGTGCATCCCGATGTGCCGGTGCTTAGCCGGCGAGCATTCTATTTGAACGAGCAGCATCGCAAATGGAGCGGGATCAAGCGCTGCTGCTGAATCCCGCCCCTGGCATGCCGCTCAAGCCATTGAGCGGCAGTCAGTGCGGTGAATCGAGTTCCTGCGAGTCGTCAGCGACCGGATCCAGACCATCCGCGAGACAGCTTTCGAGCGCGTCGACCAGTTCCTCGCGCCGCTGTGCCGACAGCCCGGCATCATCGCGTATGCGCTTGAATAAAGCGGCCAGGCGTTTGCGTAACGCGGGATCGATGGTATCCGCCAGGTGCGCACCGGACTCGGCGTCGAGCGCCAGCACATCGCGCCGCGCATGGTTGCGCTCAGCCACGAGTCGATGATGCAGCAGCGCACGTCCTAGAAGGACCCACGGCACGTTGGGTGCGGTAATGGGCCCCGCCGTCAGGCGAACCCCCCCCAAAGGCATGCCGAGCACCTGCACGCGAGCGACGCGCTCCGCGCCGAGGACGGCTCCCACTCCGCCGACGACGGCACCGATGCCCGAACCCAGCAACAAGGAGGCGCCGCCCAACGCCAGGTCGATGACGCCGCCGGCCAGCGCGCCGGTTGTCGCCCCCGTAACGGCGAGTTGCCTGGATGACAAACCGAATATTTGGAAGCTGCGTTGCGAGAACAGGTCGTCCGCGAGCACATCGACCTCTTGCTCGGAGGTATGGAGCTTGCTGTGCCCATAAATCTCCTGCACTACCCTGCGCGCCGATCGTTCGCGACGCCGAACCTTTGTTTTCAGCGTCTGAATTACGTCGTCGGCCAGCCGTTTCTGGTCGGCATGCTCGGGGGCGGAAATGGATACGCGAGCAGACAACACCTCGAGCAGCAGATCGGCGATCTGCGCTGCCGCACGTCGCAGGCGTTCGCTTCGATCGCGCTCGATCGCCTGGATGGCCTGTCCGAGCATCCCGACCCAGCTGGCACTCGTATCGCCCAGCTCCCGGAACGCACGCAGCAGGTCGAGGCGTTTGCCGAAATCCGCCCGCTGCGCGTCGAACACGCGCACGATGGAAAAATACTGATTCAATGCGCGCCGCCATTCCTCGATGTGGTCGCCGGGTCCGATCAAGTTGATCAGCGCCATGCGTGGCTGCCCGCTCCAGCGAAGAATCTCCATCTCCGCTTCGTACTCCAGGCCGTAAGGGTGCGTGCCGTCGACCACGTAGAGAATGCCGGCGCCCTCGAGGATCGGACGCAATAGCTCGCATTCATCATGAAAACGCGCATCCGAGCGGTGAGCGGCTACGAATTCCTCCACCACCGCCGCTCGCGCGTCGGCGCCGCGTTCATGCGCCTGCAGCCAGGCGAGCACCGAGCGCGGGCGCTGAAAGCCTGGCGTGTCGAATAGCTCGTAGAGTACCTGGCCGTTGAGGCGCATCTGAAAACCACGGGCCAGGCGCGTCGTGCCGGGGTCAGGGGAGATCGCGATGGACTCGTCCTCGGCGAGCGTGGCGACGATGCTGCTCTTTCCCTTGTTGGGATGGCCAACGATTGCGAATGTCGGATGCCTATCGCTCAAGCGCCGTCTCCACATACAGGCCTGGATCAGCGATGCGCATCGTCCAGCGTGACCACATGGCGTGTTGCGTGTCCGTGGCCGCTGCTCCGTCCAGTCCGACGGGTACCAGGATCAGCGAGCAGGCGCCGCCCAGGCGCGAACGCAGCAGCCCGATAAAGTCCTGCAGGTCCAGCAGCGGCGGCTCCCATGCGCGCACCAATACCAGCACCATGCTCGGGCGCTCCTGCGCCAGCTGCTCGACCAGCGTCACATCGGCGGATGGCGAGCGTCCGCCACCTGCTTCACGGACCTGCGCCACGCGCTGCTGCAAATGCTCCGTTGCCCATTGCTGTGCGCCGGTCGCGGGCAGCGCGTTCGACCAGTTGACGGCGGTCGCAGCCTGGTGGCTGCGGTCGGGGCGCCCCGCTCCCGCAGTGGACAAGGACACAGGATCGAGCGGCGCTTCGGGGACGGAGGGCCCAAGCGAGATGTTGCTGGAGCGCATGCGCTCCAGCAATGCGCGAACCCGAGGGTCGTCGGTAAGCAGGCGGGCGGTCGCCATGTGCAGCCGGAACAACGACAGGGCGAGCAACGCGCAGCGTGGCAGGAAGCCGTAGGTAAAGATCGATGCCAGTAAGAATGACCACCAGCCCGTCAGGGCCGCCGCCGGGACGGCAGTCGGCTGCGCCGCGGCGAGGCGGAAGAACCGCGATGCCTCGATCAGTTGCAGGCCCGGTACGGCTTGTGGCCAAACGTTGCGCCAGGGAGCGGAAAGCGTGTCCGTGATCCTCAGCACATCGCCATTGTCCATTTGCAGCGTCGTGCTCCAGCCAAATGCCAGATCCGTAAAGGCGATCAGAGCGCCGGCGGTCGCCAGCACGGCGATATTGAACGCCACGGCGGCGAGTTGCGACCATGCCAGGACCTGCCATCGTGCAAAACGAGCCGTGTCGGGCCCTCGCGTGCGATGAAGGCGCAGCAGCATATCGACGTCGTTCGTCTGCCGTATTCGCCGATACACCCCTGCAACGATCGCGCCCGGGTTGAGGCTGCTCAGCAGATCCTGGATCGCTCTCAATCCCGGCATGCGCGGCAGCATCAACAG
>JBEBRC010000204.1:0-6439 GCA_040395055.1 Steroidobacter denitrificans
CTTCGACGGGTAATCGAGTTCGGCGTTGATGCCGCTGACCCATGCCAGCTCCTGCCAGCGGCGGATATCGAACTGCAAGGAATAGGTGGCGCAGGTCGGCAGGTTTTGCGCCGAGCTTGCGCTGGATAGCTCGTCCGCAAATTCGCTCAGGCCTGGATTGTGGCCGACGATCATGAGGTGCGCCGCACTGCCGCCGCGCTCCTGTGCGACTTGCAGGATGAGTTCCGCCGGAGCCAGATACAGGCGCTCGTCCAACTCGATCAAATCCTCGGCAAGGCCCAGCTCATCGACCAGTAGTCGGGCGGTGGCGATGGTACGTGCCGCGTTGCTGGCGAGGATCTTGTCCGGCAGCCGTTGGTCGCGTTTCAAGCGTGCAGCCATCTCGATGGCCTCGCGCTGCCCGCGAGGTTTCAGCTGGCGATCGCAGTCCCGTTGTTTCGGCCGGGGAGATTCGGCCTCGGCGTGACGCACCAGTGTGAGGCGCAGCAGGGCGTGAGCCGCCTCATCGGGACGGTCTTGGATGCCGACGTCGGTACCAGGAGTCGTTGCGGATTTGGCCTTGGGCATGACGATGGCCTTGATGGCGGTGGCGCGGACCCAAAGGGTCCCAAATGCCGTGGTGGGTGCCTAGTATGCCGCTTGCACCTCGACGATGCCGTCGACGACACGCGTTTCGTAGGTTCGTACCGGTTCGTAGGCCGGTGGCGTGAGGGCCGCGCCGGTGCGCAGGCAAAAGCGCGCGCCGTGTCGTGGGCAAATCACTTGGTCGCCTTCGACTGCACCGCCAGCAAGCTCTCCGCCGTCGTGGGTACAGATATCATCGATCGCATAGAACGCGCCGTCGACATTGAAGACGGCGACCAGCACGGTATCGATTTCGATCTGCGCGTAGTCGCCGGGGGGGATGGACGCCGCCGGTGCTACTTTCTGCCAGGCCATCGGTTGTCGATCTCCATTTTCGCCATCGAGCGATGGCTTGCGTGTGACCCGAGGTTCGGGGGTTGGGACGCGCTTGCCTCTTCGGGCAGGCAGGCGGGTGGTTCCGTCGCCCTACATCATCCCGGTCTGCAGGCGCGCCGCTTCCGACATCATGCTCGGATTCCACGGGGGGTCGAAGACCAGCTCGACGTCGGCACGCTTGATCGTCGGGATGATCTCCACCTTGTCCTTCACGTCCTGCACCAGGACCTCGCCCATGCCGCACCCCGGGGCCGTCAGGGTCATCTCGATGGCCACCACGCGCTCGCCGTCGGGCTCATGCGTGATCTCGCAAGTGTAGACCAGGCCCAATTCGACGATGTTGATCGGAATCTCCGGGTCATAACAGGCGCGCATCTGGTTCCAGACCAGTTGCTTCACATCGTCGTCGGTCGCGTCGGGCGGCAATTCAGGCGCGAGCGCGACTTCCTTGCCCAACGCGTCCGCGTCCTGGCCGGCCACACGAAACAGATTGCCCTCGATATAGACGGTGAAACTGCCGCCCAGCGCCTGGGTGATGAAACCCGCCTTGCCGGCGCGCAGCGTGACGGGGATGCCGGCAGGCACCATGATGGCCTCGACATCGCGTTGCAAAATGACGGGTTCGTGTTCGCGGCTATGCACAATGGCTCTCGAAGCTACTCGGTGGTGACAGGTTCGGCGGCGCGTTCCAGTGCGGCATTGAGCGTATGCCAGCACAGACTGGCGCACTTCACGCGGGCGGGGAATTCGCGCACGCCCGACAAGGCTGCAAGCTTGCCCAGCCTTGCCGGATCGATGTTGGCCTCGTGCTCGGTCAGTAGCGCGTGGATATCGTCGAACAGCGCGCGGACCTCGGCTTTGGACTTGCCCTTGACTGCTTCCGTCAACATCGATGCCGAGGCGACGGAGATGGCGCAACCGCTGCCCTCGAACTTCGTTTCACGAATCCGATCGCCATCCAGGGCGACGTAGACCGTGAGGCGATCGCCGCACAAGGGGTTGTTGCCCTCGGCGTGCGCGTCGGCGGGGTCGAGCTTGCCGAAGTTGCGAGGATGGCGATTGTGATCGACGATCACGTCGCGGTAGAGATCTTTCAGGTCCATGGGGCTTCAGCCGAGTACGGCGCGTGTGTGCTGGAGCGCGGCGACCAACCGGTCGACGTCCTCGAACGTGTTGTAGAAGGCCATCGAGGCGCGCGCGGTGGCGGGCACCTGGAAGAAATCCATGACGGGCATGGCGCAATGATGCCCGGTGCGGATCGCGACCCCTTCGGTGTCCAGGATGGTGCCGATGTCGTGCGGATGGATGCCTTCGAGCGCGAAGGAAATCACCGCTGCCTTGTGTGCGGCGGTGCCGATGAGGCGCAGGCCGGGTATCCGGGACAGCTGCGCGGTCGCGTAGAGCAGCAATTCCTGCTCATAGGCGGCGATCGCCTGCATGCCGATCTGCTGCAGGTAGTCGATGGCGGCGCCCAGGCCGATCACACCGGCGATGTGGGGCGTGCCGGCCTCGAACTTCCACGGCAGCTGGTTGAAAGTCGTCTTCTCGAACGAGACCGTCAGGATCATGTCGCCGCCGCCCTGCCAGGGCGGCATGGCCTCCAGCAGCCGCTGCCGGCCGTACAGTACGCCGACGCCGGTCGGACCCAGCATCTTGTGCGAGGAGAAGCAGTAGAAATCGCAGTCCAGCGCCTGGACGTCGACGGCGTCGTGCGCAATGGCCTGCGCGCCATCGAGCAACACCGGCACGCCATGCGCCTTCGCCACCGCAATGAATCGCTGCACCGGCACCACGGTGCCGAGGGCGTTCGAGACATGGGCCAGGGCCAGCAGCTTGGTGCGCGGACCGATCAGTCGTTCGAACGCGCCAAAGTCGACTTCGCCTGCCGTGGTGATGGGAATGACCTTGAGCGTTGCGCCGGTCTGTTCGCACACCAGCTGCCAGGGAACGATATTGGCGTGATGCTCCAGCGCCGAAATCAGAATCTCGTCGCCGGCCGTCAAGCTCGGGCGGGCGTAGCTTTGCGCCACCAGGTTGATGGCTTCGGTGGTACCGCGCACGAACACGATTTCCTTGGTGTCGCGTGCGTTGATGAAACGACGGACCGTATCGCGCGCGCCTTCGTAGGCATCGGTGGCGCGCTGGCTCAAGGTATGTACGCCGCGATGGATGTTGGCGTGGTCGTGCTCGTAGTAGCGGCTGATGGTATCGATCACGGCGCGTGGGCGCTGGCTCGAGGCAGCACTGTCCAGGTACACCAGCGGCTTGCCGTTGATCTGCTGGTGCAGGATCGGGAAGTCCCGGCGTATCGCCGCGACATCGAGGGCGGGTGCGGCTACCGGGGCAGCATCGGGCGACAGGGCGCTCATGAGCGAGCCTCATGCGAGACGGCGAACAGCCGATCCAGATGCTGTTCCAGGTGGCGGCGCAGCGGCGCGTGTTCGATCGTCGACAGGATCGACTCGGCGAAGGCACGGATCAGAAGCGAACGTGCCTGTGTTTCGGACAATCCGCGCGAGCGCAGATAGAACAATGCCGTCGTATCGAGCTGGCCGGTGGTGGCGCCATGGCTGCACTTCACATCGTCGGCGTAGATCTCCAGTTCCGGCTTGGTGTCGATCTCGGCACCCGGCGACAGCAGCAGGTTGCGGCTCGACTGGCGAGCGTCGATTTTCTGGGCGCCCGGATGCACGATCACCTTGCCGTTGAAGACGCCGCGGCCGCGCCCCGCGGCCACACCGCGATAATCTTCCTCGCTGGTGGTGTGCGGCGCGATGTGATCGATGCGCGTGTGGGCATCCAGGTGCTGCGTACCCATGGGTACGAACAAGCCATGCAAGGCGGCGTGGGCACCGGCGCCATGCAGCGCGGCGCGCAGAGTCATCCGCCCCAGGCTCGCCCCCAGCGCGACGTCGTGACATGCGTAGCGGCTGTGTGCCTGCAGGCGTGCCTCGATGTGCCCGATGTGGAAGCTTTTCAATGATTCCAGCTGCAGTCGATAGTGAGTCAGCGTGGCGCCTTCGGCCAGATCGACCGTGGTCACGGCGTTGGTGAAATATTCCGTTTCGGCCGGGCCCAGGAAGTGCTCGATCAGCGTGCAGCGGCTGTTGCGTCCGGCGCGCACGATGACGCGCGGATGATTCATGTGCTGCGCGGCCCCGCCGTTCCATTGATGAACCACATAGACCGGCTCATCCAGGCGCGTATCGTCGGCCAGATGGATCACGACACCGTCTTCGAAGAAGGCGAGATTGAGTCGTTCCAGCGCACCGGGCCGTTGCCGCAGCAGCTCCGCCTGGCGCGAATTGAACGCAACGACCTGCGCTCCCTCGCTGGGCACAGCGTCCTTGGCGCCAGCGGTTCCCTGGGGTTCGGCGAGGAAGGCCGCGACGGCCGCCGGATCGTGCTGCTGCCATTGCGCCAGCGTCAGCACCGTGACGCCCGGAGGCTGGGCGCTGGGCGATGACAATCGCGGCGCCCAGTGGCCGTTCACCAGCACGATGCGCGTGCCGGCCTGCGCAATCCACGAGATCGGCTGGGACGCCGGGTCCCAGGACTCCACGCCGGTGGATTCCCCGAGCGCATCCAGCGCCACCTCCAGCACCGCATCCTGCCGCGGCGCCAGCGAGAACTCGCGCGATTCCAGGCGGCGTAGATTGGTGTATTTCCAATCTTCATTGCGCGGCGTGGGCCAGCCCGCGGCCATGAATTCCTCCAAGGCCGCGCGCCGCAGCGCGGTCAACCCGTCCGCGTTTGCCCAGCGGGCATCGAACATCTGCCGAAAACGCTCCAGGGAAGCAGGCGCATGCCTGGCGCTGACCGCGCTCATGCCGCCGCCTCTTGCTTCACCCAGTCGTAGCCACGCTCCTCCAGTTCCAGCGCCAGCGACTTGTCGCCGGTCTTGAGAATCTTGCCATCGAACAGCACGTGAACCTTGTCCGGCTCGATGTAGTCGAGCAGCCGCTGGTAGTGCGTCACCATCACCATCGAGCGATCCGCCTGGCGCAGGCTGTTGACGCCGCTGGCGACCACGCGCAGCGCGTCGATATCCAGGCCGGAATCGGTTTCATCCAGCAGCGCCAGCGCCGGCTCCAACACCGCCATCTGCAGGATCTCGTTGCGCTTCTTTTCGCCGCCGGAAAAGCCCTCGTTGACCGCGCGGCTGAGGAAGCTTTCGTCCATCTGCATCAGCTTCATTTTCTCGCGCACCAGCGACAGAAACTCGAAGGCATCGACCTCCTGTTCCCCACGGTGCTGGCGGATGGCATTCAATCCGGCCTTGAGCAGATAGACATTGTTGACGCCGGGAATTTCCACCGGGTACTGGAAAGCCAGGAAGACGCCTTCGCGCGCGCGTTCCTCCGGCTGCATCGCCAGCAGGTCCCGGCCGCGATACGAGACGCTGCCGGAGGTGACCTCGTAGCCATCGCGCCCGGCAAGCACCTGTACCAAGGTGCTCTTGCCCGAGCCGTTGGGGCCCATGATGGCGTGTACTTCGCCGGGCGCCACCTCGAGCGTCAGGCCGTTGAGGATCTGCCGGTCGCCGGCGCGGACATGAAGATCGCTGATTTTCAACACGGGCTATGATTCCAATGATGTAGGGTTCGAACGGCCGTTACCCAACCGAGCCTTCGAGGCTGACGGCGAGCAGATTCTGGGCTTCCACGGCGAATTCCATCGGCAGTTCCTTGAACACCGCCTTGCAGAAACCGTTGACGATCATGTTGACGGCGTCCTCGGTGGAGACACCGCGGCTGCGGCAATAGAACAGCTGGTCATCGCCGATCTTGGAGGTGGTCGCCTCATGCTCGACGCTGGCGCTCGGGGCGCGCACTTCCATGTAGGGGAAGGTGTGCGCGCCGCAGCGATCTCCCATCAGCAGCGAGTCGCACTGCGTGAAATTGCGTGCATTGAGCGCGCTGGGAAGAATTTTCACCAGCCCGCGGTAGGCGTTCTGGCCATAGCCGGCCGAGATGCCTTTGGAGACGATGGTGCTGGTGGTGTTGGGACCGATATGGATCATCTTGGTGCCGGTATCGGCCTGCTGGTAGTGATTCGCCACCGCTACCGAATAGAATTCGCCCACCGAGTTGGCGCCGGTAAGGATGCAGCTGGGATATTTCCAGGTGATCGCCGAGCCGGTTTCCACCTGCGTCCAGCTGATGCGCGAATTGGCGCCGCGGCACTCGCCGCGCTTGGTGACGAAATTGTAGATGCCGCCGAGTCCGTTCTCATCGCCCGGATACCAGTTCTGCACCGTCGAGTACTTGATCTGCGCATTCTCCAGCGCCACCAGCT
Source organism: Steroidobacter denitrificans (assembly GCA_040395055.1). GTDB lineage: Bacteria > Pseudomonadota > Gammaproteobacteria > Steroidobacterales > Steroidobacteraceae > Steroidobacter > Steroidobacter denitrificans_A. Next base: position 6,259 of record JBEBRC010000204.1, read on the forward strand.
CGACCACCGCGGCATGCAGCTGGTTCTCATCGCGCATCGGCGCCGTGCATCCTTCCAGGTAGCTCACGTGCGAGCCTTCCTCGGCGATGATCAGCGTGCGCTCGAATTGGCCGGTGTTCGCGGCGTTGATGCGGAAGTAGGTCGACAGCTCCATCGGGCAGCGCACGCCCTTGGGCACGAA
>JBEBRC010000205.1:0-6351 GCA_040395055.1 Steroidobacter denitrificans
CGGTGGCGCGGCTATCGACTCAGCGCCTCCAGCCTGGCGAGCGCCGCTTCGGGCAGCACCAGGTCGATCGCATCCAGCCCCTCGTCGAGCTGGGTCAAGCTGGTGGCGCTGGCGATCGGTGCGCTAAGGCCCGGGCGGCTCAGCAGCCAGGCCAAGGCGACCTGGGCCGGCTTGGCGGAAAGCTCGGCGGAGACATCCAGCAAGCCCTGCAGCAGCCGTCGGCCGCGATCATCGAAATAGCCTTTCAGGAAATCGGCCCGGGCGCTGCCCGCCAGATCCTCCGGCTTCCTGTACTTGCCGGTCAGGAATCCGCTGGCCAGGGAGAAATAGCTCACTACCCCGAGTCCATGCTCCTCGGCCACGCCGGCCAGTCCGGCCTCGAAGTCGGCACGGTCGTACAGGTTGTAGAGCGGCTGCACGAGCTCGTAGCGCGGCAGCCCCTGCTCCTGGGAGAGCGCCAGTGCCTCGCGCAGGCGCTGCGCCGAATAATTGGAGGCGCCGATCGCGCGCACCTTGCCGGCCTCGATCAGCTTGGCGAAAGCGGTCAGCGTTTCCTCCAGCGGCACCTCCTGGTCATCGATATGCGCGAAGTAGACGTCCAGGTAGTCGGTGCGCAAACGCTTCAAGGAATCCTCGATGGCAGCCTCGATATTGGCGGCCGAGAGCCCCTTGCGCGGCTCCCACATGCCGACCTTGCTCATCAGCACGATGTCCTCGCGCCGTCCGCGCCGGGCCAGCCATTGGCCCAGCATCCTTTCCGACTCGCCGCCGCTCAGGCCCGGCGCCCAGGCCGCGTAGACATCGGCGGTATCGATGGCGTTGAAACCGCGCTCGACGAAGCGATCGAGCACAGCGAAGGAGCGCTCTTCATCGGCGGTCCAGCCAAAGACGTTGCCGCCCAGGACGAGCGGTGCGATGGCAAGGCCGGAACGGCCCAGTTCACGTTTCTGCATGCTGTATTTCCTCAGTGATAACGCAATATGGATCGATGCCGCCCGCCGATCAGGCAATGCTCTCGACGATGCCGCCATCCACGCGCAGCGCGGCGCCGGTGGTGGCGCTGGCCTGCAGCGAAGCGGCGTAGACGCTCAGATTGGCCACTTCTTCGGGGGTGGCGAAGCGCTTGAGTAATGTCGAGGGACGGTTCTCTTGCAGGAACAGGGCCTCCATCTGCTGCGGCGGGACGCCGCGTTCGGCCGCCAGCTGCGCCATCATCGCCTGGGTGCCTGCGGTACGGGTCGGGCCCGGCAGGATGGTATTGACCGTGACACCGCTGCCGGCCAGCACCTTGGCCAAGCCGCGGGATACACCGTGTAGGGCTGCCTTGCTGACACCGTAGTGCACCATTTCGACCGGGATGTTGAGTGCCGACTCGCTGGAGATGAACTGGATGCGGCCCCAGCCGCGCGCCTGCATGCCCTGGGCATAGTGTCGGGCCAGACGCACGCCGCTGAGCACATTGACTTGGAAGATCTCCTCCCAGGCATCGTCGTCGATCTCGAAGAAGGGGCGGCCACCATAGATACCCAGGTTGTTCACCAGGATGTCGACCTCGGGCCGAGCCTCGATCACCGCCTGGCAACCCTCAGCGGTGCCGGCATCGGCAACCACGCCGCTGGCATCGGCACGGCCGCTGGCCTGATCGACGCTGGCGACGGCGGCCTGCAGCCTTGCGGAATCGCGGCCGACGAGGGTTACGCTCGCACCGGCCCGGGCCAGTCCGGTGGCAATCGCCAGGCCGATGCCCGCGGTGGAGCCTGTGACCAGGGCCTGTTTGCCGGAAAGCTCGATCTGCATCGTTGGGATCTCCTGTGGTGATCCGTGGCAACGCGCTCGGGCGCTGCCTTGTTCAGTGGCGCGTCCGGCGTCAGCCGAAGCGATAGGCGGACAGCTGCGTCTCCAGCACGCGCTCGGAGTAGATCTTGCCGCCGCGGTCCTGGCCCGCTGCGCCGGCGGCCACCAGCAGCGGAATGAGATGCTCTTGCTCGCCGTCGGGGTGGCACTGATGCGCGTGCGGCGCCTGCGCCCAATGGCTCAAGGCCGCAAGCCGCTGTGGCGCCGGGCCTTCCACGGCCTGGGTCAGCCAGTCATCGAAGACCTCCGACGCCGCGGTGAAGCGCGCATCGCCATAGCCGCGCATGTTGTGGAAACTCATGCCGCTGCCCAGGATCAGTACCCCCTCCTCGCGCAGCGCGGTCAGGGCCTGGCCGGCGGCCAGGTGTGCCGCGGGTTCGAAATCGGCGCGCAATGACAGCTGCGCCACCGGGATATCCGCCTGCGGAAACATCAGCTTCAGCGGCACGAACATGCCGTGATCGAAGCCGCGCCCGGCGTCCATTCGACTTTCCAGGCCGGCATCGGACAACAGCCCATGGACGCGTGCCGCCAGGGCCGGCGCCCCCGGCGCCGGGTAGCTCAGCTCATAGGTGTGCCGCGGGAAGCCGTAATAGTCATAGATCAACGCCGGCCGCTCGGCGGCGGTGACGCTGAAACCCGGCGTCCGCCAATGGGCGGAAACCATCAGGATCGCACGCGGCCTGGCGGGCAGCGAGGCGGGCACGCCGGAGAGAAAAGCGGCCATGCCATCCCAGGTGCCGGGTGGGTTCCAGTCCATGAAAAAGCAGGGACCGGCGCCGTGGGGAATGAACAGCGCCGGCAGCATGGTGTCCTTCGCGGGTGAAGCGCTGGCTTGCGTCATGGGATTCCTCTGGCCTGGCGGCCGTTGCGGTGTCATGCCAAGTATCGTAGCCTCCTTCGTACGATAGGAGAATTGGCCATCGAGCCGGAACACCTCCAATCATGAGTATGAAATAGGATGCTGGATCGATTCACAGGCATGCGGGTCTTCATCCAGGCCGCGACCCACGGCAGCCTGTCGGCGGCGGGCCGTGCGCTGGGAATGTCACCGGCCATGGCGACCAAACACGTGGATGCGCTGGAAGGCCGGCTGGGCGTCAAGCTGCTGCATCGCACCACCCGACGCCTGACACTGACGGACGCCGGCGCCGACTATCTCGAGGCATGCCGGCGCATCCTGCGGGAGGTGGAGGAAGCCGAATCGGAGGTGACGGCCCAACGGACCGAAGCGGTCGGGCGCCTGCGCTTGAACGTGCCGCTTTCCTTCGGTGTGCGCTTCATCGCGCCGCTGCTGCCCGCGTTCAGCCGCCAGTACCCGCAAGTGGAGGTCGAACTGGGCCTGAGCGATGCCCAGCAAGACCTGATGCAGGAGGGCTGGGACCTGGTGATCCGCATCGGTCATCTCGCCGACAGCTCGCTCAAAGCGCGACGCCTGGGCGACTGCCCGTTGCGGGTGTGCGCCGCGCCCCGCTACCTGGCTCGAAGCGGCACGCCGAAGCGCGTAGCGGAGCTGTCCACCCACAATTGCCTGAGCTACCTGCTGTCGCCCGTGCAGGGGCAGGGCACCTGGGCCTTCGGCCGCAAGGGCGAGATTCAGGTACCGGTGAAAGGCGATCTGTCGGCCAACAACGGCGACGCGCTGCTGGCGGCGGCACTGGGTGGACAAGGAGTGATCTATCAACCGGACTTCATCGTGGGAGAGGCCCTGGCTCGAGGTACGCTGGTGGCGCTCGAACTCGACCAGCCGAGCGTCGAGCTGGGCGGTCTGCATGTCCTGTTTGCTCCCGATCGCCGCCCGCCGGCCAAGGTCCGGGCGATGATCGACTATCTGGTCGAGGCGTTCGCCCCGTAGTTTCCATGACGGCCTCGTGGGTTCCCCCGCATGCCTCCGGCGCCTCCCGCGCGGACAATTAAGAGGTTCCCCATCCCCGCCTGCGGCGCTCATCTCCCCTCACTCCGGAGCACGACCATGGCAAGAATGATGAAGGCCGCCGTCTTCCTCGAACCCGGGCGCATCGCGCTGGATGAGCGTCCGATTCCCGATATCGGCCCCCTGGATGCGCTGCTTCGCGTCACCACCACGACTCTTTGCGGCACCGACATCCACATCATGAAGGGCGAATATCCGGTACGGCCCGGACTGATCATCGGTCATGAGCCGGTCGGCATCATCGAAAAGCTCGGCAGCGCCGTGCGCGGCTACCAGGAAGGGCAGCGCGTGATCGCCGGCGCCATCACGCCCAGCGGCTACAGCAACGCCTGCCTCGGCGGCTGCGGCTCGCAGGATGGTTCCGGCACGCCGCACGGCTGGCAGGCGATGGGCGGCTGGAAACTAGGCAACACCATCGATGGTTGCCAGGCCGAGTACGTCCGGGTCCCCGACGCCATGGCGAACCTGGCGCCGGTGCCCGAGGGACTGACGGACGAAGAGGTGCTGATGTGCCCCGACATCATGTCGACGGGTTTCAGCGGCTCGGAACGCGCGGCGGTCGGCATCGGCGATACCGTGGCCATATTCGCCCAGGGTCCGATCGGGCTGTGCGCAACCGTCGGTGCGAAGCTCAAGGGAGCGACCTCGATCATCGCCGTGGAGACCATCGAGCAGCGCGCCGCCGTCGCGCGGCGGCTCGGCGCCGACCACATCGTCGATTTTCGCAGGGAGGATCCAGTGGATGCGATCCTGCGCCTGACCGATGGACGCGGCGTCGATGTCGCGATCGAGGCCCTGGGTACGCAGGCCACGTTCGAAGCGGCGCTGCGGGTGCTGCGTCCCGGCGGCACACTGTCCAGCCTGGGGGTGTATGCCAAGGATCTCAGCATCCCGCTGGGCGCATTCGCAGCGGGTCTGGGCGATCACACGATCGTGACCACTCTGTGCCCCGGCGGCAAGGAACGCATGCGGCGGCTGATGGCGGTCATCGCGTCCGGGCGCGCCGATCTCAAACCACTGGTCACCCATCGCTACGCGCTCGACGATATCGAGGCGGCCTACGAGCTGTTCGCCCATCAGCGCGACGGCGTGCTCAAGGTTGCGATCACGCCATGAAGCGCGCGCCGAGGAGCCGGGCGAGCCGCCGCCGGCACGCCCGGCCGTCAGGGCCACGTCGACAGCGGCAAGGGCCCGGCGCTGTGGCGATGTCCAGCGCGGACGGCGATCGACTCGCTAGCGCGGCCCGGGCTGCACTCCGTTGACGATCTTGAAGCGCTGCACTCGATAGTCCTCGGAGGTGTAGAGGTTGCCGCGCGAGTCGAGCTCCATCTGATGATTGCGGTGATACTCGCCGCCGTACGTACCGTAATGGCCGAAGCGGCTGAGTTCCTCGCCGGTGGCGCGTCGTACGATCACGGTCTGGAAGTTGCCCGGATCGTTGATCGCCATCATGCTCTGTCCGGCATCCGGCCAGAAGGTCACGTTGCCGACGGAACCCGAGACCGTCGTGTCCTTGGCATAGAAGAATTCGGTGACGAACGTACCGTCGCGCTGGAAGACCTGCAGACGGTTGTTCATGCGGTCGCACACGTACACCAGGCCGTCCTCGGCAATGCGCACGCAATGCACCAGCCGAAACTGCTTGGATGGCGCCGCCTTGGGATCGTAGGGCGGCACCTGTTCGTCCGTCGGCGCGTTGCCGTAGGCGCCCCACTGGCGCTTGAACTGGCCGCTGTCCGCATCGAACACGATGACGCGGTGATTGCCATACCCATCGGCGATGTAGACCTCGTTGTGCTCGGGGTCGACGGCAATGGCTGCGGCGCCGGAGAGTTGTGTCGGATCCAGACTGCCCTTCGAGGGGCCCCGGCCACCGATCTGCAGCAGGAACTCCCCATCGGCGCTGAACTTCAGCACCATGCCGTCGGCCGGGCTGCCGTCCGCGCCCGGCCGGGTCTGGTTGCCTCCGATCCAGACATTGCCCTTGTGATCGACATAGATCCCATGCTCGGCGGAGGGCCAGTCATAGCCCTCGCCAGGCCCGCCCCACGCCCGCAGCACGTTGCCTTGCGCGTCGAACTCGATGACCGGCGGCGCCGGCACGCAGCATCTGGAACCAGGTGGATCGGCGGCCGCGCCCGTGACCCATCGTTGCAGCAGGTCCGGGCTGTGCAGCACCCAGACATGATCGCGAGCGTCGACGTGGATGCCATCCACCCACCCCAGCGCCCATTGATTCGGCAATGGAAGCTTGGGCCAGGTCGTGTCCAGTGCATACTCGGGCACACGAACCGGCGCCGTCTCCTCGGCCTGGCCCGGCATCGCCGCCGCACAGCACACGGCAGCCAGGGTCGCAGCGATCAAACGCCTTCGAATCGATGAAATTTCAAGCAAGGCTTTCTCCCCATGGATTCCCAAGACGGCAGGTATCGCAACGGCTGATCTCATCCGCGTCCACGCCCGCACCTGACGGTGCCGCATGGCTGCTCATCACAAATCGCCGCTGAAATGATCGTCTCGCAGCCAGAACGCCTTGAAGCCGTTGCGCTGGGCGCGCCACTCCC
>JBEBRC010000206.1:0-6300 GCA_040395055.1 Steroidobacter denitrificans
GGCTAGTCGCTACTCGTATAGCGGCGCAGCAGTGACTCCTGGGCGCTGATCGGGGGAGCGTCGCCCGGGACTTGACGTTGGTAGGTTCCATCCGCGCCCAACACCCAGGCCTGGGTGTTGTCGGCCAGATAGATTTCAAGCTCCTCGATGATTCGATCGCGATGCTGGGCGCGCTCGATCGGAAAACCGACTTCGATACGCCTGAAGAAATTGCGCTCCATCCAGTCCGCACTGGCGCAATAGATTTCCGGGTTGCCCTCGTTGTGGAAGTAGTAGACGCGCGAGTGCTCCAGAAAGCGACCGACGACCGAGCGCACTGTGATGTTCTCCGAAACGCCACGGATCCCGGGCCGCAGTGCGCAGATGCCGCGCACGATCAGCTCGACTTTTACCCCTGCCATGGATGCCTGGTACAAGGCCTGAATGATCTGGGGTTCGATCAGCGAATTCATTTTCGCGATGATGCGAGCCGGTTTTCCCTGTCGGGCCAGCGCGACTTCCCGTTTAGATTTTTCCAGCAAAGCTTCGTGCAGGGTGAACGGCGACTGCAGGATTTTCTGCATGGTCGCCACACGTGTCGGGCTGGTGAGCTGCAACATCAGTTCGTGCAGGTCCTCGCCCATGGCTTCGTCGCAGGTAAACAAGCCGTAATCGGTGTAGATACGTGCCGTATTGGGATGGTAGTTGCCGGTGCCGCAGTGGCAATAGCGGCGCAGCTTGCCGCGCTCGCGACGCACGACCATGATCAACTTGGCATGGGTCTTGTAGCCGACGACGCCGTACATCACGTGCGCTCCGGCTTCCTGCAGGCGCGTCGCCAGCTGAATGTTCGCGGCTTCGTCGAATCGAGCCATCAGCTCGATGATCACCGTGACTTCCTTACCGGCCCGCGCCGCATCGACCAGCGCATCCACCACTGGCGATTGCGGGCCAGTGCGGTACAGCGTCTGCTTGATGGCCAGCACATCCGGGTCGGTGGCGGCCTGGCGCAGGAAATCGATGACCGGGGCAAAGGACTCGAACGGGTGGTGTACCAGCAGGTCTCCTTCGCGCATGACGGCGAAGATGTCGTCTCTGGCGATTACCCGCTTGGGTACGCTGGGCGTGAATTCCGGATACTTCAGATCGGGTCGATCGATCAAGTCGTAGATGGCGGTCAGGCGATTGAGATTCACCGGACCATTGACTTGGTAGAGGTCGTCCGCGCTGAGTGCGAAATGGCGCAGCAGGAACGCACTGATGTATTCCGGGCAGTCCAGTGAGGTTTCCAGGCGCACGGCGGCGCCATAGCGTCGATGAGCCAGTTCACCTTCTATGGCACGCAGCAGGTTGTCGACCTCTTCGTCGTCGACGAACAGGTCGCTGTTGCGGGTGACCCTGAACTGCCAGGTTCCCTCGACGCTCATGCCGCTGAACAACAGATGCAGGAAGGTCGAGATCGTGGCCGAGAGGAAGACGAAGCAGGTCTTGCCCGGCATTTCGTCGTCCTGCGGCAACCGGATGATGCGCGGCAGGGAGCGAGGGACTTGCACCACCGCAAGCTCCGCATCGCGTCCGAATGCGTCCTTGCCGGACAAGTGCACGATGAAATTGAGGCTTTTGTTCTGGATGCGCGGGAACGGTCGAGCCGGATCCAGGCCCAGGGGAGTCAGGACCGGCTCGACTTCGTGTGCGAAGTAGTCCGCCAGCCAGTCGCGCTGCCGCGTGGTCATGGTGCGGCCATTGACGAAATGGATGTTCTGGGCGGCCAGCGCGGGGAAAACCAGCTGATGCAGCAACTGGTACTGATCTTCCACCAGCGCTTGCGCACGCTGGTGGATCGCTGCCAGTTGCTCGGGGACGCTCATGCCGTCGGGTCCCGGGGCCAGCGAGCCGAGTTCCAGGCGTTGTTTCAGCCCTGCGACGCGTATTTCAAAGAACTCGTCGAGATTCGAGCAGGATATGCCCAGGAAGCGGATGCGCTCGAGCAGCGGCAGCGATTCGTCATGCGCCTGCGTCAGCACCCTGCTATTGAAATCGAGGAACGACAGTTCCCGATTGACGTAGTACTCAGGGGCCTTGAGATTGACTTCGAGCATGAATGAGACAGTAACTTGTTGGTGCTACGCTTTGGAGACACAGCGCTGTCGCGCTCAAGGATACCGCGCGGAAGGAAGATCCGTACATTCCATGAGGGGACGCATACCGGAGGACCGTCCGGCTGCGGAAATGCCGTGGAACGGCCCACGGCTAGCCCGCGGGCCACGGCCGAGAGACCGCGGCCCGCGTGTGTTGCCTGCGGCGGGCGTCCAATGCGTCTTCCGCGGCGTTCGGGGGGCGATGCGTCCCGCGGTCTGCCTCGACTGCTAGCGATTCGATACCGCGATCACTGACGAGTCGGCGGCGCGGTCCAGCTGCGCCAGCAACGTGGCGGAGTGCGCCTGGAAGTCGGCCATGTAGGAGGGGGGCAGCGGTGTCGCCGCCGGCAGCGGCACGGTACGAGGATTCTTGTGGACGCCGTTGATGCGGTACTCGTAGTGCAGGTGAGGGCCGGTCGCCGCGCCCGAGCTGCCGACGTAGCCGATCGTGGCACCTTGCTTGACGCGCTGCCCGTTGCGCATGCCGCCGGCGAAGCGGGACATGTGCGCGTAGAGCGTCGAGATGCCCGCGCCGTGCTCGAGGATGATGGTGCGTCCGTACCCGCCCTGGGTGCCGACGAAGGAAATCCGGCCATCGCCTGCGGCTTTGATGACCGTACCGGTCGGCGCCGCGTAGTCCACTCCCTTGTGGGCGCGAATGGTATTGAGGATAGGGTGGCGGCGGCTAGGGTTGAAATTCGAGCTGATGCGGGTGAAATCGAGCGGAGCGCGCAGGAACTGCCGCTTCATGCTGCCGCCGTCGGGCGCAAAGTAGTCCGATACTTCGCCATCCCCGGACTCGTAGTAGACGGCTCGATGAGTGGTGCCGTTGTTGGTGAAGTCCGCTGCCAGTACCCGGCCGTCCCCGATGTACTCGCCGTCGCGAAACTTCTGCTCGTATACCAGGCTGAACTGATCTCCGGTGCGGATATCCAGGGCAAAATCTATCTTCCAGCCGAAGATGTCGTTTGCCAGCCGGAGGATGATTTCCGGACTGACGCCGGCGGCGCGCGCGGCGACGAACAAGGATGAGTCGATCGATCCATGCGCACGCGCTTCGCGCCGCTCGATCGGGGTTTCCAGGACCTCGGCGGCGAAGCCGGTCCCGCTTTCCTCCTGCACCCGCGTTACCGAGAGGATCTCGGTTTCGCTGATGCGACGGCGCAGGGACTGAATCAGCCCCTCTTCGTGCACCAGCGTGATGGTGTCGCCCGGGCGCAATCGATCGAGGCTTGTCTGAATGCCGGGCAGGCTGCGAATATTGGCCAGATCCGACAGATTCAGCTGCAAGTGCCGGAAGATTCGGTCAAGCGTATCGTTACGCCGAACGACGAACTCGACGGTGTCTCCCAGGGGCTGCGGAATGACAGGGGCCGCAACCGCCTCGGGCGTGGGCGCCTGCATCGTCGCGGCGCTGACCGGGGCAGGTTGAGGCGGTGCGACGCTGGCTGGTTGGCGCGTCGCGAGGGTATAGGCGATGACGCCGCCGACGACAGGAATGAGCAGCCCGGAAACGAACCAACGTGCATGGGCGATGGTGCGAGTGCGTGTCGATGAGGGCTTGTAGTCGAGTGAAATCTTCGAGTAGGGCAGCAGCACCAGAAATCCTTGATTGCCGATTGGCAGCATTGGTGGCGTGAAACTTAGAAGATAGGCAACGGCGACGTCAACCATAGTCGTGCCGATGGTTGGATTATGGCTGTATCGCGAGCTTTCGCCGGTGCGCCCGATTGCGGTCGGCAGCGCCAGCCCCTACAGTCGCGCGCGTTCCGATGCGACCGAAGGCGGGCATGATCGGGGCACTTGTATGAGTAGTGGAACGAAATATGCTTTCTCCTGAAGAACAACTCTCGGAACTCAAGCGCGGCACTGCCGAAGTCCTGCTCGAAGCGGAGCTGCTGGCGAAGTTGCGCAGCGGTCGGCCACTGCGTGTCAAAGCGGGATTCGATCCCACGGCGCCCGACCTGCACCTCGGCCATACCGTGCTCATCAACAAGATGCGCCGCTTCCAGGATTTCGGCCACGAGGTCATCTTTTTGATCGGCGATTTCACGGGGCTGATCGGCGACCCCTCTGGCCGCAATGCGACACGGCCGGCGCTGACGCCCGAGGAAGTGCAGGCCAATGCGGCAACCTACCAGGAGCAGATCTTCAAGATTCTCGATCCCGCCAGGACGCGCGTCGAGTTCAATTCGCGCTGGATGAACTCGATGAACGCCGTGGGCCTGATTCAGCTGGCGGCCAAGCACACGGTCGCTCGCATGCTGGAGCGGGACGACTTCAGCAAGCGCTACAAAAGCGGACAGCCGATAGCCATTCATGAGTTTCTGTACCCGCTGGTGCAGGGCTACGACTCGGTGGCGCTGCAGGCCGACGTCGAACTCGGCGGTACGGATCAAAAATTCAATCTCCTGGTCGGGCGCCAGTTGCAGGAGGCCTCCGGCCAGGCGCCGCAGGTCGTGCTGACCATGCCCCTGCTGGAGGGCCTGGATGGCGTGAACAAGATGTCGAAATCCCTGGGCAACTACATCGGTGTCACGGAGCCGCCGGACGAGATGTTCGGCAAGCTGATGTCTGTTTCGGACGAGCTGATGTGGCGTTATTTCGATTTGTTGTCGTTTCGCACCAACACGCAGCTGGAGCAGCTCAAGGCCGACGTCGCGCAAGGGCGCAATCCCATGGAGGTGAAATTCGAACTGGCCCATGAGATCACCGCGCGATTTCACGATGACGCCGCCGCTGCGGAGGCGCGGCAGCGCTTCAATGCCCGCAGCCAGAAGCGCGAAATACCCAGCGAGGTCCAGCAATTGAGCGTGACCGTCGATCGCGACACGATCGGGGTGGCGGCGCTGCTGAAGCAGTGCGAACTGGTGCCGAGCACCTCCGAAGCGGCGCGCCTGATGCGCCAGGGAGGGGTGCGCTTGAACGGCGAAAAGATTCTGGATGCGAAGGCCAGTGTTGCGGTGCCCTCGAGCTCGCTGCTGCAGGTGGGCAAGCGCGTGTTTGCCAAGGTCGACATCGCCAGGGGCTAGCGCTTTTCGTGCCTGCGGCGCGGCGTGTTCCCGGTCCAGGAGCGGATTGCCGTCCGGGTCACGACCTGTTCGGGATGCGTGCGGCCTCGCTACGGACCGTAGTTTGCGCCTGTCAAGGTTATTGCGTAAGAAAAACTTAACAAAAACGATTGACTCTCCAGGGCGTGCGACTACACTGCGCGCCCTTCGAACGGGGTGCCTGTCCACAGGCGGTTCGGGAGATCCAGGACACCGAGACACTCGGCGGGCCTTGACTCTCCAGGGCCGGCCACTAAACTGCGCGCCGCTCGATTGAGGGGCGCTGAAGCCAAGTGGCGGTGCCGGACCAGAGACGAAACCTAAGATTCACAATAGGTCTTGACTCTCCGGAACTGGCCACTAAACTGCGCGGCCTTCGAACGGGATGCCGGTTGAACGGCGGTCCCGGTCAGAGTCGAAACCTGGTGTTTGAAACAGGCCTTGACTCTCCGGCGCCGCGCATTAAACTGCGCGCCCTTCGAGCGGAAAGCCAGTCGCAAGACAGGCTCTTGGAGACTCGAAAAAATCGACTTCCGGCAACGCTGCCGAGGTTGACGAACTGAGAATCCGGGTTATAATTCCGCTTCTGCCTACGCCTAGCGTGTAGGTCGCTCTTTAAAAATTGAAACAGGTAATTTGTGTGGGGACTCGCGTCGGTCGTTTGCGAAGCGCAAAACGACGATGAGTCACCAATAGCCAGTAATGAGTTATTGGGGTCTGATCGTCACTTGATAGGTCAAAAGCCTTTAAGTGAAGAGTTTGATCCTGGCTCAGATTGAACGCTGGCGGCGTGCCTAACACATGCAAGTCGAGCGGTAACAGGTGTAGCAATACATGCTGACGAGCGGCGGACGGGTGAGTAACGCTTGGGAATCTGCCTAATAGTGGGGGATAACTCGGGGAAACTCGAGCTAATACCGCATACGCACTACGGTGGAAAGCTGGGGACCGCAAGGCCTGGCGCTATCAGATGAGCCCAAGTCGGATTAGCTAGTTGGTAGGGTAATGGCCTACCAAGGCGACGATCCGTAACTGGTCTGAGAGGACGACCAGTCACACCGGAACTGAGACACGGTCCGGACTCCTACGGGAGGCAGCAGTGGGGAATATTGGACAATGGGCGAAAGCCTGAT
>JBEBRC010000207.1:0-6300 GCA_040395055.1 Steroidobacter denitrificans
TCGATGGTTCGGGTCGTTGCCTGGTATCGATGCTTGGATCGTTGGCTTGGGTCGCCGGCCGGTCAATCGATCGGATCGCCGCTCGGATCAACCGCCTGGGCCAATGCCGTGCAGGAGCGCGTCGCGGCGTCCCAGTCGAACAAGGTCATCGCATTGCGGGTCGTGATCGATGCCACGTGCGCGGGGGATTGTCCGCGGGCCGCCGCGACCGTGTTCAGCACGTGCCATAAATAGAAGGGCTCGTTGCGACGGCTTCGCGGCTTGGGATCGAGGTCCCGCGGCAGCAGATAGGGCGCGTCGGTTTCGATCAGCAGGCGATCGTCGGGAATATGGGGAACGACCTGATGCAGATGCAGGCCGCGGCGCTCATCGCAGATCCAACCGGTGATACCGATATACAGGCCCAGATCCAGATAGGCTCGTGCTTCATCGATGTCGCCCGTGAAGCAGTGCGCGACGCCACCGCTCAGGCGCGGACGATATTCGGCCAGGATGGCCAGGAACTCATCATGTGCGGAGCGTTGATGCAGGAATACGGGCTTGCGCACTTGCGTGCCGAGTTCGAGCTGCCGGCGGAATGCCAGGATCTGGGCCGCCCGGGGCGAGAAACTGCGATAGTAATCCAGCCCGCATTCGCCTACTGCAACGACCTCGGGTTGCTCGGCAAACGCGGCCAGTTGCGCCAGTTGTGCGTCGTCCAGATCCGTCGCGTAATGCGGATGAACGCCAGCGGTGCAGCGAAAGCGCTGCGGATCGTGCCGCACGAGTTCGATGGCGCCGCGCGTGCTGTCGATGGAGCTGCCGGTAATCAGCATGCGCGTGACGCCGACGCTTGCCGCGCGCTGCACCACTTCGTTGCGATCGCGATCGAAGCTGTCGTGCGCCAGGTTGACGCCGATGTCGATGATCTCGGGGGCGGTATGTTCGCTCTGGTTTGCCAAGTGCTTGATGGGGCCTGTGCTATCGTTCGAGCATGAATTGTAGTTCAAAGACCGGCCGATCGGGCATGGCACCCGCGAGCAGGGCGCCGCGGCGTTGCACGGCGCGCTGGCTGCTGGGTCTGTTGCTGCTGCCGGCCGTATTGTATGCCGCAACGCGCAGCCTGGCCGAGATCGAGGATGCGGCGGCGCAACTCCAATATGCCTACTACACCGGCGACGCGCAGGCATTGAGCGCAGCCTTGACCCGGATGGAAGGCTTCCAGACGCAGGCCGAACTGGCAGGCATCCGGGCATACCAGTTGGCCTACGGCTATTGGAAGCTGGCGGAAACCTATGCATCGGGTTGGTCGCGGGAATCGCCGCGACCCAACGCACGCACGCTGGCCACGCAGGCGGCGCAGTCCTGTGTACATTATGCCAAGCAGGCTTACGGTGCGGATCGGCGCTTGAGCGAAGCCTATGCGTTCGAGGCGGTATGCAGCGGTTTTTCTCGAGACTCCGAGGCGGCGGGCGCCGCGGCTTGCGCACGCAGCAAGGCGTTGAGGGAGGCGCTGACACGGGCGCCCGCAAGCCCGCGCGTGCGTCTGATCGAGGCCCGCTGCGCGGCGGGCCAGGCCGTGCTGCGAGCAAACAGCGACGCTCGCGAACCGGACTTGCCCGACGGCCAGGTGCGGGTCACGCCGGACAGCCAGGCAAGCGATGCCGTTGTGCTCGAACGCTGGCGTGCCGTCGTGGCGAGCTTCGATGCGAGCGCGCCGTCGCTACCGGGCGAACCCGACTGGGGGCATGTCGAGGCCTTGACCCAATTGGGAGAAGCATACTTGTGGCGTGGCGAATCGGTCGCGGCTCGCGACGTGCTGGAGAGGGCGCTGGTGCTTGCTCCGGATTACCGGGTGGCGCAGGAATTGCTGCGCAGTGCGGCCGCACAGCCACGGTAAGTATCCGCGATGGACGCTCGCTTGCATTACACTTGAGCTCTCGACACCGGATCGCCGCATTCATTCTGTATCGACGATGTCCCCGCTGATGCCCTCCCAGCTGCAACTGTTCGAAGCGCGCGAAAGCACGGATCCATGGACAGTGCGCGTGAGCCGCCGGGCGCGGCGCTTGTCGATACGGGTGTATCCGGGCGGGCGGGTCGAAGTGGTGGTGCCGCCGGGTGCGTCGGCCGTTTCCGTGCAGCGTTTCGTGGGCATGCACAGGCAATGGATCGATCGGCGTATAGAGGACCTGTCGACCGCCACGCAACGGCTCGATACGGCGCGCCCGACTGCGGTTCACTTGCCGGCCATCGGGCGGCACTATGCCGTGCAATATCAGCAGGGTGCCGCTTCCTCCATCCGTGTCATGTCGAACGAGGCCGGAGTGCTTGTGGTGCGTGGAGCCGTGCAAGAGGACAAGGCGGTCGCGGTGGCGCTGCGACGCTGGCTGACGTCCCTGGCGGAAGTCGAGTTCAGTCGCGAACTGCGCAGCGTGGCACAGCAGTGCGGCTTGTCCTTCAAGCGTGTACAGATTCGACGACAGCGCACTCGCTGGGGCAGTTGTTCGGCCTCGGGCACGATCAGTCTGAACGTGTGCCTGATGTTCATGACGCCGGCGGTTCTGCGCTATCTATTCGTGCACGAGCTGTGCCACACCAGGCACATGAATCATTCACGGCGCTTCTGGTCTTTGGTGGCAAGCCATGAACCCGAGTATGAGCAGCTGGATCGCGAGCTGTTGCGCGCCTGGCAGAACGTACCGGGATGGATGTTCGCATGATGCACCGGTGCAAGCATTGACTCATCCGGGTACCAGGCGGCCAAGGCGCTTCGCGATCCGGCGTCGGAAGGCGAGTTTCGTGATGTCGATGTTCCAGTGCTGAATTTGCAACCGGCAGCATCGAATGCTGCCCTAGGTTCCCGTGGCAGGCGATGCGGCGCGCGCGAGCGCGGGTCGCACGGCACGCGCCCACACACGCCATCCCAGCAGCACCAGCGCGATGCCCAGGTAGAGCAGCGGCTCGCGCACGTCCGCCTTTACCTGCCAGTAGTAGTGCCAGATGCCCAGCAGCACGATGGCATAGATCAGGCGATGCAGCATCGTCCAGCGCCTGCCCAGACGGCGCATCATGCCGCGAGTGGAGGTCAGCGCCAGCGGCACCAGCATCAATAACGCGGCAAAGCCGATGGTGATGAACGGGCGGCGTGCGATGTCATCGATGATGCCGGACCAGTACAGGCCTTGATCCAGGATCAGCCAGGTCAGGAAGTGCAGCGCGATGTACGTGAAGGCAAACAAGCCAAGCATGCGGCGCAGCTGAATCAGCCAGGGCGCCTTGAACCAGTCGCGCAGAGGCGAGACCGCCAAGGTGATCAGCAAGAAACGTAGTCCCCATTGTCCCAGGGCATCCTGCAGCGCCTCGACCGGGTTCGTGCCCAAGCGTGCGTCGCCGACTTCCAGTGCGCGCCACAACAACGAAAGCAGCGGTAGCGAACACAGCAGGAACAGCGCCGGCTTGATGAAGCGCTGGATGACGCGTTTGCTGACGAGCGCAGCGGCGGCGGGGGCAGCCATGGGTCAGGCTGGAGCGCGCGCGCGCTTGCGGGCCGGGGCGCGCGATGAAGCGAAGATCAACATGTCAATAACTCAAGTCCGGCTCCTCCGGTCCTGCACTCAGAAGTACTTTTTCAGGTTCAGGTCGCGATAGAGCGAGGCGACTTCCCGCTCGTAGCCGTTGAACATCTGGGTCGGCACCCGCGAATCGAACAGGCCGCCGCCGATGCGGCGCTCGCGCGCCTGGCTCCAGCGTGGATGGTCGACCGTGGGGTTGACGTTGGCATAGAAGCCGTACTCATGCGGCGCCGAAATATTCCATGACGTGGGAGGCTGCTTGCTGGTGAAGCTGATTTCCACGATCGACTTGATGCCTTTGAAGCCGTATTTCCACGGCGTCATCAGGCGCAAGGGCGCGCCGTTCTGGTTGGGCAAGGTCTTGCCGTACAGGCCGACGACCAGCAGCGACAGCGGATGCATCGCTTCATCGATGCGCAGGCCCTCCACGTAGGGCCACTCCAGCGACCGATAACGCTGCCCGGGCATTTCAGCAGGACGCAGCACGGTCTTGAACGCCACATACTTGGCATTGGAGGTGGGCTTGAAGCGCTTCAATACATTGGCCAGCGGGATGCCGACCCAGGGGATGACCATCGACCAGGCTTCCACGCATCGCAGCCGGTAGACGCGCTCTTCCAGGGTGTGCGGCTTGAGAATGTCTTCGAGCGTGAAGCTGCCCGTGGTCTCGGCCTCGCCGGAAATGGCGAGCTTCCACGGCTGAGCGCGGAAGCGGGCGGAATTCATGGACGGATCGCTTTTGTTGACGCCGAATTCATAAAAATTGTTGTAGGTGGTGACGTCCTCGTAGCTGTTGGGCGCCTCATTCAAGCTGAGCTTGTCATTGCGCTGGTAGGTCAAGGCCGTACCCGGTGCGTCCGAGGGAGCGCGGATGCTGGTATCGCTGCTCGCCGGCCAGGCCGTGCCGATGCCGGCAAGCCCGCCCGCGAGCGCTGTCTGCAGCAGGGTTCGACGAGTCAGGTAGGTCGACTCGGTAGTGATTTCCGAGGGGCGGATATTGGCCGAGTCACCGGGGCGAGGGCGTCGTATCAGCATGCGGAATTCCTTTGCGCGGATTCTCCGGAAGCGGCGTCGGGCATGCGGGGCGCAGGCACCACCGATACCCAGGCCACCGATACCAAGAACAAGTGGGCCTGATCGGTTCGAGCTTAGCGCAATCGTGCGCCGTCTGTCAGGTAACGGCTCGCTCATCCCCAATCGCTCATGAGGCCGCTCATGGTCGACGACGACAGCGGCTGCCTGGACGCGCCGCATTCCAGGAAAGCGAGTCCAGCTCAGCTACAGGCGCCATGCAGGCTTTGGACTCCCGCAGCGGGCGATCGTTCGCAGCAGGCTCATCGGGGGCGATCACGGGCGTGAGCCGACACTCCGGACGTGGCCGCGGCCGCGGACTCACGCAGGCGCGCTGGTCTCGAATTGCGGCAGGCCGTCGCTGATATCGAACCAATCGGCCTTCGAGCCGACGTAGATGTGTCCCATGGGCCGGATTCCCGGATCGGTATCCAGGATACCGGCCGGCACGATGGCGAGGCCGCGTGGTGGGGACAGGCGGGCCGTCGCGCCACCGCAATGGCGACAAAAGGTGGTGGAAAAATATTGCGCGCCCGATACGCGATACTCCTGCACGTGTTCGGCGCCGCGCGTGTAATGGAAATCCTCCAGGCCATAGAACACGTTCGTGGCATGCGCGGCGCCATAGGCGCGACGGCAGCGCGAACAATGACAATGGCGCATGAATCGCGCCGGGCCACGGATTTCGAAGGCAACCTGGTTGCACAGGCAGCTGCCGACGGTGACATCCTCGGCGCTCTCGCGCGCAATGCTCGACACGGCGCCGACATCGACCTCGGGCGGATATTCCTCGTGCTGTGGCAGCGTGTCGGTGATTTCGTACCAGGAGGCCTTGGAGGCGACGAAGACGTGACATTGCGGCCGCAGGCCAGGATCGCCTTGCAGGTTGCCGGCCGGTACTACCGCAAGATCCATGTCCGGCATCAGCGCCGGCATCACCGAACCGCAGGTACGACAGAAGCAGCGCATGCCTTTTTCCGAGGATCGGTAGGCGCCGATGCGCGCCTTGCCGCTGAGCCACTTGAATCCCATCAGCGGCGCTCCGAGCAGCGTGGCGAAGGCCGAGCCATGCTGCTTGCGGCACAGCGAGCAATGACAATGAGCCATCATGCTGCACGTTCCACTGAACGAGTAGCGAACGCTGCCGCATAGGCAGGCGCCTTGTAGCGGTGCGGGGGGCGTCATTCAGAACACTCCGCGGGAAGGAATTCATCAACGATAGCAGAGCTGGCACGAGGAGGCGAAAGGGGCGTGAATCGGCTCGTCAAGACTGCGAACGCCGTGCGGTTCATGCTAAAAAGCCATTCAAGATGAACATCGACTCTGAATCCTGGCGGCGTCTGAGCCTGCGCGAGCAGGTGGAAACGCTGTTGCCGGCCTGGCAGAGCTGGTATCCGAGCCTGTTCGATGCCGCGGAGGACCTGGGGCTGATTCGCGCGCGGGTGTGCTCGCCCTCGTCGCTGATGCTGTCGAATCGGCATGCGTCGGTGCAAAGCGAAGCGCTGCAGGCATTCAGGGAGCAGTGGTCGGTGGAGGACGAGCCGGAGCCGTCGACTTTGCCGATCCGCCTGCAGGGGCGCTCAGGTCCGGTGAGCAAGGACGGCGGCGCATCCCGCAAGAAGAGAAAATCGCGCCGGCGACGCTGAGAGCGATTCGCCGCGTCGTGGAAATCCTC
>JBEBRC010000208.1:0-6276 GCA_040395055.1 Steroidobacter denitrificans
CCGTGTATCAAAAACACGGCCGCGATGGGCCCAGGGCGAGACGACAATTCTGTGCTGCTCGCGCTGCCTTGACGCATGAGTGTCGCCATCCATGGCGATCCAGAACCAGACTTGGACTCAGAACTCGGGGTCTGGGGCTCAGGCGGCCAGACCGAGTTGTTTCAGCAATGGCTCGATGAGCGGCTTGCGTCCGCGGAATTCGACGAAGGCATCCAGCGCATCGCGGCTGCCGCCTTGCTCCAGGATCGAGGACAGGAAACGGTGCGCGACGTCGTGGTCGAAAATGCCGCTTTCCTCGAACGCGCTGAATGCGTCCGCGGCCAGTACCTCAGCCCATTTGTAACTGTAGTAGCCGGCGGCGTAGCCACCGGAAAAGATGTGCTGGAAGCTGTGCGGGAAGCGATTGAACGCCGGTGCCTGCACGACCGCGACCTGTGCCCGCACTTCATCGAGTATGTGCATGATCGCTGCCACGGTCCGCGAGGTGTCTGGTGATGGCTGCGGGCTGGCATCCTCGGCAGCTGGTCCGGACGTGGACGGCGGATTGGTGCCGATCTCGCTGTGGATGCGCAGATCGAACAGCGCGAATTCGAGTTGGCGCACGGTCTGCATGCCAGCCTGGAACGTTCGGCTGCCCAGCAGGCGTTGGAGCTGAGCCTGCGGCAGCGGCTCGCCGCTGTCGACGTGACCCGAGATCAGCGGCAGGACTTCCTCCCGCCAGGCGAAATTTTCCATGAACTGACTGGGCAGCTCGACTGCATCCCAGGCGACACCGTTGATGCCGGCAATGCTCGGGTAGTCGACGCGGGTCAGCATGTGGTGCAGCCCATGGCCGAATTCGTGGAACAACGTCACCACTTCGGAGTGGGTCAGCAACGAGGGCCGTTCACCTGCTGGCGGCATGAAGTTGCACACCAGGTATGCGACCGGCAAGCTGCGAATGCCGCCCAGGTGCTTGCGTCCGATGCATTCGTCCATCCAGGCGCCGCCGCGTTTCTTGGCGCGTGCGTACAAATCGACGAAAAAGCCGCCGCGGTGCGACCCATCCAGGTTCCGGATCTCGTAGAAGCGCACGTCGGGATGATAGATGTCGACACCGGTGCGCTCGGCAATGGTGATCCCGTATAGCTTCTCGGCGACGGTAAACATGCCGGCCAGCACCCGCGGCAGCGGAAAGTAAGGACGCAGTGCTTCTTCCGCCAGATCGAAGCGTTGATGCTTGAGCCGCTCGGCATGGAAGGCGACGTCCCAGGCCTCCAGCTCGAGACCGGCAAATTGCGTCAGTTCCAGATATTCACGCTGGGCGTACGGGCGGCTTTGATCGGCCATTTGCTCGAGAAAGCCTCGTACCTCGGCGACCGAGGTGGCCATCTTTGTCGCCAATGAATATTCGGCGTAGTTCGGATAGCCGATGATTGCGGCAATCTCATGCCGCACAGCCAATATCTGCGCCATCAATGCGCTGTTGTCCCAGCGGCCGGCAGCGCTCGCGCTCTGGACATTCTCCTGTTCGGAGGCACGGGTCACCCAACCCTGGTAGAACTCGCGGCGTAGCGGTCGATGCTCGCCGTGCATCATCACTGCCTGGTAGTTGGGCGCATCGAGCGTGAAGAACCAGCCCTCGAGTCCCTGTGCCTGCGCGGCGGCACGCGCGCGTTCGAGGATGGGCTGCGGCAGGCCGGCGATCTGAGTGTCGTCGGTGATATGGCGCGACCAGGCATTGGTGGCGTCGAGTACGTTCTCGTCGAACGTCGACTGCAGGCTCGCGAGCCGCTCCATCAGCGTCTTGAACCGCTGCTTGTCCGCTGCGGGCAGGGCCACGCCGGCCAGCCGGAAATCGCGCAGTGCGTTCTCCAGCAGCTTTCGCTGCCCAGCCGTCAGTCGGCTGCCTTCGCGCGCCAGTACGCTCTGGTAGGCCTGAAACAGGCGCTCGTCCTGGGCCAGGTCCGTATGCCAGGCGGTGAGCAGCGGCAGGCAGGCGTTATAGGCGGCTCGCAATTCATCGCTGTTGACGACGCCGTTCATGTGGCCGACCGGTGACCAGGTTCTAGCCAATTGGTGCTGCATTTCCTCCAACGGCACGATCAGCGTCTGCCAGCTCGCGGCCTCGCCTTCGAGCAACGCATGCAGTCTTGTGCGATGCGCGTCGAGCAGCGCGCGAATCGTCGGCTCGACGTTCTCGACTCGAATGGCGGAGAAGTTCGGCAGTTCGTCGATCAGGCTTTCAGTAGTCATATGGCGTGCAAGCGTGTGTTCGCAGTCGAATGATTGTAGGGGGGCTATCCTAAGCGGGATCTACCGGTTTGTACGGCTTTCGCTCCCTGACGGCGATCGCTGCCACTTGGGAGATTCCATGGCTGTCGTCGATCGGCGACCTTTATCGATTGGCCGTAAAGGTGCCGCTCGAAAGCTGCGCCGCAGCGGTCCCAGGAAACCAGGAGGCATCGAGTAACGCCCGGTGGCCGCGGTCCAAATGCCTTGACAAGGGACTTGAACTGACGCGACGCTGTTCGCATTGCGCCATATCGTACGACTCATGCCAATCCAGACATATCGCAATTTCGCGCCGGTTCTCGGTGCACGGGTCTATGTCGATTCGTCCGCGGTCGTCATAGGCCGCGTCACGCTTGGCGATGACGCTTCGGTTTGGCCGACTTCGGTCGTTCGAGGCGATGTGCACTCGATCGATATCGGCGCGCGCACCAACGTTCAGGATGGCGCAGTGCTGCACGTGACGCACGATGGACCCTATGCGCCGGGCGGCCGGGCGTTGATCGTGGGCGCGGATGTGACCGTCGGCCATCGCGCGGTGCTGCATGCCTGCACCATAGGCAATGCCTGCCTCATCGGCATGGGCGCCATCGTGCTTGACGACGTCGTGATCGAAGACGAAGTGATGATCGGTGCCGGCAGCGTGGTCGCGCCGGGCAAACGCCTGCAGAGCCGGGGTCTGTACGTCGGCAGTCCGGCGCGCCGGGCACGTGAATTGAGGCCGCAGGAGCTCCAGTTCCTGCGTTACTCGGCGGCCCAGTATGTGAAGCTCAAGGAAGAGTATCTGGCGCGATAGACCGCGCCTCGGCCCGACGACGCACCAGACTAGCGCCCGACGGCTCGGCAGAAGTTAGCGGGTCTCGGCGCGGGACGTCGAGGGCACGGGTATTTTCTGCGATTTCACTGCTTCCAATACCGGCAATGTGTCCGGTCTGATGCCGCGCCACAGCAGGAATGATTCGGCGGCCTGCTCGACCAGCATCCCCCAGCCTGTTTCGGCTCGGCCGGCGCCAGCGGATCTGGCCCAGCGGGTAAACGCGGTGTCACCCTTGCCGTAGGCCATGTCGTAGCACAGTGTCGCCGGCCCCACGACAGAGGCTGGAACCGGCGGTACCTTGTCCTGCAGGCTGGCGGATGTGGCATTCAAGACCAGATCGAAGGTGGTGCCAGCGCCGATGGCATCGAAGCCACAGGCACGGATGTCGCCGAGCATCGAGAATTCGCGTGCCAGCGTTTCGGCGCGCTCCAGGCTGCGATTGGCGATCTGGATCATTTCCGGCGCGGCCGCCAGCAGCGGACCCAAGGCGCCGCGTGCTGCGCCGCCGGCACCCAGCAGCAGGATTCGCGTGTCGGACAGTTCGAGCCCAAGGTTGCGCGTCAGGTCGGTAACCAGCCCCGTCCCATCGGTATTGTCGCCCAGCACACCGTCTTGGCGCAGGACCAAGGTATTGACCGCGCCGGCAATCTGGGCGCGTGGCGCGAGATAGCGCGCCAATAGGCACGCCGCCTGTTTGTGCGGAACGGTAACGTTTAGTCCCTTGCCTCCGTCGGCAAAGAACAGATCGATGGCCTGCGTCAGCTCCTCCGGCTTCACCTGCAGGCGGGAATACGTCATGGCCTGCGCCGTCTGCTGGGCGAACATGCCATGAATGAATGGCGACCAGCTGTGCGCCACGGGATCGCCGACGACGGCGTATCGGTCGGTCAAAGGGCCTGGCATGAGGCGAGATCCTGGAGCCAATCGAGGGCTGGCATGTCGTGCGTGGAATTGATGCGCAGGGGGCGGGTCAGCCGCCCGCTTTCAGCCAGCCTGCGGCGCGCTTGGCGAAATAGGTGAGGATGCCGTCGGCGCCCGCGCGGCGGATCGACAACAGCGACTCGAGCACGACGCTGCGCTCGTCCAGCCAGCCATTGCGGATGGCGGCCGCGAGCATCGCGTATTCGCCGCTGACCTGATAGACGAAGGTCGGCGCGCCGAATGCGTCCTTTACGCGTCGCACGATATCCAGGTAGGGCAGGCCGGGCTTGATCATGATCATGTCCGCGCCTTCCTGCAGGTCGAGCGCAACCTCGCGCAGCGCTTCGTCGGAATTCGCCGGATCCATCTGGTAGCTGTATTTGTTGCCGCTACCTAGACTCCCGGCCGAACCCACCGCATCTCGAAACGGTCCGTAGAAGGCGGACGCGTACTTGGCCGAATACGCCAGGATGCGGGTATTGGTATGCCCCGCGATTTCCAGCGCCTCGCGGATCGCGCCGATGCGACCGTCCATCATGTCGCTGGGCGCGACCACGTCCGCTCCGGCTTCGGCATGGGAAAGCGCCTGCTTGACCAGGGTTTCGACGGTAACGTCGTTGAGCACATAACCGCTTGCATCGATGATGCCGTCTTGTCCGTGGGTGGTGAACGGATCCAGGGCGACGTCGGTGATCACGCCCAGCTCCGGTACCGCCTGCTTGACGGCCCGCACCGCACGCTGGGCCAGTCCTTCGACATTCCATGCCTCGCGCGCATCCGGACTCTTGGCCTGCGCCGGCGTGACGGGGAACAGCGCCAATGCCGGGATCCCCAATGAGGCGATCTCTTCGGCCTCGCGCACCAGTTCATCGATACTGACGCGATCGATGTCGGGCATGCTGTCGACGGCGATGCGTTGCCCACGTCCCTCGAGCACGAACATCGGATAAATGAGGTCATCGACCCCCAGCGTATGCTCGCGCATCAAGCGGCGCGAGAAATCGTCACGCCGCATGCGGCGCATGCGGGTGCGAGGGAATTCGCTTGTTTCACGGTTGGACATGGGGAGACTGTAGACTCGAGTTGCTGGAGAATGGAATCCTCGGGCCGGCGCCCGCCTGGCGCATGCCAGGATCCACGACTGGCTGGGGACGCGGCTGTACGAGCAGACGGCTAATTTACGCGAATCACATGACTACACCAATGCGCTGCGGCTGGTGCCTGACCGGCAATGAATTGTACGTAAGTTATCACGACCGGGAGTGGGGGGTGCCCGTCTGGGACGATCGCACCCAGTTCGAGTTCCTGCTCCTGGAAGGCGCGCAGGCGGGGCTGTCCTGGTCCACGATCCTGAACAAGCGCGAAGGCTACCGCGAAGCATTCGCCGGCTTCGATCCGGAGCGCATCGCGCGTTTCGGCAAGCGCGAGCAGGCGCGCTTGATGAGCAATCCCGGCATCGTGCGCAATCGTCTCAAGATCGAGGCTGCGATCGGCAATGCGCGCGCCTACCTGGAATTCCAGGCGCAATACGGCAGCTTTGCCCGCCACCTGTGGTCGTTCGTCGGCGGCCGGCCGATCCAAAACAGATTCCGCGACACGACGCAGGTTCCTGCCAGCACTGCCGAGTCGGAGGCGCTGAGCAAGGATCTCAAGCGGCGCGGTTTTCGTTTCGTCGGCGGCACGATCATGTATGCGCACATGCAGGCGACCGGCATGGTGAACGATCACTTGACGAAATGCTTCCGCCATCAGCCATGCAAGGCGCTGGGCGCCGCCGCCCCATGGCTCGCCCGGGTCTCGGAGTCAGGGCCTCCTGGGTGAGGGCTGGCCGCAGTTCATTCCTCCACCAGCCACTCGACATGCGCCCGGCCCACGCCGTCGGGCGCCAGCGCTGCAGCCGCTTCTTCCAGTGCCGGCAGGATCTGCGTCTCGAACTGCCATGGCGGATTGGCGAGGATCAGTCCCGAGCCATTCAAGCCTAGGCGCGAGTCGAGCGGACGCACGAGCAACTCCAGCGACAGCAGCTTGCGCAGCGGTGACGCGCGCAAGGCTGCATGCAGCCTTGCGCCATCCCCCCCGACCTTGATGGGATACCACAGTGCGAACATGCCGTTCGGCCAGCGTTTCAGGCCGAACTGCAGAGCTTGCCGTGCCTGCTCGAACTCACTATCGGATTCGTAGGGTGGATCGATCAGCACCAGGCCGCGGTTCTCGCGCGGCGGCAGATAGGTTTTCATGGCGGCGTAGCCGTCGCCGCAAACGATCGA
>JBEBRC010000209.1:0-6162 GCA_040395055.1 Steroidobacter denitrificans
GTTGAATACAGGATTTGGGTAGGCATTGCAGATTCCTCTGGATTGGTTGTTTGATTGCATCGGGGGTTACGAACGCGGGAGTTGACAGGCGCACGCCTCCAACTCGGGTCCAGGCGCCTTAAGCGCAGTTGTTGCGTTCTGATCGGCGGTCGGGAGCGGCATGGCTCGTTAATTTGCGAGCGCCGCCTGTTCGATCAGCGCCGCCACTTCGGCCGGGTGGGACACCATCAAGACGTGCGAGGCACCCTCGATCACCACGGTCTCGCGCGAATGGGCGCGCGTGGCCATGAAGGCCTGCGCGGCGGGCGGAATGTTGAGGTCCGCGCTGCCGTAGACGAACCAGGAGGGGATGGTCTTCCACGCCGCCGACGTGTTCGCCTCATGCAGGGCGGCATCGGTGACAGGACGCTGCCCGACGGCCATCAACGCCGCTTGCCCGGCGGGAACATCCGCGGCGAACTGGGCGTGGAACTTGTCCTGTGCGATATACAGATCCTTGCCGCCATCAGCCAGTTCCACCGGCGGCGCTAGCGCCGGGCCCAACGAACCACCCGGAAAACGTCCAGACAGCTCGGCAGCGTTCTCGCCCACTTCCGGTGCAAATGCCGCCACGTAGACCAGCGCCTTGACGTTGCCCTGGCTTGTGGCCGCCTCGCTGATCACCGAGCCGCCATAGGAATGACCCACCAGCACCACCGGGCCTTGAATCGACTTGACGAGACTGTCGACGAACGCAGCATCACCCTTGACGCTGCGCAACTCATTGGCCGCCGCGATCACTGCGTAGCCTTTGTCGTGCAGTTGCCCGATCACGCCATTCCAGCTGGACGAATCGGCGAAGGCGCCGTGCACGAGAACAACGGTCGGTTTTTGTGCCGGTGACTGCTGCGCCGAAGCCATCAGCGGCACGGTCATGGAGAAGGCACCCAATACCAGCCATCCGGAAACCGTGGCGGCGAGACGTTTGATTGAGATTTTCATGATCTTCCTTTCGATGGAAACGGGAAGCGCCAGACCAGCCAGGCGCGTGAGGTCACGCCAGACTGATCGACACTTCGATGTCGCCGCGCGTGCGTGCGAATACGGACACACCTGATGTGCGCCATCGATCAACAGCCGTGACTGGGCGCGATCAGGACTAACGAGTCGAGGTGAACTTTCCTGCTTCGCGTTGATGCGTCACTACGTAAGCCACTGCAGGTTTTTTCACGCCTTGCCTTCAACAAGGATGGCCCGGAACGAAGCACCACCTTTCCGCACGGGGATGGCAGCCTGATACTCCGGACTGTCGTACCAGCGCTTTGCCTCGTCCCAGCTCTCGAACTCCAACACGACCACGCCATCCGCTTCCGGGCCCTCCAGTACTTCCTGTCTCCCGTAGGCGACGTGGAACTTGACGCTTCGTCCAGCGAAAGTCGCGGGTACCAAGGACGAATAGCGCGCGAGAGCATCCTGGTCGAAGCTGGACTCGCGGACGAACACGATGTAGGCAGAAGCCATGTGGTGAGTTCCTTCTGGAAATGCGTGAACCTGCCGACGCAGGTGGCGAACAATCAGGCCGGGAGACCGAGTGCCCGGAGTGCCGCTTCAGCCGCTTCATGGTCTTGCGCCGAGGTGCCGCCAGAGATGCCAATGCCACCGGCAAGCTTGCCCTCGAGGACAATCGGCACGCCGCCGCCCACCGCCATGAGTCGCGGATGCTGGGCCAACGGCGCCACCGTCGGCTCGCCCATGTATTGATTCCACTGCTGCGTGGACATGCCGAACGATGCTGCGGTCCATGCCTTGTCCACGGCCACATCGGCCGTCAGGAAGGGAGCGCTGTCCGCACGTTCGAAAGCGCGTAAGTGGCCTCCCGCATCGGTGATGGCGATGGTGGCGGCGAAGCCGAGTTGTGAGCATGCCTGGCGTGCGTGTGCGAGCAGTTCAAGGGCTGCTCCCAGGCTGAGTGTGGTGGTCGATGTATTCATGGCGGTTCTCTGGGGTGATGGGTTATCGGGCGACAACGACGACTTTGCCGATCATGCTGCCGGCCTCGACCAGCGCGTGGGCCTGCGCAAGACCCGCTGCATCCAGGCCGTCGATACGTCGGGTGAGCGTGTGCACGACATCGCCGCGATCGATCAGCTCGGCGATGCGGCGCAGCAAGGCGTGCTGTCGGGAAATGGTGCGCGTGGTGAAGATCGGGCGCGTGTACATCAGCTCCCAGTGGATCGAAACGGACTTGTTCTTGAACGGCCCGATATCGAGCGCCTTCGGGTCGTCGATCAGTGCGAATTTGCCTTCCGGGCGAATGACCGCCGCAATCTGCGGCACGTAGCCGGCGCTGTCGTTGAGCCCTACGACAAAATCCACTTCCTGGATGCCCAACTCCAACAGCTGCGGTGCCCAGGGTTCGCGATGATTGATGACATGGTGTGCACCATGCGCCAGCACCCAATCGCGTGTCTCCGCCCGCGAGGCGGTGCCGATGATGGTGACGCCGGTCAATCGGCGCGCCAGCTGGGTCAGGATGGAACCCACGCCGCCCGCCGCACCCGTCACCAGAAGTACCGTGTTCTCGGTTGGGTCCGTTTCGTGGATCCGCAGGCGGTCGAACAGAAGCTCCCATGCGGTGATGGCTGTCAGCGGCAGGGAAGCCGCTTCTGCGAAGTCAAGCGACGTGGGCATCGGTCCCACGATGCGCTCGTCGACCGCATGCAATTCGCTGTTGCTGCCAGGTCGGGTGATGTCGCCCGCATACCAGACGCGATCGCCGGGCTTGAAACGCGTGGTCAAGGGTCCTGCCGCCCGAACGATGCCTGCGGCGTCCCAACCCAGGATGCGCGGAGCGCCGTCTGGAACGTCGCCGTGGGCGCGGACTTTGGTGTCAACCGGATTCACGGAGACGGCCTTCACTTCGACGAGAAGATCGTGGTCACGCAGTTCGGGCGTGGCGATCTCGATGTCCTGCAAGGCTTGGGAATGGTCAATCGGAAGGTTCTGGTAGAAGCCGACAGCTTTCATGGATGTGCTCCGTATGTGATTCGAGGCGCACAGTGTGTCGATCTCCGCTTTCCCGAAAAATGGGTTAATGTCAGAAACACTTACCGACATATCAAGAAGATGATCCGGCTCGACGACATCCAGATCTTTGTGCAGACGGTAGAGGCGGAGAGCTTTTCCGAGGCGGCCCGCCAGCTCAATATCGCCCCCGGCCTCGCCAGTGCGGCCGTGCAGCGACTCGAGAAGGCGTTGAACACCCGGCTATTCGTTCGCTCTACGCGAAGCATGCAGCTATCAGCGGAGGGGGAACGGTATCTGCCATATGCGCGCGCCATGCTTGATGCGCTCTCGCAAGGCGAGCGCGCCCTGGCCAGCGATCAGAGCGCCTTGTCCGGAAACCTCCGGCTCTCGGTCCCATCGGACATTGGAAGGAACCTGTTGCTGGGCTGGCTCGACGAGTTCCAGCATCAGCATCCGGCACTGTCCTTGCACATCAGGATGAGCGATCGGCCCGCCGCCTTGATGCGAGAACCGCTGGATGCCGTCGTGCGCTACGGCGCGCTTTCGGACTCGACGCTGGTCGCCCTGCCGCTGGTTGAAAACAACCGGCGTGCGTTATGCGCCGCACCTTCCTATCTGGAACGTGCGGGGACGCCAAGTGAAGTGGACGATCTCAGGCATCACAACTGCCTGCGCTACATCTGGAGCGAGCAAGTCCACGAGCGCTGGCTCTTCACCCTCCCCGGCGGCAACAAGACCGTCAGCGTGTCCGGCAATCGAATAAGCGATGACGCGGATGTCGTCCGTCGCTGGGCGGTTGCCGGTGAAGGGCTGGTCTATAAATCGCGCCTGGACCTCATCCCGGATCTGCGCGCTGGCCGCCTGGTCGAGATTTTCCCGCCGATGCATGGCGAACCCGCACCCCTCAACCTCATCTGTGCGCACCGCTCGCGGTTGACGCCGACGATCATTCAGCTGAAATCATTTCTCCAGGCGCGCTGTGCGGCCCTGCTTGAGGATTAGAAACAGGGGTCCGTCGCCGCTGCTTCCATCGCCCACTTCCAAAAACGCGGGATCTTGTCGCTGAGCGCGCGCAGGTCGTTCCCGTCGGTTCGATCAGGAAGTCGACGGCCCATGCCCTAGCTGCTCTCGCGATAGTCGCGCGGCGTTACGCCAACGTGGCGTTTGAATACGTGCGTGAAATGACTTGGGTTGTTGTATCCGACATCGAGAGCAATGCTGATGATGCTTGCATCGGACTCGAGAAGGAGCTGGCGCGCCCTTTCCATCCGAAGATGAATGAAATACTGCGACGGAGCGACCCCGGTTGCTTTCCGGAACGTACGACTGAAATGAGACAGGCTCATACCCGCGTCTGTCGCAAGGCGCGCCAGGTTGAATTCACGGTCGAGATTCCTGCGCATGGCCTCAACAGCCTGATGCAGCTTGTAGACGGGGAGCGCGTGTGCCTGCCGGGGGGATCCCGTTTCATCCCTGTACCTGCGCACCAGATGCACTGCCAGCGCCTGGCCAATGCCCTGCAGATACATGGCACTGGCGCGCCGGTCCGAGGTCATTTCATCGAACAGGGACCTTACCAATTTCGCGATTTCAAGGTCGCGTCCGCCGGAGATTTCCTGTAGTCGAAATTCTCGTACGCCGACAGAGATATCGCGAGCGGCAAGATCAAGCAGGCGCTGACTGAGATAAACGTGCACGACCTCGAAGTCCGCTTCGCTTTTCCTTTGCCACCGCATTTCGTAAGGGACCTGCGACGTGGTGAGGAAAAAGTCGTCAGCCACCACGGCATGTGCCATCCACTCCTGATCGCCCACACGCTCTTCGACGAGCGCAGCGCCGGTAACGACCAACACCAGCAACGGCTCTGCCACGGCGGGAATAGCCAGGCTCCGTGTCGTGTTTCGGTGCCTGAATATCTGCACCTGCACGTCGGAGTCCAGGTGATGGCCGGTCAAAAGGCGCGCCTCCGCCGGAAAGTAGTCAGGCATCTTGTGTGCCGGGATCAGATTCCGACGGTCAGGGCGACGTATCGGATCAGGATTTTCCATTGGCTTTTTCAACATCCGTCCGAAGTGAGTCTTGCAGATCCAGGTGCCGCATAAGTAAAAGCAAAACTCCGATAGTTTGGCAAGAACACGTCAGAAGATCGCGTGCGGGTGGAGGAAGGTGTTCACTCCAGGGCGGCAACCGTTGCTGCCCGACACACGATCCTGGAGTTCACATGTCATCTGATATTCGCACGGAGTTCGAAGGCCGAGTCGTTCTGGTAACCGGTGCGGCCAGCGGAATTGGCCGGGCTGTTGCGCTGATGTTTCACGAGCGAGGGGCCAAAGTCATCGCAGAAGACATAAGCCCGACCGTCGAAGAGCTTGCAAGGCCTGGCCTGGTTCCGCTGATTGCCGACATCACCAGCGACGGTGCCGCCGAGAAGGCGGTGTCCACGGCGATTGAACACTTTGGCCGACTCGACATCCTGGTCAACAACGCCGGCATCATCATCAACAAACTCGTCGTGGACATGACGCGCCAGGACTGGGAGCGCGTTCAGGCCGTGAATGTGACCGCCGCATTCCTGCACTCGCGAGAGGCCATGAAGTCGATGATCCCGAACAAAAGCGGGGCTATCATCAATATTGCGTCTTACGCCTCCTACCAGGCATTTCCCACGATTGCAGCGTATGCCGGTTCCAAGGGAGCACTTGCCCAACTGACGCGCGTACTGGCATTGGAGGCGATTGACAACGGGATACGCGTCAATGCCGTCGGGTCCGGCGATGTCGTTACGAACATACTGAATGACGTCGTCGACGATGGCCCCGCCTTCCTGGCGCAGCACGGCGAGAAAACTCCCATCGGTCGTGCTGCCCAGCCCGAGGAAATTGCCGAGGTCGTATCGTTTCTGGCATCTGATCGTGCCTCCTATATCGTCGGTGCCGTTGTCATGGCCGACGGCGGCATGAGTGTTCCAGTTGCATCTTGACCGCATCCGGTTGAGTTAAGGGGTGGAGCGCCGCACCTTCAGCTCCGGTGCATTGCGCTCCACACCGACTCCAGCCGGACCATCGAGGCACAGTTTGTTGTGCGCTCAGTAGGCCGAAGAAAAACGGAACTCGAAGCGCTGCCTCGATAAGTCGACTCTTCCCTGTTTTGGCTCGC
>JBEBRC010000210.1:0-6105 GCA_040395055.1 Steroidobacter denitrificans
CTCCTGCGTGCCGCCGCCTTAGCTTTCGGCGGCGCGGCGGACGGCTTGCAGGGCGACGGAGAGCGTGGCGAAGTCCATGGCGGGCAGGGATCGCATGTCGTTGACGGTCTGGCGCAGGTGGTCCACGACCTGCTGGTGCCCGCCGATCCAGGCGTCCAAGGCCTGCGCCGGGGCGGCCTTGCGCGCGTCGCCGAGGACCTGCAGGCACAGCCCGCGCTGCAGGTTGTACAGGTTGTCGCGCAAGGTGGTGCGCGCAATGGCCTGCCAGTGGCCGCCCACTTCCAAGGATTCGATCTGCTGGCGAATCCAGTCCAGCGACAATGCGGTGCCGATGCCGAAATAGGCGATGGCAGCCGCTTCGATCGGTTGCCGGGTCTGGGCGGCGATTTCGACCAGGTCCGGTCCCGAGCGCAGCGCGTTGAGGCTTGCCATGCGCCGGCTCAGGTCCTCGGGCACCCCCGCGGCGCGATAGTGGGCGCGGCGGGCTTCGAATTCCGCCAAGTCGGTGCCGGCGAGGACGCGCGGCAGCACGCCATCGAGCTGCGACAGGCTGTCCTGCAGTCGCGATACCTGCTGCTCGATGTCCAGCTTGTTCGCATGCCGGTGGATCAGCCAGTAAGTGCAGAAGCGCAGCAGCCGCGTCGTTTCGAACATCATTTCGTATTGGGTGGCCGCGCCGATGCGGGTGTCCAGATCTTCGATCTGTCCCCAGGTCGTGCGCATGTCGAATGCCTCGCGGGCGATGGCGTAGGCGCGCACGATCGTGGCCGCATTCGCGCCGGTGTCCTCCTGCGCTCGCCGGGCAAAGGTCGCGCCCATGCGGTTCACCATGCTGTTGGTGGTTGCGGTGGCGATGATTTCCCGGCGCAGGCGATGCTGGCCCAGGTACTGGCCCAGGCGTCGTTGCATGAGCGTGGGGAAATACCGATCCAGTTCGTGGCGCAGGTAGGGATCCTCCGGCACGTCGGAATCGATCAGCAGCGAATACAGCGCCATCTTGGCGTAGCAGATCAGGATCGCGAGTTCCGGGCGGGTCAGGCCGCTGCCGGCCTTGTGTCGCTCGCCGATTTCCTCGATCGACGGCAGGAATTCCAGCGAACGGTTCAGCAGGCCGCTCAATTCCAGGGAGCGGATGGTATGCGCGTGCTCCAGCAGGTCCTTGGCCGCGCGCGTTTCCAGCATCGACAGCGCCTGGCTCTGCAGATAATTGTCGCGCAGCACCAGCGTGGCGACCTCATCCGTCATGCTCGCCAGTAGCTTGTTGCGCCGTGCGAGCGTGATCCCGGCACCCGGCGGCAGATTGTTGAGCAGGATCTTGATGTTGACTTCGTGATCCGAGCAGTCGACGCCGGCGGAATTGTCGACGAAGTCGGTATTGATCTTGCCGCCGTTGAGGGCGTACTCGACGCGTCCACGCTGCGTGAAACCGAGATTGCCGCCTTCACCGACGATTCGGCAGCGCAGTTCCTGGCCATTGACCCGTACGGCGTCGTTGGCGCGGTCGCCGACTTCGGCATGGCTCTCGTCGGAGGCCTTGACGTAGGTGCCGATACCGCCGTTCCACAACAGATCCACCGGCATGCACAGGATCGCCCGGATCAGTTCGGGCGGGGAGAAGGTCTCGCGCTGCACGCCGAGGACGGCCTGTGCCGCCGCGGACAGTTGGATCGACTTGGCGTTGCGCGAGAAAATGCCGCCGCCGCTGGAGATCAGCTTGGGGTTGTAGTCCTCCCAGCTCGAGCGCGGCAATCTGAACAGGCGCTGGCGCTCGGCGAAGCTGGCCGCTGCGTCGGGCGCCGGATCGATGAATATATGCTGATGGTTGAATGCCGCCAGCAGCCTGATGTGCGGCGAGCGCAGCATGCCGTTGCCGAACACATCGCCCGCCATGTCGCCGACGCCGGCCGCAGTGAATTCCTGCGACTGTGTATCGATGCCGACTTCACGGAAATGGCGCTTGACGCATTCCCAGCCGCCACGTGCGGTGATGCCCATCTTCTTGTGGTCGTAGCCGGCCGAACCACCGGAGGCGAAGGCATCGCCGAGCCAAAAGCCATACTCGGCCGCGATGCCGTTGGCGATATCGGAAAAGCTCGCGGTGCCCTTGTCGGCGGCCACCACCAGGTAGGGATCGTCGCCGTCACGGCGCAGCACCTGCTTGGGCGGAACGATTTGGCCGTCGACGATGTTGTCCGTCACATCGAGCAGGGCGCGGATGAAGGTGCGATAGCACTCGATGCCTTCGCGCTGCAGCTGTTCGCGGCTGGCATTGGCCGGTATGCGCTTGGGCACGAATCCTCCCTTGGCGCCCACCGGAACGATCAGCGTGTTCTTGACGTTCTGCGCTTTCATCAGGCCCAGGACTTCGGTGCGGAAATCCTCGCGCCGGTCGGACCATCGTATGCCGCCACGCGCTACCAGGCCCATGCGCAGGTGCACCCCCTCTACCTCGGGGGAATAGACGAATATCTCGAACGCGGGTCGCGGCTGCGGCAGTTCGGGAATGTTGCGCGAATCGAGCTTGAACGACAGCCATGGCTTGCGCTGTCCCTGGGCATCGCTCTGGAAGTAGTTGGTACGCAAGGTCGATTGGATGGCATTGGCGAAGCGGCGCAGGATGCGGTCTTCATCCAGGCTGGTTACCGATTCCAGGCGCCTGGCCAGTTCGCGCTGCAGGCGCCCGATTGCCTTTTTCCTCGATGCCGGTTGCAGCGCCGGATCGAACTGAGCCTCGAACAGTTTCCACAGCGCCCGGGTGATGGAGGCGTTGGCGGCCAGCACCTGCTCCATGTAGGACTGGCTGAAGGTGGTGCCCGTCTGCAGTACGAAGCGGCAATACGCCCGCAGGACATTCGCCTGCGGCCAGGTCAGGTCCGTGATGACCACCAGCCGATTGAAGCCATCGTTTTCGACCCGACCGCTGAGCACCGAGGAAAACGCATCGGTGAAGCGTTCATCGGGCAAGGCGGCGCCGGCCGAAGCGTCGTCACGGCGTTGCATTTCGACGTCTTGCAGCCACACCGGTTGCGCACCGGGCACGCTGATGAGATAGGGGCGCTCGCTGAGCACGAAGAATCCCATGTTCTCCAGTATCGGCAGCGTTTGCGACAGAGGAATCTGTTCGCGCGAACAGAACAGGCGCAGGTGAACGATCGAGCGCGGCGCGTCCGGGCGCGAGTCGGGAGCGATGCGCATCGCGACCCGTTCGGCATCGGCGATCACTTCGTTGACCATGGCAATGTCGTCGACGGCGACCGCAGCAGGCACTTCCTCCTCGTAGGATGCCGGGAAGGCATTGTCGAAGCTCACGGCGAGCCGACGGCCCGGGATTTCGCCGTGCCTGGCGATCAGTGCATCGTGCAGCGCGTCTCCCCAGGTGCGGACCGCGCGGGCAATGAGGGTTTCCAGCGTGTCGGCATCGACCCGCGGAACGTCCTTGGCGGGCAGGCGGATGATCATGTGCACCCGCGCCAAGGCCGACTCCGACAAGCGCACCTGCGATTCGATGGCGGTGGCGTGCAGCCGCTGCTTGATGAGGGCCTCCATTCGCTGGCGCACCTGGGTGTTGTAGCGATCGCGCGGCACCAGGATGAGCGCTGAATAGAAGCGATTGAAGGCATCGCGGCGCAAAAACACCCGCACGCGCTGGCGCTCGTAGAGATTGACGATGCCACGCACGGTACGCATCAGCTCCGGGACGCTGGACTGGAACAGCTCGTCGCGCGGATACGTATCCAGTACGTAGGTGACGGCTTTGCCGTCGTGGCTGGTCGGATCGAGTCCGAATTGATGCAGGATGCGTTCGATCTTATGTCGCAGCAACGGGATTTCGCGCGGGCTGCGGTTGTAGACCACGGAGGTGAACAATCCGAGAAAGCGCATTTCCCCGGTGACCCGTCCCGCGGCATCGAAGGTCTTCAATCCGATGTAGTCCAGATACGTCGCGCGATGCACGGTCGAGATCGAATTCGCCTTGGTGACCGTGAGCAGTTCCGGCTCGCGGGCGCTGGCGCGCGATTCGCCGCGCAATACGGTCGAGCCGCGGCGTTGGCCGCGGCGTACTCGCAGTATTCCCAGGCCGGTTTCCGGTATGGCTTCCAGGGTGTCCTCACTGCGCCCGCGGCGCAGGCGGTACTGCCGGTAGCCGAGGAAAGTGAAATTGCCGTCCGCCATCCATTCCAGCATCGCCTTGATTTCTCGCACTTCGCCAGCGGGCACCGGCAGCGCTTGCTGCTCGAGCTGCTGGGCGATGTCGAGTGCGCGATCGCTCATGGCCTTCCAGTCGGTGACGGCCAGCTGCACGTCGGTGAGCGTGCGCAGGATCTGCTGCTCGAGCTCGCGCAGGCGCTGCGGATCCTCGATGCGATCGATTCGGATGTGCTGCCAGGATTCATTGATCGGGCGACCCGCCTTGGGCGCCGCACCAGCGGGGTGCCGTGCAGTGCGGCGAGGCTGGGCCGCGGCGGAGTCCTCGGCCAGGCCGAGCAGGCGCCCGGTGTGCTCGCGCCGCACGTTCAATACGGGATGCACCATCAAGTGGATGGTGAGTCCGGCCTGCATCAGCACCATGCTCAACGAGTCGACCAGGAACGGCATGTCCTCGAGTGTCGTCTCGACGATGGTGTGCCGGACCGGATCGCCCGCGGGCGTCTGTGCCGTGTTGTAGACACGTACCAGCGGCCGGCGCGGCCGGCGCACGGCGGCGAAGCGCTGGTGCGCCAGCGCCGCGACCGCCAGATCGTCGCTGGAATACTCGCCCAGGTCCTCTTCGGCGACCCCATGGTAGTACTGGCGGACGAACTCCTGGGCAGGCAATGGATCGCCGCGTTTGCTCAGTCGACGCGCAGCGAGGGCGATGCGCTCGATGATCTTGTGGCGCGCAGCGGGAATCGTAGTGGACATGATGGATCGTTACCTGCGGACGCGGGCGGTCAGGTTTTGAGCTGGATGGGTTACGAAGGTCGCGATGCACCGCGTGCCGGCCGAGGCAAGCGGTGTGCTGCCGAGGGACCGGCGGCGCAGGCGAATGCGCGATCGAGCATCGGGTATGCAGGCCGGCAGGCGGCCCTGGCGGCTCGGGAGGCAGTAATGTCGCATCCGAAACCTCCGCGGCGGTTTCTCACTCCGGGGCCTCCTTGCGCGCCAGCGCATGTTCAAGATGATGCGAAGTATAACCAAGCCAGTGAAAGCCGGGTCGCCTGCAGCAGGTAGAGCTTGTTGTGCGCCGGCCGCCGCGGTCGGGGCGCGAGTCCGCCTCGGTCTCAATGCTTCTGCCTCAGGAACGGCCCGAGCCTGTGGCCCCAGGACGCCCGTCCAGTGCCTTGGCGCGCTCCATCAGTCGATCGATGAGCCGCTGCAGTGTCTGTCGATCGCTGGCGCCGAGCGAATCGAGCAAGGCTTGCTCGTATTGCAGGGCCAGCGGCGCGACACGCTTGTATACCGCGTGCCCGGTCGGCGACAGCCGCAGCATGGAGCGGCGGCGGTCGCCTTGGTCGTAACTGCGCACCAGCCGTCGCGAGGCCAGCAGCCCACGGACCGCGCGACTGACCGCAACCTTGTCCATGGCAGTACGCTCGGCCACTTCGATGGCCGACAAATCCGGGTAGCGCGCCAGCACCGCCATGATGCGCCATTGAGGAATCGACAGGCCGAATTCGCGTTCGTACTGGTCGGCGATGCTCATGCTGACGATATTGGACAGAACCGACAGCCGGTATGGAATGAAGTGTTCCAGATGCAGCTGATCCGCCGCATCGCCCGGTTGCGGTGTGACAATGCTCGGGTCCGTGCCGCTCACGCTTGACTCGCCATGAATAAATAGTTTCAATTGTAACCATTGGGTTGGCGTCGAGCTGCAATCCTACAGCGGCATGCGGTGCGGCGCTGCAGTATCAAACTCCATCGTCGATCGATCGGGATTGCCGGCACATGGCCGGTGCCGGCGCCACGGGGCCCGGCCCTGTTCACCCGCTTCGGTCGCGCTGGATCATCCCTCAAGGTCGGAGTGACATCGATGAAGCCACAGTCTCCCAGCCACAATGAGCTCGCCGCAGGCGGCGACCGCACGGATACTTTCGACAACCCCGCCGGCACCGACGGTTTCGA
>JBEBRC010000211.1:0-6045 GCA_040395055.1 Steroidobacter denitrificans
TGCATCGCGTTCGATATGGCGGCGCGATTCTCGGCGTCGCTGGCAACGCCGTGGAATGGAATGCGGGCCAGGCCGACCAGTGTCTCGACATCGACCGGCCAGGCAATCTCGGGTGTTTGCGGCAGGAACGCAATGCGGCGCGCGCGTACCATGGCGGGCAGCGATGCCAGCGGCTCGCCGTCCAGTTCGATCTTGCCTTGCAAGGGCTCGAGCAGACCTGCGGCACAGCCGAGCAAGGTGGATTTTCCGGCGCCGTTGGGGCCAAGCACGGCCGTGACGCAGCCACGCTGGAAGCACACATCGATCGCATCGAGGATCTGGCGCTGGCCGCGCCGGAAATGCAGCGCTGCGATTCGTAGCAGATCGTCGGTTCGATTCATGTGAGCTTGCGGCGCATCGAGGCCAGCAGCATGAAAAAGAAAGGCGCCCCGACCAAGGACATCACGACCCCCAGTTGCAGTTCCGATCCGCCCGGCAGCAGGCGCACCGTGATGTCGCCCGCGAGTACCAGCGCCGCGCCGCCGATCGCACTGGGCACCAGCAGCGCACCCGGGCGTGCGCCGACGATCGGGCGCAGCAGATGAGGGACCACCAACCCCACGAAGCCGATGATGCCGGAGACGGCGACGCTGGCGCCGACGATGAGTCCGATGCCCGTCGCCAGCTGCCACTGTGCGCGATCCAGGTCGATACCCAGCGAGCGGGCGCCGGTCTCGCCCAGCGTCAGCGCATCCAATGGCCTGCTGCAGGCCAGGGTGGCGATGCTGCCGGCAACGATCAGTGGCGCCGCAATCGCAAGATCGTCCAGGCTGCGATCGGTGAGCGCACCCAGCATCCAGCGCACGATCTCCCCCGCCGCCCAGGGGCTTGGCGACAGCGACAACAGCAGCGAGATGCCCGCCACGGCGACCGCACTGAGAATGATGCCGGACAACACCAGGGTCAGCACGCTGGCAGTGATGCCCGCCAGCATGAACAAGGCCGCCATGCCGAGCATGCCTCCGGCGACGCCGCATAGCGGCAGCGCCCAAGGGTGCAGTCCGGCAATGTCGAAGAATAGGCTCAGCACCGCCCCCAGCGCGGCCATCGCCGACACGCCGAGCGTGCCGGGATCGGCCAATGCATTGCGCAAGTAGCCTTGCAGCGCCGCGCCTGCCAGGCCCAGGGCGCCGCCGATCAGTATCGCCAGCAATGCACGCGGCAAGCGCAGTTCGAGCAGGATGATGCGGCCGATCGGATCCTGCGCCGACCAGACGTCGGTCCCAAGCGTGACTCTGCCGGTGACGATGGAGGCGGCGGCGAGCAGGATCACCAGGCAGGCCAATGCCGGCGTCAGCCAGCGCCGTGCAGTCATGATCCGTCTCGCGCGCGTGCCGCTTGCTTGCGGGCGTCCACCAGCGCGGCGACGGCATCGATCATGGTCGGGCCGGCACAATACAGCAGGCGGGCCGGATAGTTGGCGCGAGTCATGCGCGCCTGCAGCGCGCGCAGCGCACGGTGATGCATGACGCGTTCAGCCTGCATCGATGCCGTGCTGGAGGTCGATCCTGCCAGCAGGATGTCCGGGGGCGCGGACACCAGCATTTCCAGCGGCAATGGCCGGTACTGCCGGATGCCATAGCGCTGTGCCACATTCTGAAGCCCGGTGAGTTGCATCAACTCGCCGGTCACCGTTTCGGCGCCGGCCGACAGCCCACCTGGTTGATAGATCACTGCGCTCAGCGGACGATGCGCCGCATCGGGGCGCGCCGCCGCCAGCGCCCGCTCGATTTTGTTCACCAGTATTTCACCCTCTTGGCGGCGCTCGAGCAGGGCGGCGATCTGCCGCACCTGGGCCAGGCTGCTGGCGACGGAGTCCGGAACCTCGAACAGTTCGAAACGAATGCCGACACGTTGCAGCGCGTTACGCGTGGCAAGCGCCGAATGCCGGCTGCTCAACACCAGATCCGGCTTGAGCGCCACGACCTCTTCCGCGGTTTCGTACGTAATGGGCAGCTGCTGTGCCAGTGCGGCGATGGCGGAACGCTGCGGATCTCGCGAATAATGGCTGAGCGCGGCGATATGCGGCAGCGGCACCAGCTCGACCAGAATCGCATCGATGCAAGGATTGAGCGACACGATGCGCGTCGGCGCCGGCAGCGAAGATGACGCCTGCGCCGGCGTCATCCCCGAGAGTGTGGCGCAGGACGCCGTGCACGCCCAGCCACTTGCCAGCGCCATCAGCGCCGCGCACGACAGCCGCCCGGCGCCGCGGTTCGGAATCCGGCCGCGGCGTCGATCAGGTTCAGAACGCCTGGCGGACACCGACGAACAGACCGCGGCCGATCGAGCCGTATTGGCCGGCGGTGCGGTAGGTTTCATCGAAGGCATTCTCGAGCCGGCCGAACACCTCCAGCGAATCGGAGACGGTATACGTGGCGCGCAGATCGACCAGCGTGTAGGCCTCGAGCGCCACGGTATTGGCCGGATCGTCGAAGCTTCGGCCGGCATGACGCACGGCCACGGTCGTCGCCAGGCCGATCGGCCAGGTGTAGCTCAGGTTGGCATTGGCCGTCTGCTTGGGGCGGCGTGCCAGCTCCCGACCGAAATTGACGTTGTCCCGCGCTGCGTTCTGCGCATCCAGGCTGGTGTAGTTGGCCGTGACGCGCAGGCGCTCGCCGAGTTGCGCGACCAGGCCGAGTTCCACGCCGTCCGAGGTCGTCTTTTGCACGTTGTCGTAAAAGCCGAAGGGGCGCGTCGCGCAGCGCGGATCGGCGCCGCCGCAGGAGACGAAGTCGATCATGTTGGTGGTGTCGCGGCTGAAGTACGTCGCCGAGAGCAGCAAGGCGTCGTCGAAGAGCCGCTGTTCGATGCCCGCGTCCCAGCCTTCGGCTTCTTCGGCGGCAAGTGCCTCGTTGCCATAATCGCTGTACAGCTGATACAGCGTCGGAGCCTTGAACCCCTCGCCGTAGCTGGCGCGCAGCAGGGTTGCGGGAGCAACCGACCAGGCCAGGGTGGCGCGGCCGGTAGTGTTGCCGCCGAAGGTATCGTGATCGTCGTGGCGCAGGCCGGCGGTCAAGGTGAGCGTCTCGAGCGCCTTGGCGGACAGTTGCGCATAGGCGCTGTCCAGCCGGACGTCGTTCTTCACCGGCACCGGATTCGGATCGAAGCTGCTGGGCGAGGAGGTTTCCAGGTACGAGGTCTCCGACTCCAGTCCGAATACCGCGCCCCAGCGCTGGCCCAGATCGAACGTGCCCTGATACTCCCACCGCTTGTTGCGGCCGGAGGCATCGAAGGTCTTCGGCACCGTGTTGCCTGGATCGAAATTCTCACGGTCGATGTCGGTGTATGCGAAGCCGAAACGGTTGGCCAGCCGGCCGTCGAACGCGGCCAGGTTGACGCCGGCATAGGTGACGAGTTGCTCATTGTAGCCATACTCGTCGGTATCGGCGAAGCTGTAATCAGGTGGCGGGAAGCCGTCGAACTGCGTCCGTCCCTTGCTCCAGGTGGAGCGCAGTTCGGCCGAGGCGGCCTCGCTGATCTTGAGTATGCCGCGGATATTGAAGCCGATGTTTCGATAGCCGTCTTCTTCGCGGCCGCCGAGTCTTTCGTCGAAGGCAGAGATGCCATCGGTGGTCAGGTAGTTGCCGCCGACTCGCCACGCGAAGCGCTCGCCGCCGGCTTCGGCGCGCGCGCGCAGCAATGCAGTGTTGCGTGCGCCGCCTTCGGCGGACACGGATCCCGACAGCGGGCCTTCCGGCGTGGGCGTCACGATGTTCACCACACCGCCTATCGCCTGACTGCCCCAGAGCGTGGACTGCGGACCGCGCAGCACCTCGATGCGCGCATGGTCGTTCACCATCAAATTGCCGAAGTCGTAGCCGCCTCCGGCGCTGGAGGGGTCGTTCAGTTTGACGCCGTCGATCAGTACCACTGTCTGGTCGGTTTCTGCGCCGCGGATGCGCACCGAGGTGACGGTGCCGTAGCCGCCGTTGCTCGACACCACTACCCCCGGTGTGGTGGCCAGCAGCTCCGAGACCATCGGGTGTTGGCCGAGACGGATCTCATCCGGCTCGATGACGGTGATCGAATCGCCGACGCTGGATTGCAATTGCTCGATGCGATTGGCCGTGACCACGACTCGGTCCAGCTCTTGATAGCCGGCCGCGGGCTCGGCCTGGGATGCGCTCAGCGGTCCGAACAGCAAGGATGTGGATACGACCACGGCGCACGACGGCGCCGCGTGAAGGGAAATACGCATGGACAAGGAAGCTCCGCGAAAAGACGCAACCACACGGTTCGCGCGCCTGCGGCGAAACCATGCACCGGTCGCCACTCGGGAACTCCCGCTCTCACAGCACACCCCGGCTGTTCGATGGACGACTGCGGCAAGCAGGTCTCCTGGCTCGTGGCTTCTAGTCCGCTTGCGTCACCTTCCCGGATCACGGCTGATACGTGAAATCCAGTGGTTTATCGACGCGCGGCACACCACTTACAGTTGCGGGGGCAGCCCGGGCATTTACCCGAGTTCCCGTTTGAATCCCTGGGGAACACCAGGCATGGATCCTTAGTCTTGCCGTTGCGTCATGCTGCGGATCGCAGCATGTGCCGGTGGCAAGGCTATTAAGAGCGATGCGCTGGGGTTCTCGTCGTGGGGAACTTGTCGCTGCGGCGGATGATGAAGATAAACCTGGGGCGCGTCAACTCGCCCGCCGCGGTGTCGCGAGTGCGCACCGAGCGGCAATTCAGGCTGCGCTTTGCAAGCGGACGATCTCGCCCCAACCGATCCGCCATGACCAGCGTTGCTCGATCGGCAAGCGCAGAATCAGGCAGCGCAGCAGGCGCAGGGAGCCGGCGTGGCCCACGATGGCCTGGCGGCCGGTGCAATGCGGCAGGGTTTGATCGTGCCATGCGCTGACGCGCTGCCAAAGGGCTTGTTCGGTTTCGCCGCCGGGAGGGGATCGATGCCAGGGATCGAGCGCCCAGGGATCGCTCTCGTGCCTGGGTATCTGCTGCCAGCTCAGGCCTTCCCATGCGCCGAAATCCAGTTCCTGCAGCGCCGGCGCCTGCGTCAGCGGGCATGCGTCGCGCCGCGCGATGGCGGCGGCGAGCCGCAGGCAGCGCTGCGACGAGCTGGAAAAGATTCCATCCATGCGAGGCAGCCGCGCCAGCGTCGCGCGGATGTCGTCGTCGGCACTTGGCGGGAGTGATACCTCCAGGCGGCCGTAGCACAGTCCGTCCACGCCGGCCGGCGGCGTATGACGGATCAAAAAGAGGTCCATGCCGCGATCAATCCGATATGGAAGGCGATCTCGCAGATCTGCTGCGTAGCTCCCAGGGTGTCGCCGGTGTAGCCACCCAGGCGTTGCCGGAACCACCGCGCCAGCCAGGCCAACGCCACGATCGAGGCCGCGATCCCCGCCAAGGCAGGCAGGCCGCACAGGGACAGAGGCAGGAGGCCGAAGATCGAGGCCACGCAATACTCGCCGGCGCTCATGCGTTGTGCGACAGGCTTGGCGCGCGAATGCTCGGTACTGCCGACATAGGATGCGGCATACAGCAAAGTCACGGCGCAGGCGCGCGAGAATGCGTGCCCGGCGAGCAGCGCTGCCATGGCCAGTTCGAGCGGCATGGCGGCGAGCGCCGCGATTTTCAGCAACAGCGCCAGGAACAAGGCAGCCGCGCCGAAGGTGCCGAGCCGCGAATCCTTCATGATCTCCAGCGCCCGCTCGCGGGTCGCGCCGCCGCCGAGACCATCGAAGGTGTCCGCCAGCCCATCTTCGTGGAAGGCGCCGGTCAGCCAGATCGTCGCCGCCGTGCTGAGAATGACGGGCAGCGGGGCGGGAAGCAGCAGACTCGCGGCCCACAGCACCAATGCCCCGGCGGCGCCCACCAGCCAGCCGACCAAGGGGAAGTAGCGCGCGGCGCCGTCGAGTTGTTGCTGCGTATGGCCCACCCAGGCGGGCACGGGCATGCGCGTGAAGTACTGGACCGCTGTCAGCAGCAGCCGCCATTCGGCGGCGATGCGCGGCGCGTCGGCGACACGAACCTGATTCATCGGCCTGG
>JBEBRC010000212.1:0-6009 GCA_040395055.1 Steroidobacter denitrificans
CTGCAAGTGGCAGACCAGGGTTGTGGCATGGATCCGCGGACATTGCGGCATGCATTCGATCCGTTCTTCACCACGCGAGCCCCCGGCGAGGGCACAGGATTGGGCCTATCGGTCGTACATGGCATCGTCAAGGGCCACCATGGCGCGATCGACGTGCATAGCGAACTCGGCCGAGGCACCACCTTCACAGTGTATCTACCCGCCACCGACGTGCACCCGGAAACACCAAAGAAACCGGCAGCGGCCAGCGGGGGCGGCGAGCACGTCCTGTATGTCGATGACGAGGAAGCCCTGGTTCTTCTGGCCAGGCGCGCGCTGGCGCGCCTGGGCTACCGCGTCAGCGGCCACAGCGACCCGCGCGCGGCGCTGAGCGCGTTTCGCTCAGCGCCGCATGACTTCGACATCGTCGTCACCGACCTGTCCATGCCCGGCCTGCCGGGCTTCAAGCTGGCCGCCGAACTGCGACAGATCCGCAGCGACATTCCGATCATCATCACCTCGGGCTACATCCGCCAGGCGGACCAGGAGGTCGCGCAGCGACAGGGTATCGATCAGCTGATCTACAAGCCAAACACGGTCGAAGAGCTTGGTCAGGTCCTGGCACGCGAAATCGCTGCGCTGGATGCAAAGAAGACGCCATCGGTTCCCTAGCACAGCCATGATCCGCGGCCGACACGGACCTCGAAGGCAACAGGCCGAGCAAAATCCTGTCACTCCCCCGGCGAACGCAGGCATACTCCGGCGTCACTTCCAAGAAGATCAACAGGGGAATCCATGCGACTCATCGCCGAGAGTAG
The DNA here is from genome assembly GCA_040395055.1 of Steroidobacter denitrificans. Classification (GTDB taxonomy): domain Bacteria; phylum Pseudomonadota; class Gammaproteobacteria; order Steroidobacterales; family Steroidobacteraceae; genus Steroidobacter; species Steroidobacter denitrificans_A. The sequence goes on from JBEBRC010000212.1 coordinate 798, forward strand.
GGCAGCGTTCTGGTTGTGTGCGATCGCCATCGGATTCCTGCTCCCTGCCGTGTCGCAGGCCCTCCCGGGCAAGCCCAGCGACGCTGGCATACGATCGAACGCCATCCTGATCCTCGATGAATCGAATTCCTCGGTACTGTTTTCGAAAGACGCCGATGTCGCCGTTCCTATCGCCTCGATCACCAAGCTTATGACTGCGCTGGTCGTCCTGGAGGCGGGGCTGGCGCTGGATGAACCGATCAAGATCACCACCGCCGAGCGCGCCACGGACAAGGGCGGGCCTTCCCGGCTGCCCATCGACGCCACGCTGACGCGAGGCGAACTGTTGCGCCTCGCGCTCATGTCGTCCGAGAATCGCGCCGCCCATGCGTTGGGCCGCAGCTACCCTGGCGGAACCCATGCCATTCTCAGCGCCATGAACCAAAAGGCGAAGGCGCTGGGCATGACACAAAGTCACTTCGCCGATACCACCGGCCTGTCCAGCGACAACATCGCCAGTCCGGTGGACCTGTCAAAGCTGGTGATGGCCGTGTCACGCCATCCATTGATCCGCGAATACTCCACCGATACGGACGAGACCATCAGCATCGGTCGCCACACGGTGGAATACCGCAACACCAATAACCTGGTGCGCAAGCCGGACTGGGACATCCTGGTGCAAAAGACCGGATACACGCAGGCTGCGGGGCGCTGCCTGGTCATGAAGGCGCTGATCGACGGACGGCCGATCGTGATGATATTGCTGAATTCCTTCGGTAAGTACACACGAACCGCGGACGCGATACGCATCCGCCGATGGATGGAGACAGACGCGCAGGACACCCAGCTCGCGAGCAGCAACAACTGACTCGATCCAGGGCTGGATTTGTGAGACGCTTTGCCTCGGATGATTCTTCCGGCTGACCCGACCGATCTGACCCGACCGATCCATGCGGAGACCCCGAATGACCAAGAAAACAGCCCGCGATTTCCATCCTGAAGTGCTGCAGCTATTCGACAAGTATGTGCACGGTCAAATCTCCCGGCGCGGATTCCTCGATGGCGCTGCGACCTTCGCTCTGGGTGGCCTGACAGCGGCCGGCCTGCTCGATGCATTGAGTCCTCGCTTCGCCGAGGCGCAGCAGATTGCGCCCTCGGACGCACGCATCAAGGCGCAGTTCGTGGAACTGCCAGCGCCTGGCTACGGCCGGGTACGCGGCTACCAGGTGCAGCCGGCCGGCGCTGCGGGCAAGCTCCCGGTCGTGCTGGTGGTGCACGAGAATCGCGGCTTGAATCCGCATATCGAAGATATTGCTCGCCGCGTAGCGCTGGAGAACTTCATCGCCTTCGCACCCGATGCGCTGTTTCCTTTGGGTGGCTATCCCGGCAACGAAGACAAGGCTCGGGAACTGTTTGGTCAGCTCGACCAGGCGAAGACGCGCCAGGACTTCGTCGCGACCGCCCACCACCTCAAGGATCTTCCACAGGGCAATGGCAAACTGGGCGTCGTGGGCTTCTGCTACGGCGGCGGCATCGCCAACTTCCTGGCGACGCAAGTGCCTGAGCTGAATGCTTCGGTTCCCTTCTACGGCAGCGGCGCAGCGCTTGAAGACGTGCCGTCCATCAAGGCGGCGCTACAGATTCATTTCGCCGAAACTGATGAGCGCATCAATGCAGCGTGGCCCGCCTACGAGGCCGCATTGAAGAAAGCGGGTGTGAAATACCAGGCGCATCTCTACCCTGGCACACAGCATGGCTTCAACAACGACACCACGCCACGCTACGACGAAGACGCGGCAAAGCTCGCCTGGTCCAGGACGATCGCATTCTTCCGCGAGCACTTGCAGGGTTGAGGGCCAGGCTGGCGGCTCCCGGCGAATAGCGTAGCTGTAACGGCCAACGGCGCGGGGCTGTACACCACAGTCTCGCCCTTCAACTCGGCGTCGAAACACGTACGTGGCCTGAGATGCGGTATCGGTTCTGATCGACGTGAAGCGTCAATGCCGGGAAGAATTCGGCGAAGTCCGCCGCAAACATGTCCTCATCGGCGAGCAGCACCGCCACGCTGCGCTCCAGCGCAAACTCGCGGCGCCAACGGCTCGACAGGTAAGCGGACAAACGACACAGCGAGCGCTCCAGCCCCTCGATGCGCCGATAGGATCCCAGCAGGTCATGCTCGAGGATACGATCGAGTGTGACCTGCGCGCGCGCCGGCAACGCCATCTCCCGTGCCCGGGCTGCGGCATAAAAGTCGGCCGTGTAGCGCTCCAGCGATACCCGGACGTAGTCGTTCCAGGTCCTGGCCAGTAGATAGTCGTAGAAGATATCGACCAGCACCCCGCTGAAACGACGATGCTCGTCCCCAAGGCGCGCGCGGCTTCGGTGCACCACAGGGTGGGAATCGGTGTACGCATCGATGAGCTTGTGGCATTGCGCTCCGCGCAGAAACTCTGCGCTCATGAGGCGGCGCTCCTCGCCTCGAACCAGATCCGCCAGCAAATTACCGAGTCGAAAGTCGACCTCGGACTCCGACAATAGGACGTGTGCGAGCCAATTCATTCGATCACCTGCGCGGAGCGGAGCCGGACTTGAGTTATGGAGTTTCGACTGCTGCCCGCCGTGGAGACAACCGCAAAATGACTCCATGACTCAAGTCAGGAGCCATATTCCCTATACTGCCGCCTTTCGGCCAGATGCATCGAGACCATGACGACCCTAGGTACGCCCCTGACCTCGTCCGGCACACGGATCATGCTGCTGGGCTCAGGCGAGCTCGGCAAGGAACTGACGATCGAACTGCAGCGCTTCGGCTGTGAAGTGATTGCGCTCGACCGGTATGACAACGCGCCGGCGATGCAGGTCGCCCACCGCTCTCATGTCGTCAATATGCTTGACGGTGCTGCGCTGCGCGAAGTGATCACGCGCGAGCGCCCGCAGCTCATCGTACCGGAGATCGAGGCAATCGCCACCGCGACGCTGGTCGAGCTGGAACGCGAGGGGTTTACGGTGGTGCCGACGGCCAGGGCCGCGCAGCTGACGATGGACCGCGAAGGCATCCGCCGGCTCGCGGCCGAACAATTGCAGATCAGGACCTCGCCGTTTCGATTTGCCGACACCGAACTTGAGTATCGGGATGCGGTCCGTGCCATAGGGCTGCCCTGCGTCGTCAAGCCGGTGATGAGTTCTTCCGGAAAAGGCCAGAGCCTGGTACGCACGCAGGCCGATGTCGCTGCGGCCTGGGAGTATTCGCAGCAAGGCGGCCGGGCCGGGAGCGGTCGTGTCATCGTAGAGGGGTTCGTCCAGTTCGACTATGAAATCACTTTGCTCACGGTGCGTCATGGCGGCCAGACGAGCTACTGCGAGCCGATCGGGCATTCCCAGATAGACGGCGACTATCGCGAGTCATGGCAGCCGCAGCCCATGAGCGCAGCGGCGCTCGCCGAATCGCAGCGCATCGCCCACGCCATTACGGCGAACCTGGGCGGCAACGGCATCTTTGGCGTCGAGTTGTTCATCGCTGGCGATGTGGTCTACTTCAGCGAGGTCTCGCCCCGGCCGCACGACACCGGTCTCGTGACCTTGATCTCGCAGGACCTGTCCCAGTTCGCATTACATGCGCGTGCGATCCTCGGTCTGCCCATCCCGAACATTCGCCAGCGAGGTCCCAGCGCGTCCTGTGCATTGCTGGTTGAAGGCGAGTCCCGCGATGTTCGCTTCGAGGGAGTGGAGCGTGCGCTCACCGAGCCGGATACGGCACTGCGGCTGTTCGGCAAGCCCGAGGTGCGCGGCCAGCGCCGCATGGGCGTGTCGCTCGCGATGGGCGATAGCATCGATTGCGCGCGAGCAAAAGCCAGCGCCATGACCCAGATTCTGCTGGAAGGTGTGCGGGTCGTCTAGGATCCGCGTCCAGGCGAGCCGGGCCACCTCGACGACGCACACGAGGCGCGGCTCATCGAGGAATGGGAGAGCCGCCAGTACGCGCGCCCGGGCATTTTCATCGTCCGGCAGCAGCCCCGCATGACGCTCCACGATAGGCAATACGATCGCCCCGACTCGGGGATGAAGAATATACTCCGAAGAATCCAACAAAACGGGTGCTGATCTTCCCGCAGCCGTAACAGCTGATTCCTGCCCCCAATAGAGCGTCGAACAGGATAATGAACTTTCCGCTGGTACTGAACATAGCGGCCTTTGCCGCCGTACTGCTCGCTTTTGGTTCCCATGCCAATCCAAGCTGGAGCCTGGCGAAGCGTGTGCTGCTGGGGATGATGCTTGGCATCCTGTTCGGCCTGGTGCTGCACCTCATCTACGGCCCCGACAGCACGACGCTCACGCTGTCGATCACTTGGTTCAATATCGTCGGCAGCGGATACATTCAGCTGCTGCAGATGATCGTGATGCCGCTGGTGTTCATCTCGGTCCTGAACTCCGTCTCCAAGCTGCACAATGCGTCGTCGTTGGGAAAGATCGGCGTGCTGACGATCGGCACGCTGCTGTTCACCACACTGATCTCCGCACTGGTGGGGGTATTCGTCACCAACCTGTTCGGCCTGACTGCGGAGGGGCTGGTGCAGGGAGCACAGGAATCCGACCGGCTGGCCGCGCTGCAAAACAACGCCGTGGGCAAGGTGGCGGACCTGACGGCGCCGGAACTGGTGCTGTCCCTGCTCCCCAGGAATCCGTTCGCAGAACTGACGGGCGCCACACCCACGGCCATCATCAGCGTAGTGATCTTCGCCGCCTTTCTCGGTGTGGCAGTGCTGCGTCTTTTGAAGGATGACACAAGCAAGGGCGAACGGGTGCTGGCGGCCATCGACACCGTGCAGGCGTGGGTGATGAAGCTGGTGCGGATCGTCATCGACCTGACCCCCTATGGGGTGCTGGCGCTGATGACCAACATGGTCGCCAGTTCCAGCCTGCAGGACATCATCAAGCTCGGCGGCTTCGTGGTCGCCTCTTATCTGGGGCTTGCCATCATGTTCGGCGTCCATGCCTTGTTGCTGACCCTCACCGGCCTCAACCCGGGGCGCTACTTCAGCAAGGTGTGGCCGGCGCTATCCTTCGCCTTCACCAGCCGCTCCAGCGCTGCCACGATCCCGCTGAGCATCGAGGCGCAGACCCGACGCATTGGCGTGCCCGAGTCGATTGCCAGCTTTGCCGCTACGTTCGGCACCACGATTGGCCAGAACGGGTGCGCCGGTTTGTATCCCGCCATGCTGGCGGTCATGGTGGC
>JBEBRC010000213.1:0-5966 GCA_040395055.1 Steroidobacter denitrificans
TCAACAACGTGACCGTCTTCGGCCCGGGGGCCTTCTCTCCGGCGTCGAGTCGCTTTGGCCAGATCAATCCATTCTATACGGCGCCGGCGGGGGACCCCACGGCGACGCAGCAGGTGGTCACCTGGTCCGCGATCAGGCCCGGGAATGACTACGGAACGCAGCAGGCGAAGAACGAGACGCTCTATCTCTACGGTAATGCCGAATACAAGCTGTCCGATAGCTGGTCCGTGACGCTTAGCAACGCGTTCGGGCACAGCCGCAGCTACACGAACAACTACGGCCTTATCTGCACCGCCTGCGTACAGGAAGCACTGAACGGCACCAGGTCCGCGACCGGAGCTATTAGCCGCGCTACAAACATCCCGTTGACGACGGAGAACGCGCTGGACGTCTGGCAGCCCAATGGCGGCAGGACCTCGGAGGCGGTTCTGGCAAGTCTCTATACCAACGAGAACTCCCTCATGCACCTCAACAGATTCAACCAGGCAAAGCTGGAAGCGCAGGGCGTGGTGTTCGCATTGCCGGCCGGCGATGTGCGCCTGGCGTTCGGCGGCGAATATTATTGGGCCCAGCAGCATGTCGAAGATACCGACTTGACCGGCGAAGTTAGCTTCACGCTCAGCCGCAATGCCCTCTCGGGCTATGTCGAAGTCGCGGTTCCGCTGGTCTCGGAGGACATGGGTGTGCCGTTGATGAAGCGGCTCGATCTTAGCCTCTCGGGCCGATATGATCATTACAACGATGTGGGCGGCACCACCAATCCCAAGATCGCGGCCAACTGGGAGGTGGTTTCAGGGCTGAGACTGCGCGGCAACTATGCAACCGCGTTCGTTGCGCCGCCGCTGACCTCGATCGGAATTCCGGAGCTGGGCTATCAGCGCAGAGCGACTGGGGTGACGCGCTCCCAGCCATTCTACGTTCCGCTCGATATTTATCCAGATGCCAGGTTGCTGCCCGGTTGCGCGAGTGCGGTTACCGTATGCCAGATCGGCACGTCCTCGAACTTGGGCCTGACGCGCGACTATGGCATGGGGCCTGACGCCAAGCCACAGACCGGTAACAGCTGGTCCCTCGGCGTCGACTTTGTACCGCCGCAGAGCCGGGGCCTTCGGGCATCGCTGACATACTGGAGCAACAAGTTTATCGGCGGCGTGAACCGACTTGAGATCGTGCAACAGCTTTATTCTACCGCGATGCGGGACCGGCTGACGATCTGCCCAACGGGCTGCACGACGGCCCAAATAAACGAGTTCGCGAATGTCGCCAACGGCGGCACCATCTCAACGACGCTGCCGCCCATAACCTATTTCATGAACAACAACGACCAGGGCAATGTGCTCAACATGACCGTCCAAGGCATCGACGCGGACATCACCTATCGGCACAGAACCGATTTCGGTCGATTCACCTTCGGCGTGTCAGGCACCTACTATACCCGCTTCGACCAGAATTTCGGCGGCGAAGAATTTAATACGCTCAACACCTCCGGCTATAATTCAAGCTTTCCTCAAATCCAGAAGCGGTTCCGGTTCCAGTTTGGCTGGGCTCTGGGTGACTTCTCGATAAACGGGTTCCTGAATCATACCGGCGCCTACAGGAACTGGAGCGACGAGACTGTTGAGCCGCTGATCCTTGATGAGAACAATAGGCCTATCGGCGGAGGCGACCGGGTCGAGGCGGATACGACGGTGGATATGACCGCCGCATACCGGCTGAGATTTGGTGGGGGTACAAACGCCAGGCTGTACCTGAACGTCAGGAACCTGTTCGACCGTGATCCGGTGTTCTACGGCGGCACATTGGGCCGCACCTATGGCATCAACCGCTATGTGTCGAACCCGTACGGACGGATCGTGACGTTCGGTTTTAGCGCGGAATTCTAAGTCGGAACTGTGGATGTGTCGGCGGCTCGTTGCTGAGCAAGCTTCGTTTCGAACCCTCGACGCCGCGCTTGTTGTTCTATGCGGGAGGAAATTACATGGATTATCTCGGATACTTGTTACCGAGCCGAGCACGCTGGGGTATGACACTGGCCGCCCTGGCCTTTGGCACACCTCTGGCGGCAAATGCCAACGTCACTGCGCGCAACGCCGGGGGGGTTTACGACCCTGTTACGCTCGACGTGGAGGGGCCTGTGCTCGATCAGGCAACTGGCCCAAATCCGTTCGCTGACTACCGGTTAGACGTCACTTTCAGCCGGTCCGGCCGCGAATATACGGTGCCGGGCTATTTCGCGGCATGCGCCGACGCAGCGGATAGCGGGTGCACGAACGGGAAGCTATGGCGCGTGCATTTTGTGCCCATGTCAGCCGGCGAGTGGAGCTATCGTGTCAGCTTCCGGACCGGCGCCGATGTGGTGGCAAGCGGCGACGCTGGCGAAGCGGTGGTCGGGGTTGATGGCACGACCGGTAGTTTCAAAGTGTCCGCCACACCCAGAAACGATGTCCGCGCGCGCGGGCTGCTTCAGTATCGCGAAGCGCAGTATTATCGCTGGTCTGGCACCGGCAAACCTTTCTTCAAGTTCGGCGTGGATTCGCCGGAGAACATGCTGGCCTATATCGATTTCGACCGCACGCCGAACGCGAGAGGGATGCGCCACGATTGGCAACCGCATGTCAGGGACTATGACGCGCGAGCGAAGTCGTTCACATGGGGCGACGAACGTGGCAAGGGATTGCTGGGACGCTTCGCCTATCTGGAAGGGGCCGGGGTGAACAGTGTCAGCATGCTCCTGTTCAATATCGGGGGCGACGATCAGAACGTCTTCCCCCAGATCATGCGCGTGTCTGCGGAAAGCTATGAAAAGCTTTCGCCCGCCGATCAATGGGCAAAGGGCGTGCATCACGACCGCTACGACGTTGTGAAGCTGGCCCAGTGGCAGCGTGCGCTGTCCTATGCCGACGAGTTGGGTCTCCAGGTGCATTTCAAGATGCAGGAGGTCGAGAACAACTTCTTCATGGACGGCGGCAAGCTGGGCCGCCAGCGGAAGATTTACATCCGGGAGATGGTCGCGCGCCTCAACCACTTCCTCGCCGTGTCCTGGAACATGGGCGAGGAGAACACGCAGCACCCGGATGTCGTCCGTGAGCAAGCGAAATATATCGACTCCCTCGATCCCTATGATCATCCGCTCGTGATGGCGACCTATCCGCGCCAGAAGGAGCGTTTTCGCCCCCATCTGGCGCGCGGATCGTCCATGAACGGCTTGGCGATGCAGGGGAACACGATCGATTTCTCCGACATGCGTCCCGATATCGTCAAATGGACCAACGCCTCCATCAGGGCGGGGCGTCGCGTCGTGATCGGCTATGACGAGTCCGGCACCGCAGGGCCCGGTGCGCCGATCGATGCGGGGTTCGACCTGAACACCTTGCCTACCAAGGGTGTTGTGTCGTTCAACCCGGGCGACCTTCCGCCCGGCGAGGAGGAGGAGACCGCCGCGGAAGCCCGCAAGGCAGCGAAGGAGCGGTCGCCCGCCGTTCAGCCCGAGATTGCTCCGACGCGCGAAACCTATCGCCGTCACGCAATCTGGAATGCGCTGCTCGCCGGGGCCGGTGGGATGGAGATGTATTACGGTTGGAGAAACAAGTGTCACGACCTGGGGTGCGAGAACGACCGCACGCGTACGCTGAAGTTCAACGACGGCAGAAACGCCATCGCGTTCTTTAATGAGCATGTCGGTGAGCGTGCCCTGGGGATGGTTGCCGATGACGACCTGACGATGACCAGGACGGAATATGTGTTTGCCGATCACGGCAAGACCTACATCGTCTATACCCGCGCCGGGACGCCCGCCGCGCTGTCGCTGCTCGGCGAAAGCGGACGCTACAGCGTCGATTGGTACGACGCCGTCGCTGGCGGCCCGTTGCGAAAGGGAAGCGTGGCGGAGATCGCGGGTGGTGAAGCCCCGCTGAAAAGGGGTGCCCCCCGTTCCATCCGCAATTCGCGTTTCGTCTCGCTCGGGACGCCACCGTCCGGCGGATCGGCCGATTGGGTCGCGCTGGTTCGTCGGATCGCCGACTAGCTTCGGTGGGAAGGCGAGCCGGGGCGCTCGTCTTCACTGCGACCGAGATTGACGGATATCCATTGGAATGGCGCGGGTCGACACCGGCCAGACATGTGAGGCCATCATGTATAGCAGACGAACGGTCCTTCACAGCGCCGCAGTTGCGGGCCTCGGCGGCGTACTACTCGGCGGAGTCTCCTGGTCGCGTGCGAGCGCCGCCGAAACCCGCACCGTCAGAGCATTGCTGCCTTCGGCGAGCCATGACGCGCTGGCGGTCAAGGTGCTGCTCGACACTCCGCCGTTCGCAGCACCGGTGCTGACGATCGACGGGCGGCAGGTCGCGGCGCAACAGATGGATGTGGACGGCTATGCCTGGGGCTTCGTTCAGAAGGGCCTTAAAGGCGGCACCACGCACGAGCTGACCCTGACCGATGAGTTCGGTGCCGCGCTGCGCGCACCGTGGCAGCTTAAGACGCTGCCCGACCTGGATGACCTGCCCGAACGGTTCCGCATTCTGTTCTTCACCTGTGCGGGCGGCGATGAGGCCAAGAGTGCGCTAGCGGTGAACACGCGGCGTGCTTTGTTCGATCGTGCGTTGAGTTTCTCGCCCGATCTGGCGGTGGCCAATGGCGATCACATCTACTGGGATCTCGACACCGCGCTGAAAATCCGTGGAAGTGCCAGGACTCTGGCGCGCAACGAAGAGATCTACCGCAGGATTGCGTGGATCGACCAGGATCTGGAATTCGATTCCGAGACCAACCGCCGCTCCCTCAACACGGTGATCGGGCGGCAGATCGCGTCGATCTATGAGGACCGGTTCGCCTCGGTTCCGCTGGTCTTCATCAGCGACGACCACGACTATTTTGAAAACGACAATGGCGGCACTTGGGGCTACACCTTCCCGCCGCGTCCTTTCACCCTCAATCTGCAACGCCGCGCAGCGGCAATGGCCTATCCCTTTGCGCTGGGTCGTCCGAAATTGCCCGGTGGGAGCCTGACCTCTGAAACGGTCGAGGCGGTCAGAATCGGTAAGCTCGTCGAGCTGGCGCTGTTCGATTGTCGCCGCGGATGGGATACCAAGACCGGTAACGGTATGCTGTTTCCGGAAGTCGAACGCTTCCTGATCGAACGGTTGCGCCAATCTGAAGCCCGCCACTACATCCACGTCCCCTCCGTTCCGTTCGGCTGGACCGCGGGTAAGCTTGGTGATTGGTACGAGGATCGACCGCCTTCGGGCACCAGGTACAGCGACAAGGAATTTTGGCCAGCTGGGTGGTTCGACCAGCACCAGCGGCTGATCAAGGCGCTGGCTGAACAACGCGAGCGCCCCGCGATTACGATATCCGGCGATATCCACGCGAGTGGTGCCAAGCGCTTCACGCGCAGCGGCGACATCGATCTAACGGCCAATCCGCTCGAGGCAATCCTTGCGGGCACTATCGGGACGGCCACCGGCTGGCCGAGCCACGGACGCGGAATGTTCGCGAGCACGCCGGGCAAGCTGGTGGGTACAGACACGGCGCGGACCCAGGAGAAGAACGGCTTCACATTATTTGATGTCACGCCGGATCACGTCGAGGTGCGCCAGTTCACCTGGCGGCCGCCCGAGCCGGTCGAAGCGATCGCTTCGCTGATGCCATATGCCACCTTCCGGAACGAGCGTCGCGCATGATGGCGCTGATTCGCAGGATCACGCTCAGGCTCTTCGGCAGTGCGCTTCTCGCCTTAGCTCCTTGGTCCCGGTGATTGGTGGTGCAATATCTTTTGGGAGCCGCGCAGCCGATCAGCAGGGACGAGACCGCCTCTGCCGCACCGGCATACGCCGGAGCCAACGTCGCACCGATGCCGGAGAGTCGCGTGAAACCGCACCTGCTCAGCAGCTATCGCGCCCACGCCGTAGCGCTTCATCATCCCGTCGCAGAACAGCCGCGTCGGTTCAGAAGCGCTGTCGACCATC
>JBEBRC010000214.1:0-5881 GCA_040395055.1 Steroidobacter denitrificans
GCCCCACTTGCAAGGAATGCAGTCGAAATGCGCCCTTGTCGGTCGTTGACGAGGGCACTAACGGATTCAGCCAATCAAGGACGGGATCCAACGAGAACCACCAATCCCTCGCACGTCTCCCCGCGAACGTGACCGCGAGTCCGCCCGTATAGTCGAAATCGCGATCGGCAAAGGACAACAGGTCGTTGTCGAACGCGACCGTCCAGCCGGCGCTCTGCTTTTCTTGTCCGTTCGCGTCAAGCGGCAATCCGCGCGGTCGACCATCTTCCAGCTGAGGTCCGACCTCGGTGCTTGCATCCGTCGGCGACCCATCCTGAGCACCGACCTTCATAGTGACGACAGCTAGCAGTGCCCAGGCAATCAATCGTGATGTACACACACGCCGACCCTCCTCTATGAGGTACAAAGCGTGGCATCGGATCACCGCTCATGATTGCGCGTCAGTCACTCCAATTGGACGTGCGTTGCTTTATTCGGTACGTGCTGATGACGCGATCTTGCGTTCTTCACTGTGACGTCACTCCCGTCCAAACCACCAACGGCTCAGTCAAGAACGCTGACTGGGAGTGAGCTGAACATGCGCCGCAACGGCTTCTGATGGCTCTGCCTGAAGACCTTACTTCCTCGATCGCAGTGACGGAGATCTGAAAAGATGAGACTCGCAGTGATCGGCGGCACCGGCCTCGTCGATGCAAAATTGGTGACCACCCTGCGACATCGTGGCGTCTCTCCTGCGTTCGTGCAGCCAATCGCCGCAGATGAGGTAGCTGCGGCGCTCGCCGACCTCGTGGCTGCGCCTCGCAATGACATGATCGAGCACGCAGTCATCGCGGACTCGCGTGCACGCTACTTCGGCGCGGAACTGAATAATGATTCGTTGACGTCCGATGAGGGCGCGATTATCGGTGTGATGCGCTTCGACGAATGGCTCAAGCAGCACGCATCGGCACTGCGCGTTGAGGGCCTCGGTCCCACGTCTTCGTTTCCTTCTGGCGCCGCGCACAAGCCGGACTTCCGTACGCGAGTTCCGCGCGCGCGCATTTTCCGCGTCCATGCGCGGAGTTTTCCCGGAGGCGTCATTGCCTCAGGAGCCGGACAGTCACACGACGATGCTCAGGGCCGGCAGCCCTTTACATGACACGCACCCAACGGCATGCCTCAGCGAGACCAACAACTCATGGAAACGATTTCTCACGAGCCAGCACGCGTCGACCTTCTCGCCACCGTCGCCCACGAGCTGCGAAATCCGCTGGCGGCAATCCAGGCAGCCGTTCGGGTTCTCGACAGCCATGATCCCGCTTCACAACACAGGAAAGAAGCACGCGCAGTGATCGATCGCCAGGTATTGCGGATCGCGCGTCTCTCGGACGACCTACTGGACGCGGGATATCTCGCTTCCGGGAAACCTCAACTGCGAAGGGAGCTCATCGACCTCAGAGATCTCGTCAACGCCGCAACGGAGACCTGTCTCCCTCAGTTGGAGACAGGTCATTTCGCGATGGTCGTGCTGCTGCCACCGCAGCCTGTAATGATTGAAGCCGATCCGCTGCGGATCACTCAGGTGCTCACCAATCTTCTCGACAACGCCGCGAAGTTCAGCGAGCCGTACGGCATGATCGCCATCGGCATTGAGGACACTCCCAGTGTGGTTAGTCTGCGCGTCGTCGATCACGGCATCGGCATTCCTGCCGACATGCTTCCGCGCATCTTCGATCCGTTCGTGCAGGCCGATTCGGCACGAGCGCGATCCAGACACGGGGTAGGTATCGGCCTGAATGTCGTCAGGCGCATCGTCGAGCTGCACCGTGGCACCGTTCAGGCATTCAGCGCTGGCCCGGAGCTGGGAAGTACCTTCACGGTTCGATTACCGAGACACCCACCCACCGCAACGCCCCGCAGGCGGCCATTCTGTTCGACAAGTTCCACGTGCTGCGATATCTGAGCGAGGCGCTCGACAAGATCCGCAAGCAGGAGTACACGCTTGACGGGCAAGCAGCGCGCCTTCATCAAAGGACAGAAGTATGCGTTGCTCTCGCATCCGCAGAACGTGAGCGGCGATGCGCGCAAGAACCTGAAGTTGCTGCTCGCCGCCAACAAGCGCTTGAACACGGCTTATCTACTCAAGGAATCCTTTGCGCAGCTGTGGGATTACAACAGCGAAGCCTGGGCCAGGAAGTTCTTCGATAACTGGCGAGCGAGTCTGAAGTGGCAACGGCTCAAACCGCTCGAGAAGTTCGCCGAACTGATCGAGCGACACTGGGACGGCATTGCCTCCTACTGCCAGCCCGAGAACAAAGTCGCCCTCGGCTTCGTCGAAGGACTCAACAACAAGATCCGTGTGATCCAGCGCAGAGCTTACGGACTGCACGATGAGGAATACCTCAGGCTCAAAGTCCTGACCTGCACGTTGCCGGCCTTCTGATCAATAATGAGCAGAATCTACCCACACGTTTTCACGAAGAGCCGCTTTTCTAAGACATCCGATTCCAGTTTGAAATCTGCCCTAGTAGCAGACAAGGGGCCGAGTGAACACGCCATCACATCGATCACCACTCCGATCGCCGCAACGTGAGTACTCGAGTCGGCATCCCAGAGAATGGTGGCACCACGTTCTGAAGCGGAGATCCCATTGACTCCGGATCGCCGGTCGCGAGGCGCGCATCTACGGTGACCCGATCATTGATGCGATAGGGTCGCACCGATCCGACCACGCACTTGGGCGCTCTCTCGATCACGCACTTTGTCGGCGTAGTCCCCCTGGGATCGCACGCGGAAGTCACCAGACGTCGACAGCGAGCGCCAAGCGGATGCCCGCGAGCAGATCCCGTCTGCGTCGCCGCGATCGCACCGTGCTTTCTACGCACGATCCGATCTCCAGCAAAGCACGCCGGGAGCACGTTGTGGTTACGCCGGACGGTAGAAGTTGTGGCGCATGTCTTCGTGCCGAGTCCACGCAGAGCTTACGCATTGATTGATCGTGGCCCCTCGGCCGGTTACGGTTCACGGGCCCGCTCGTCCGGCGGTGATCGGCGGCCGCGGAGTTTCGCCCGCTTTTCCGGCGAAACTTGCAGCGCTGGTGAAGCGCACATACGAGGCGAAACGTGTCGGGGATGCGTGCCCAAGTTTCGCCAGGCTTCTGCGGCGATACGGCGATACTTGCGAACACGAGAGGCACAAGGCAGCACGGCGCGGGAGCGGTTCGGTTCGGTTCGTCCGACCCTTCCCGTACTCACCGCCCCCTGGCATCAAGCGGCGAGTCATCCCTAAACACGCAGATTGTCTCTCCTCCCTAATCTCGAGCCGAACCACGCCGCAGATCGAACGTGATGAATCGACTGTGGAATTCATCTTACTCGGATGCGCACAGACAGTGCCGGGACAGCGCGTAGCGCTTCACCCCGACCAACTGACCCTGTGTACGACCCGGTTACATGGATAACGGTTATACCGCCCCCCTTGTGTCAGGGTAGTTGCGCTTCCTCCAATAAGTGCTCCAAGTGCTCCGTCAAATGGGCGAGAAATCGAGGGTGACATGACCAGGCCGTACTCGGCCCAGGGACTGCCATCCTCTCCCGGCACTAGCTCAACTTTCCGCCGAGAAATTCGCGCACGATAGGGGCTTTCGCTGGCGCGCGTGGATCGCCGTCGAGCCCGCGTATTGACAATGTCATTACAAAATGCACTCTGGAGTAGCCGTAATATTCGGCGCTGATGGCTCGAGATCTCATGAAATCCAGTAGTTCAGCTGCAGCCAAGAGAGATGATCTGATACAGATCAGAGCCTCTGCAGCGACCAAGGCCATTCTCAACCGCGCTGCCGCTCTTCGTGGACAGAAGCTCTCCGAGTTCATGCTGGACAGCGCCCGCGCTCGCGCCGAAGAGACCATTCTGGATCAGCGTCTGATTACTCTGGACGACGAAGCTTATCAGGCATTCCTCGCGATGCTCGACGCGCCGGCTAAGCCGGATAGGGCAGTGCGAACACGGATGAATCGCAAGCCGGCATGGGAACGCTGAGTGCCGACGTCATCCAAACCCAGTGTCATACTGGCGCCCGGACGGCTCACTCCGCAACACGATCTCTCCGAGTTCCGCAACGGCAGGCACGATTCGCTGGACATGTGGCTTCGCGACCGGGCTCTCGCAAGCGAGGGCTTGTCCCCTCGCACATATGTTATCTGCGCCAGCGAGGTACCCTGCCGGGTCGTCGGTTACTACGCTATTTCGATCGCGATGGCGCACCGATCGGGATTACCCAGTGCCAGGCTACGTCGAGGAATGCCAGAGGAAGTTCCACTCCTCCTCATTGGTCGCCTCGCCATCGATGTGACTCATCAGAAGCGCGGATTGGGCACGGATCTGCTGATCGATGCACTGCGCCGCTGCCTCAGCGCAGCTGATACGGCAGGCGCAAGAGCGGTGATCACCCATGCCATTGACGACGACGCCGTCACGTTCTATGAACGGCACGGCTTCCTTCGCTGCCCGTTCGGCGAACGAACGATGCTGATGCCAATCGAAACCGCCCGCCTACTGGTCGGGTAGAGACTGCAGCGCTTGCCCAGATCGCGCTTATGCGGAATCGGCACTGACCGCATCACCCGCACCCGCACCCGTACCCGCACCCGCACCCGCACGCAGACTGCAGGAACAGCGTATGTCGCGGATGAAATTTGCCCCCGCGTGAATCCCTCACCCCATCGCCCTATACGGGCATAGCGGTCGCGCCAGTATCCGCTCGGCATAGGCCGCCACATTCAGCAGGTTGGCCGTCATGCCCTGGACGCGTGCCCAAGCCACCGCGTAGCCGACGAAGATGTCGGTGACGGAGAAGCGGTCCTCGACCAGCCAGGTCTTGTCCTTCAACGCGCCGTCGAGGACGGCTAGGCCGCGCTTTGCCTCCCTGGCGTTCTGTTCGTAGACCGCCGGAACGCGCTCTTCCTCCGAGTAGATGAAGAGATTGCGGGCGGTATGCCAGAGATTGGCCTCCACTTCGGCCAGGGTGAAGGCTGTCCACTGGTCGTGCAGGGCCCGCGCCCAAGTGCCTGAGTGTGCGATGAGCCCCGCCTGGGGGTGGCTATCGGCGAGCCAGGTACAGATGGCGGCGGATTCGAAGAGTGGGCGGCCGCTGTCACGCAGGGCCGGCAACTTCGACATGGGATGGATCTGCGCGAGCTCGGGCATTGCGAATACCTCACGCCCCTCGATGCTCTCGAACGGAATGCCGAGCTCCAGCAGTGTCCAGCGTACGCGCGCCGAGCGGGTCGGCTGCAATTCGTAGAGGACAATCGTCATGGGATTTTCTCCTTGCGGCGAGGCGCGAGGGCCGCGCTCGTCCGAAGGACGAAGGGAACTTCGCGGTTCCGACATCGCCGATGCAAGATTTCCTCTAATTGGGACAACGGCAGATTTGGCTGCGGGCACTCCCGAGAATCAGATTGAGACTAAAACATTGATCAGCCTGTGACAGAACCGACCCCGCAGGAACAGCGCCAGTCGCCACACTCCGACCACAAGCCGCTGGTCTGTACCGAAGACATCCTTTACAGGCTATACCAGGCACATCGTTACGTTCTCGAATCAAGTGTTTCGACGACCCATTGACCGAGTAAACTTTGGTATGCGCCGTAAACTATGTGTCAGGTACTACACTGCTCCAGCCACGCGTCTTGTTCGAACGACATCTCGGCAAATCCCACAACGCATCAGAATCGGTACCGCGCACCCGCGCCCATCACATCGATGCGTTCGCTCTCGACGCGGTATCGAGTCCAATCAGCATGAAGGCTCCAACGATCGGACAGGTCGAATAGCGCACCGAGGCCATGAATGAAATCGACGTCGTGCGCATCGACGCGTGACGACTGCCCTGAACCGGACT
>JBEBRC010000215.1:0-5831 GCA_040395055.1 Steroidobacter denitrificans
CGTTGGAGGGTGGTGCTGGGTGCCGGCGCTGGTGGCGGCGTTGGGTGGCGAATAGCGTCCGCTCGCCGGGCCGATTCCGGGCGGGTCGCCGTGCATGGCTGTGTCAGCCGCGATGCCCCAGTACGCGTGCCGGCAGGAACAGCAGTGCCTTGAGGAAGGCGAAGATTGCGCCGACGCAGATGCCCAGCAGCCGAAACGGCAGTGACAACAGCCACAGCAGCGGCAGCATCACCAGCACCAGCAGGGCCAGCGGCCAGGATACGGCGAACAGCAGGCACCAGGCCAAAACGGCGAGCAGGAATTGCATCGTGGATCTCCGGCAGGCAAGAACTCTGCGACTTCAGGGCGTCAGGACTTCAGGCCGCAGCAATTCGCGAGTTTCGTCCCGAAGCATTGTAGCGGCTCGGGCTTCGGCCTCATTGCCGTGGCAGCCTGATACAGGACGCGGGACGATGGCAAAAGGTTACAGCGCCCCATCCCGACTGCCGTCGCTGTCGCGGCCGGCCTGGACGGGTCGCGGGTCGTCCTGATATTTCAGAGCAACAAAACCATCACAACTGCCGTCGTTGCCGTGCCCGGCCTCAGGCGGGCTGCTCGTCCTTGTTGCGTTCGATCAGGGCGTAGGCGGAATGGTTGTGGATGGACTCGAAGTTCTCCGCCTCGACGACGTAGGCGCGCACCCGCTGTTCGTCGTTCAGGCGTACCGCCACGTCGCGCACGATGTCCTCGACGAATTTGGGGTTGTCGTAGGCGCGTTCGGTCACGTATTTCTCATCCGGGCGCTTGAGGATGCCGTAGACCTCGCAGGAGGCTTCCTGTTCGGCGATTTCGATCAGTTCCTCCAGCCACATGTGGCCATCGATGCGCGCCTTGATCGTGATATGGGAGCGCTGGTTGTGCGCGCCGTAATCGGAGATGCGCTTGGAGCAGGGGCACAGGCTGGTCGCCGCCACCACGACCTTGAGCCACAGCTGCGGCTGTCCCGCATGGAATTCGCCGATCAGGGAAGCCTGGTAATTCATCATGCTGGCCACGCCCGAGACGGGCGCCTTCTTGAGCACGAAATAGGGGAAGTCCATCTCGATGTGTCCGGATTCGGCGTCCAGCTTCTGCGTCATGTCGGCCAGAATGTCGCGGAACGAGTCCACTGATATCTCGCGTTCGTTGCCCTGCAGGACTTCCACGAAGCGCGACATGTGGGTGCCCTTGAAGTGATGCGGCAGGGCGACGTACATGTTGAAGCAGGCGATGGTGTGCTGCTCGCCGCGGGAGCGGTCCTTGACGCGTACCGGGTGATAGACATCCTTGATTCCGACCTTGTCGATCGGAATGCGTCGCGAGTCGGGGTGGCTTTGCACATCCTCGATGGCGGCCGTCGTTTTCAGGGCGCTGGCGGGAAGAGTCGACATAGGGCGAACGGTGCTGCGGCGGCCGACAGTCGGCTCTGGTGAGCTAATTGGGGGTCGCGGGAGTGGAAAGCAAGCGTGTGTCGGGGAAATAGGGAGACGGCGTTCCAGGGGGCAGGGCGGCGTTTTCGGAGGGCGGCGGCGGGGGCGCGGCGTGCTCCGCCCGTCAAATGTCAATAACTCAAGTCCGGCTCCTCCGGCGGGGTTACAGGCCGGCGACGCGGGCGGGGGCGCGCCACCAGCGGCCGATGGCGGCCTCCAGGGCGGCGGGGTCGAGCCCGGCGGCGGCCAGGCAATCCTCGCGCGAGCCGTGTTCGATGAAGCGATCCGGAATGCCCAGGTTCAGCGTGGGCAGGGTGTGGCCGTGGGAGGCGAGGCATTCGTTGATGGCGCTGCCGGCGCCGCCGGCGACCACGTTTTCCTCCACCGTCACCAGCGCCCGATGCGAGCCGGCGAGGCGCACGATCAGTTCCTCGTCCAGGGGCTTGATGAAGCGCAGATTGACCAGCGTGGCGTCATGCTTCTCGGCCAGCCGCTCGCACAGCGGCACCATCGCGCCGACGGCGATGATGGCCAGGCCGCTGCGTCCTTCGCGCCGCACTTGGGCCTTGCCCAGAGGCAGCGCCTGCATCGCAGGCTCCAGGGCGACGCCCGGACCTTGTCCGCGCGGATAGCGAACCGCCGCGGGCCGGCGCGACTGCACGGCGGTGAACAGCATCTGGCGGCATTCATTCTCGTCGGCCGGGGCCATGAGCAGCAGGTTCGGCACGCAGCGCAGGAACGACAAGTCGTAGCTGCCCTGGTGCGTCGCTCCATCACCGCCGACCAGGCCGGCGCGATCGATCGCGAACGTGACCGGCAGATCCTGCAGCGCGACGTCGTGGATCAGTTGATCGTAGGCACGCTGCAGGAACGTGGAGTAGATCGCGACCACTGGATGCAGGCCTTCGCAAGCCATGCCGGCGGCGAGCGTGACGGCGTGCTGCTCGGCGATCGCCACGTCGAAATATCGATCCGGAAACTGCCGCGAGTACTCGACCATGCCCGAACCCTCGCGCATGGCCGGCGTAATGGCGACCATTTGCGGATCCAGTGCCGCCATGTCGCACAGCCATTGGCCGAATACCTGCGAGTAGGTCGGTCCGCTGGCCTGCTCCTTGAAAATGACGCCGCTCTTGGGATCGAAGGGGCCCGGTCCATGCCACTTGATCGGATCGGCTTCGGCCGGCGCGTAGCCTTTGCCCTTGCGGGTGATCACATGCAGGAACTGCGGGCCTTTGAGATCGCGCAGGTTGCGCAAGGTTGCGGTCAGCGCGCCGACATCGTGGCCGTCGACGGGCCCGATGTAGTTGAATCCCATTTCCTCGAAGATCGTCCCGGGCAATACCATGCCCTTCATGTGCTCTTCGGAGCGGCGCGCCAGCTCCCACACCGTGGGCATGCGGCGCAATACCCGCTTGCTGCCTTCGCGCAAGGTGGCGTACAGCTTGCCCGACAACACGCGCGCGAAATAATTGGAAAAGGCGCCGACGTTCTCCGAGATCGACATGTCGTTGTCGTTCAGGATCACCAGCATGTCCACGTCGAGGCTGCCGGCATGGTTCAGTGCTTCGAAGGCCATGCCGGCGCTCATGGCGCCGTCGCCGATGATCGACACCACCCGATGTGACTGGCCGCTGCGTGCGGCGGCGATCGCCATGCCCAGCGCGGCGCTGATCGAGGTACTGGAGTGACCGACGCCGAAAGTGTCGTATTCGCTTTCGCTGCGGGTCGGGAACGGCGCCAGGCCATCCTTGAGCTTGATAGTGCGCAAACGATCGCGGCGTCCGGTCAGCACCTTGTGCGGGTAGGCCTGATGACCGACGTCCCACACCAGCCGGTCCTGCGGCGTGTCGAACACATAGTGCAAGGCGACCGTCAGCTCGACCGTGCCCAAGCCGGCGGCGAAATGCCCGCCCATCTGGCTCACGGTGTCGATCAGATACTGACGTAGCTCCGCAGCGACCGCCTCCAGCTGATTGGGCGGCAGACGACGCAGATCAGCCGGAGAGCCGATGGTGCCGAGTAGCGGGTAGGGCGTGACAGTCTTCATGAAGACATAAGTTTACAGCAAAGGCGTCAGTGCTTTCTGAGCACCAGCCAGTCCGACATCGAGGCCAGTGGCGCGCCTTGCAAGCCTGGCACTCGCAGCAGCTCCAAGGCCTGCTGGTGCAACGCCAGCATGCGCTGGCGCGCCGCATCGATACCGGCGACCGAGGGATACGTCGGCTTGTTCGCCGCCTGGTCGGCGCCGGTTGCCTTGCCCAGCAGCAGCGGATCGCCCTCGACATCCAGCAGATCGTCCTGGATCTGGAAGGCCAGGCCGATGGCCCGTGCGTACTCGTCGAGCGTTTCCAGTACCGCGGCGTCCAGGCCTGGCACGCAAGTGGCTGCCATCAAAATGGAAGCGCGGATCAGCGCCCCGGTCTTGCTCGCGTGCATGGCTTCCACTTCCTGGATCGTCAGCTGGCGACCGGTCGCGGCCAAGTCCAGCGCCTGTCCGCCCGCCATGCCGCTGGTGCCGCTGGCGATCGCGAGCAGCTGTACCAGTTTGAGCCGCACCGCCGGATCGTCGGGCAATCCTGGCCCACTGGCCAAGGTCTCGAAAGCCAGCACCTGCAAGGCGTCACCGGCCAGGATAGCGGTCGCTTCATCGAAGGCCTTGTGGCAAGTCGGCTGCCCGCGGCGCAGATCGTCGTTGTCCATCGCCGGCAGATCATCGTGCACCAGCGAATAAGCGTGGATCAGCTCCACCGCGCAGGCGGCGCCGTCGACCTGGGATTCCGGGATCGCCAGTGCTGCCGCCGTGGCATAGACCAACATCGGACGCACGCGTTTGCCGCCACCCAATACGGCGTAGCGCAGCGCCTGGTGCAGGCGCGCCGGGGGCGCATCGGGCGCCGGCAGCCTGGCGGCCAGCTGTTGTTCGATGCGCGCCTGCCAGTGGCGCAGCCGTGCCGAGAATTCAGGATCGCGCGCCACTGCCGCGGCGGACGAAGGAATGCCAACGCTTGCGATCATTCGTCTTGCGCATCGAAGGGGGCGGTGTCGAACGCCTCGGGTTCGCCGCTTTTGCGCAACAGGATTTCGACCTTCTGCTCGGCTTGCTTGAGCGCGCTCTGGCAACTGCGGGTCAATTGCACGCCACGCTCGAAATGCTTGAGCGATTCGTCCAATGACAAATCGCCCTGTTCGAGTTTTTCGACGATTGCTTCGAGCTCGGCGAGCGAGCGCTCGAAGTCCGGCGCGGCGCTCTGGTCGTCGCTGGCTGTGGGTTCTTTACTGTTCACGTGAGCAATGATTTCCGGCGGGGCCATTTGCGGCGCGGCAAGCTTGCATGCCCATTCCCGGAGGGTCAATCCTGCTTTTCAACCCGGGCGACGAAGCATGGCAAGGGCGGTAAACACAGTGTACGCGATGGCCTGCATTTTCGGCGTCTTACGCGGCGCGGCGCGGCCGTTGCGCGGGCGCCACGCAGGCCACGTCGCCGCTGTCGCGCGCCGCCCAGGGCGGCTGGCGTAGGTCAATGGCAGACATCGCCTGCGGCCGCGTCGCATGGCGCTGCCGGTGCGCGCCAGGAATCACGTGGTAGTGCGTCATTGACTTGGGGGATGGGCGGGACTAGATTGCATTCGGGTTAGACTTGGTCTAATGGGCCGTTATCGACGTTGCGAGGAATCTGGCAATGAACAATCTGAAGGGCTCGAATACCGAAAAGAACCTGAAGGACGCATTTTCCGGCGAATCCCAGGCGAATCGTCGTTATCTATACTTTGCCGCCAAGGCCGACGTGGAAGGCTTCAACGATGTCGCCGCGGTATTCCGCTCGACCGCCGAGGGTGAGACCGGCCATGCACATGGACATCTGGAATACCTCGAGGCGGTCGGCGACCCGGCCACGGGGCTGCCGATCGGCGCCACGGATGTGAACCTCAAGGCGGCGATCGCCGGCGAAACGCACGAGTACACGGACATGTATCCCGGCATGGCGCGGCAAGCGCGCGACGAGGGCTTCGACGAAATCGCCGATTGGTTCGAGACGCTGGCGAAGGCCGAGCGTTCGCATGCGAATCGCTTCCAGAAGGCGCTGGATACGCTGTAGGAATCTCGTGCGTGACGGTGCGGGTCGCATCGGCCCGTACCGTCGTGCCGCCCGCCCGCCAGCGTGCAGTGCGGAGCATGTGTTCGATGTGATTGCTGCCGGCGTCGCGGCGCACTGTCGCGCGCGGTCGCGGCACCTGGGGCGCCACAAGGGGTAACCTTCCGTGTCCAGTACCACCTCTGCGTCCGGCCCCGGCACCAATGCGACAGCCAATTCAATGTCGGGGTCAACGTCCGGGTCGACGTCCGGGCGCACGGGCGCCGCGGAAGGCAGTCTCGAGGCGC
>JBEBRC010000216.1:0-5796 GCA_040395055.1 Steroidobacter denitrificans
CCTGGCTGTGTGCCCCGCCCCGTCGACAGCGATGAAATATCACGCCTCCGTCGCATTTGCGTTTGACAATGATGTTCGAGTAGGGGAAAGTTAAATCGCCTATTCGAACACACGCTGGAGAGGGGCTCTCAATGAACAGTGTAGTCGGCGATGCGGTGAGACACGGGCTTGGAATCGGTGGTGCGGGTTTTCAAGCCGCCACCGCCGGCCTGCTGGTGGGGATTTTCTGTACGAGCGTCAGCGAAACGACTTTTGCTGCGGAAGCCAGACCGGCACAGGAATCACTGACATTGGAGCAGGTGGTGGTGACTGCCCGCAAGCAAGAAGAGACGCTCCAGGAGGTCCCGCTGGCCATCAGCGCGGTCACCGGCGAGGGCCTGCGGGAGGCCCAGGTGAGCAATCTCGTCGACGTCGAAGGCAGCATGCCGAACGTCAACTTCGGCGCAAGATTGTCTGCCGGCGTGCCCACGATTCGTGGCGTCGGCTTCACGATTCTGGCAGCCGGCACCAGTTCGAACGTTGCAATGCACGTCGACGGCGTATATGTCGGCCGGCCGGCGGCGACCGCCGCATCGTTCTTCGACATCGACCGCATCGAGGTGGTCCGCGGTCCGCAAGGAACCCTCTACGGCCGCAACGCGACCGGTGGCGCCATCAACCTGATTACCGGAGCGCCGACACCGGAGCCTGAGGGCTATGTGGATGTAACGCTTGGCAACTACAACAGCAGGCGAGTGGAAGGCGCCGTAGGCGGTCCGGTGGCGGGCGAGAAGCTGATGGGCCGGGTGGCGTTCGTCATCGATCAACATGATGGATGGGCACGCAATCGACTCTCAGGCCAAGAGGTCGATGCGCTCGACATGAACGCGTTTCGCGGCAAGCTCAGGTTCGCCCCGTCGGATTCATGGACGATCGATCTGGGCGCCGAAGTCTTTCACCAGAATGACACGATGAACGGCATGAAGTACATCGGGCAGCCCGCTGGAGTAGCGCCGCTGTTTGGCGTTGAAAGAGGCGGGCAGGCCTACCCGACCGGCACGCGCGACATCCTCGGTGAATTCGAACCCGTCAACCAGCTGGACCTGGCCAGCACGGATCTGACCGTGACGTGGAGCGGCGAGCGGTACAGGTTCAAGTCGATCACCGGCTATCGGGAAACCGACCTGTACTGGCAGACGGACATCGACGGCACCTCACTGCCGATTTTCAACCTGACGCGCGAGGAAGATGCGCGTCAATTCAGCCAGGAATTCCAGTTGGCGTATGAGAGCGAGCGCTTCAGATGGATCGCTGGCCTGTACTACTTCGACGAGAGCGACTCGATCAATGCACGCGCACCTGGCGGCTACGCGGTCACGCCGGATCTGGTGCTGGCCTTCCATCAGTCGGCGACGGTGAAGGACGAGGCGTTCGGCATCTTCGCCGAAGGAACTTGGAATTTTACCGACAAATGGGCGGCCACAGTGGGGGTGCGCTATAGCGACGAAACCGTCGATATCTTCGATGAGCAGACGGTCAGGCCGCCGTTGCCTACCGTAACCCGCGACTGCTCGGTGCTGAAATGCTCCTTGGCGGTCGACAACGTTTCTCCGCGCTTCATTCTGACGTACACCCCCAGCGCGGACAAGATGCTGTACGCGAACGTTTCCAAGGGCTTCAAGAGCGGCGGCTTCTCGGTCGGCTCAGTACAGCCTTCCTATGGCGAAGAGGATATTCTCAGCTACGAGGTGGGGGCAAAGACGCAATGGATGAACGGCCGCTTGCAAGTGAACGCGGCAGCGTTCCTGTACGACTATACGGACATGCATCAGACGAAGGTTCTACCGGGCGTTACGGTTACGGAGAATGCATCCGATGCGACGATCGAAGGACTGGAGGTCGAAGTCCAGGCATTGCTCACGTCGCAGTTGTCGTTGAACTTCTCGCTCGGACTGCTGAACGCGGAGTTCGATGAGTTCGAGTCGCAGAACCCGATTTATCCGGGCACTCCGGTGCAGGACCTTGCGGGAAACAAGTTGCCGATCGCGCCGGACTACAACAGCTCGATCGCCGCCTCGTATCGCTGGGACCTGCCAGAAGGGGAGTTGACGCTGCGAGGAGAATGGAATTTCTCGGGTGATTTCTACGCCACCGCATTCAACGAGTTGCCTGCCTATCAAGACTCGTACAGCACCGGCAATGCGTTCCTGACCTACCGCAGCATCGAAGGGCTTACCGTGGGCGCATTCGTGCGGAACATGACGGACGAACTGGTCAAGAACTCCGCGTACATCAGTAACTCCACGGGGCCGACCGGGCTGGGTACCTATGCGCCGCCCCGGACATATGGCGTGACCATGGGCTACAGGTTCTGACCGGAGGTGGTGATCGAGTATGAGCAGCACCTCGACAACGAAGCGCGAAGCGGCGGTCCCCGGCGTGGTGCCGCAGGAGATCTCGCCGGCACTGCGACTGGCTCTCTACCGCTCACAGTATGAAGCCCGTGCCTGCGAGAAGCGCATCTCCGATCTGTTCCTGCAGAACCTGGTGAAGGGCACCAGTCATCTCGCGATAGGGCAGGAGGCCGTCGCGGCCGGGGTAGCGCTGGCAATGGACAAGGACGATTACTCCTACCTGACATTTCGCGGACACCACCATGTCGTCGCCCGCGGCGCGCCTCTGAAGGGCATTCTGGGGGAAATGATGGGCCGCGAGTGTGGCCTGCTCGCTGGCAAGGGCGGTTCCATGCACTTGGCGGATGCGCAACGCAACATCATGGCTTCCTATGCCATTCTGGGTTCGCAGCTGCCGATTGCCTGCGGCGCCGCCTGGTCGGCGCAGTATCGGGAAAGCGGCCAGGTGACGGTCGTCTTCTTCGGCGACGGCACGGCGAACATCGGAGCGTTCCATGAGGCGTTGAACTTCGCCGCCGTATGGAAGCTCCCGATCGTGTTCGTCTGTGAGAACAATCTCTACGGTGAGTACACGCCGGCCCATGCCGTTACGGCCGTGGAGCATCCAGCGGCCGATCGTGCAAGCGCCTATGGACTCGAGCGCATCATCGTCGACGGCAATGACGCCGATGTCGTCTATCTCATCGCCAGGTCGGCGGTGGATAAGGCGCGTTCCGGTGCCGGTCCCTCGCTCATCGAGTGCATGACATATCGACAGAGTGGACACTCACGTGCCGATCCGGCGGCATACCGGCCGAAGGGAGAGCTCGATGAGTGGCTGAAGCGGGACCCGCTGACGATTTATCGCAAGCGCCTGCTTGAGCTTGGCGTCGAGGAGTCCGTCCTGCAGCGGATCGAGACCGAAACGCAGGAAGCCCTGGACCGGGCAACCGAGGAGGCAAAGAACTCTCCGGTGGCGCCGGTATCGCTGGCATTCAAAGACGTTTGGGCCGATGGAGGCGCAGCATGGCGGAACTAAGCTATCGCGAGGCAGTCGCGGCGGGCATCGCGCAGGAGATGGAGCGCGATCCCAACGTGGTGTTCCTGGGCGAAGACGTGGCGGCCGCGGGGGGCGTGTTCAAGGCGACTGTCGGTCTGCTCGAGCGCTTCGGTCCGAAGCGTGTACGCGATACCCCTATTTCCGAGCAGGCGATCCTCGGCGCGGCGATGGGCGCGGCCATGACGGGACTGAGGCCGATCGCCGAGATCATGTTCTCGGATTTCCTGGCGGTGTGCTGGGACTACGTCGCCAATCAGATGGCGAAGACCCGCTACATGACCAACGGCCAGTTCAGTTTCCCCTTGGTCGTGCGTACCGCCAATGGCGCCGGCTCCCGCTTTGGCGCCCAGCACTCGCAGAGCGTCGAGAACTGGGCGATGGCGATTCCGGGTATCAAAGTGGTGGCGCCCTCGTGCCCCGCGGATGTGAAGGGCCTGCTCGCCGCTGCGATACGCGACCCCGATCCCGTGCTCTTCTTCGAGCACAAATCGCTTTACTCGATGAAGGGCGAGGTCCCCGATGGGGAGCACGTCGATGAGCTTGGCAAGGCGGCCGTGTTGCGGCAAGGCAAGGACATTACCATCGTCGCCCTGGCCGCAATGGTGCCACGAGCACTGGAGGCGGCGCGGATCCTCGAACAAGAGGATCGTATCGACGCCACCGTCGTCGACGTGCGCTCGCTGGTGCCGCTGGATACACAGACGATCCTGCGTGAAACGATCAGGACTGGCCGTCTCTTTACGGTCGAGGAGAATCCGCGACTGTGCGGCTGGGGCGCTGAGATCGCATCGATCGTGATGGAGGAATGTTTCTACGATCTCGATCAGCCGGTGGTGCGCATCACCACGCCGCACATCCCGCTGCCTGCGGCGGATGCCATGGAGGATGCGGTTCTGCCTTCGGTGGCGCGGATCGTGAAGGAAATTCGTCAGGCAGCGGATTTCAGGTAGCCGACCGGAGCGCACGTTATGGACGTCATCATGCCGCAGCTGGGTGAAACCGTCCTCGAGGGCAGCGTTTCCGCCTGGTACAAGAAGGTTGGAGATGCGGTGAAGGCCGACGAGCCGCTGTTCGAAGTCGAAACCGAGAAGGTGACCACTGAAGTGCCGGCGCCTGCTCCCGGCGTACTGGTGGAGATACTTGTGGAGCCGGGTGTTTCGGTGAAGGTAGGCACGCGCCTGGCTGTCATCGAATCGGCGTCAGGATCTGTCGATGCGCCTGGCAGGCCGCGAAGTTCGGCGGCGGCTGCCGGCCCCCGGCACTCGGGCGCAGGCCTCGGCCAGCCGTTGGATGCCGATGCGCAACAGTCGCCGCCACGCCGGCCCGGACGGTTGAAGCTTTCGCCGATGGTGCGCCGCATGCTGCGCGAACACGACGTTGATCCTGCTGCGGTACAGGGTACGGGGCGCGACGGCCGCATCCTGCCAGAGGATGTACTGGTCCATCGCGATCGAGTCTCCCGCTCCGAGCCCGGTGCCGCGCCGCAGGCGGCTGCCGGCGAATCGGCTCCGGAATCCGCTCCAGCCATGGGACGCAACGGCGATCGCGCCCCGTCTGTTGCTGCCGGGTCCGACGACTACAACGTGCCGCTGAACAGGATCAGGCGCGCGACCGCGGCGCATATGGTCCGCTCGAAGGCCACGAGCGCCCATACCTTGCAGGCCGTCGAAGTCGATTTTCACAATGTCGACAAGGCGCGAGCGGCTTTCGCGTCGCAGTGGAAGCAACGCGAGGGGTACTCCCTGACCTATCTGCCCTTCGTTGCACGCGCCGTGTGCGACTCGCTAAGCCGCTTTCCGTATGTGAATGCCAGTTTCGGCGTCGACGAACTGATCGTGCACAGGAGCGTGCATCTTGGGGTCGCAGTCGATCTGAACTTCGAAGGACTGACCGTGGTGGTGCTGCGCGACGCCTCTCACCTGAACCTGCGTGGGCTTGCGGCGCAGCTGCATCGGCTGATCGTGGGCGTGCGGGAAAGCAAGCTGCAACTGGCCGAACTGACGGGTGCCACCTACACGATCTCGAATTCCGGCAGTTTCGGTACCTATTTCAGCGTGCCGATCATCAGCCAGCCGCAGGTGGCGATTCTCTCGCTGGATGGGGTGCGAAAGAAACCTGTCGTCGTCGAGGGTCCGGAAGGCGAGGCCATTGCGATCCGACCGACCGGAGTGCTCGCCCAATCCTTCGACCATCGAGCCTTCGACGGGGCTTACTCAGCAGCTTTCCTGAAGGTCCTGAAGGAGAACATCGAGGAGCGCGACTGGGCGGCCGAGCTTGCCTGAGGTGTCTCGATGTCTGTTGTTGATCGGAAACTTCACAGGAGATATAGACCATGTCACTGCAAGAGTTCACCCCGACGCCAAA
>JBEBRC010000217.1:0-5745 GCA_040395055.1 Steroidobacter denitrificans
GCAAGACGTAGGCACGACGCCTTCAGAGGAGCAAACATGGCGATTTGCAACACCGTTTCGCATGCTGGTCCTTCCGGCTTGAGGATCGACGCTTGAGTGCGGCCGATTCCTTCGCCGAGATCGCGGGGGTCGATGTGCGACGCCTGCGCTACTTCGTCGCCATCGCCGAGGAACTCCATTTCGGCCGGGCGTCCGAACGCCTCCATGTCGCGCAACCGGCGCTCAGCCGCCAGATGGTGGAACTGGAGAGTGCGATCGGGGCCGCCTTGTTCGACCGTAGCCGCAGCCAGATTCGGCTCACCACTGCCGGGGAGGCCTTGCTGCCGCGCGCGCGCCAGATCCTGGAGCGCATCGTGGAGGCGGCGCGCATCGCCCGCCGCGCGGCGGAAGGCACGACCGGGGTACTCAACGTCGGCTTCGTCGGCTCGGCGACCTATTCCGTATTGCCCAGGATTCTGAACGCGTTTCGCCGCGACAATCCCGACGTCGACCTGATGCTGCATGCGATGAATACCGCAGAGCTGCGCGTCGGGCTGATCGAACGCACCATCGACGTCGCTTTCGCCCGGCCCGCGATCGACGATCCTGAAGTCATCGATGAGATCGTGCTCGAGGAGCCGCTCATCGTCGCGCTGCCAGACGTGGCGCCGATCGCTGCCAGCCTGGAACTCTCGCTTGCCGAACTGGCCGGCTACCCCTTCATCCTCTATCCGCGATTCCCGCGGCCGAGTTTCGCCGATGCCATCCTGCGCCATTGCCGCGAGAGCGGCTTCTCGCCGCTCATCGCCCACGAAACGATGGATCTGCAGACGGCCCTGGGCCTGATCGCCGCCGGGGCCGGGGTGTCGCTGGTCCCGGCGACCGTCGAAGGATCCCAGCGATTGGGCATTGCCTATCGCGCGCTGAAGACGCCGGCACTCATGACTCGCCTCAGCCTGTCCTATCGCCGCGACAATCGATCCGCGACGCTGGCGCTGTTTCGTACTCATGTCAAAGCCTTCGTCGCCGCGGGCAAGCCGGGAAACATGGTCCTTGCCGATGGCCAGGCCATCAACCAGAGCCATGCCGGCGGCCAGGGCCATGCCACCGATCTGCAACAAGGTTCATACCGATGACCACCACCATCGACGCATTCGAGACCTGTCTCATCGATTTGCCCACGATCCGCCCGCATGTGCTGTCGATGACGACCATGCAGCACCAGACGGTGGTGCTGCTCACCATCCGCTGCTCCGATGGGATCGCAGGCATGGGCGAGGGGACGACGATCGGCGGCCTGAGCTATGGCGAGGAAAGCCCGGAAGGTATCAAGCTGGCGCTCGACACCTATTTCGCGCCCCTGCTGCTGGGGGCGGATCCGACGCGGCCGGCGCGGTTGATGGATACGCTGCACCGGACAATCACGGGCAATCGATTCGCCAAATGCGCCGTGGAAACGGCGCTGCTGGATGCGATGGGACAGCGCCTGGGACTGCCGGTCAGCGAATTGCTGGGCGGGCGCCGCCGTGACCGCTTGCCGGTCGCCTGGACGCTCGCCAGCGGCGATACGGCACAAGACATCGAGGAAGCGGAACGCATGCTGGCCGATCGCCGGCACAACATCTTCAAACTCAAGATCGGCAAACGTGCCGTGGTCGATGACGTGGCCCATGTCGCCGCGATCAAGAAAGCACTGGGCGAGCGCGCTAGCGTCCGTGTCGATGTCAACCGGGCCTGGGACGAGGTCAGTGCCGCCCGTGGCATCGCCATGCTGGAGGATGCCGGTTGCGATCTGGTGGAGCAGCCGGTCGAGGCACATCTGCGTGGCGCGATGGCGCGACTCGCGCAGCGCTTCACGGTGCCGATCATGGCGGATGAGTCGCTCACCGGCCCGGCCAGTGCCTTCGATCTTGCCGCCCATGCCGCCGCCGACGTCTTTGCGGTGAAGATCGCCCAGTCGGGCGGGCTGACCGCGGCCTGCGCCGTGGCCGCCATCGCCGAGGCAGCCGGCGTTGCACTGTATGGCGGGACGATGCTCGAGGCCGGAATCGGCACCGCCGCCTCGGCCCATGTCTGCGCCACTTTCCGTGAACTGGCCTTCCAGACCGAATTGTTCGGTCCGCTGCTACTGACTGAAGAGATCTTGCAGGAGCCTCTGGTTTATTCCGATTTTGCACTGACCGTACCCGATGGCCCCGGTCTGGGCGTTACCTTGGACACCGATCGCGTCGACTTTTTCCGCCGCGATGCCGATCGTCCCCGATTCTTTAGCGCTGCGAGGAGTTGAATCGATGCTATTCCAGGTTCGCATGGACGTTCATCTGCCCCACGATCTCGACCCCGCCAGGGCCGATGAACTCAAGCGCGTCGAGAAGGCGCGATCCCAAGAGCTGCAGCGACAGGGCAAGTGGCGCCATCTGTGGCGCATTGCCGGCCAGTATTCGAACGTCAGTATCTTCGACGTCGCCGATGGGCAGGAGCTGCACGATCTGGTGAGCGGCCTGCCGCTCTTTCCGTTCATGGACATCGTCGTGACGCCGCTGTGCCGCCACCCATCGTCCATTCACGAGGATGATCGTTGACAGTTCATCAAGTTACAGTTTTTTTATCAAACGTGAGGGAATAACAATGACCGTTAAACTAGCTGATACCATTGCTGTCCAGACCCTGCTCGACCGAGTGGCCGGACTCGATGTCGACGGCGGCGATCCGCGTTTGAAGGCCATCGTGCGGCGCATCGTGGGCGATCTTTTCGCCACCATCGAGGAATTCGACGTCACCGACGACGAATTCTGGACGGCGCTGAATTTCGCCGCCCAGGGTGCGGGCGAATACGGCCTGTGGGCTGCAGGCCTGGGCGTGGAGCATTATCTGGACCTGCGCGCCGATGCCATCGATGCCGCCGAGGGGCTGACGAACGCCACGCCGCGCACGATCGAGGGGCCTTTGTATGTCGCCGGCGCGCCGGTGGTCGAAGGGGAGGCCCGCCTCGACGATGGCGCCGATGCCGGCGCGCTCCTGGTCATGCATGGACAGGTTCGAGACGTGCAAGGCAAGCCGCTGCCAGGGGCGAAGGTCGAGGTCTGGCATGCCAATACGCTGGGCAACTATTCCTATTTCGACAAGACCCAAAGCGACTATAACCTGCGGCGCACCATCATCACCGATGCCGACGGCCGCTATGCATTCCGCAGCATCGTGCCTTCCGGCTATTCGTGTCCGCCGGGCGGCTCGACGGAAACGATCCTGAAGGGGATCGGCCGCCACGGCAATCGGCCCGCGCACATCCACTTCTTCATCTCGGAGGATTCACACCGGCATCTGACGACGCAGATCAATATCGACGGCGATCCCTACCTGCGCGACGATTTCGCCTATGCCACCCGCGAGGAGTTGATCCCGCCAGTGGCCTACCAAAGCGGGGGCGAGCTGGCCTCCCGGCTCGGGGTCGAGGGGGAGCACGCCCTGATCGAATTCGATTTCGTCCTGCAGCCGGCACACGACGTCCAGGAGGCTCATGCCTCCAGCCGTGCGCGTGCAGTGGGCTGAGGAGACGACATGGCGAAGAAAATCTATCCCTCTCCGGCGGCGGCATTGGAGGGAGTGTTGTTCGATGGCATGACGATCATGTCGGGAGGCTTCGGGCTGTCGGGTAATCCCGAGAGCCTGATTCCCGAGATCCGGGCCTCCGGCGTCAAGAATCTCACCATCATTTCCAACAATGCGGGCGCGGACGGCTTTGGCCTGTGGATGCTGCTCGAGAGCCGGCAGGTGAAGAAGATGATCTCCTCCTACGTGGGCGAGAACAAGCTGTTCGAGCAGCAGTACCTGTCCGGCGAGCTGGAGCTGGAGCTCAATCCGCAGGGCACGCTTGCCGAGCGTATCCGTGCCGGCGGCGCCGGCATTCCCGCCTTCTACACACCCACGGGTGTGGGCACGGTGGTGGCCGAAGGCAAGCCGGTCGAGCAGTTCGAAGGGCGGCGCTACGTGCGCGAGACCTGGCTGCGGGCCGATCTGTCGATCATCAAGGCCTGGCGCGCCGATCCGGCGGGCAACCTCATGTTTCGCAAGACCGCGCGCAATTTCAATCCCAACATGGCGAGCGCCGGCAAGGTCACCGTGGTGGAAGTCGAGCAGATCGTACCCGAGGGCACGTTCGATCCCGACTGCATCCACACCCCTGGCATTTATGTCGATCGTATCGTCCTGGCGACGATCAACGAAAAGCGGATCGAGCGCATGACCACGCGTCCGAAGGAGAGTGCATGATGGCCTGGGACCGCAATCAGATGGCGGCGCGCGCCGCACAGGAACTGCAGGACGGCTTTTACGTCAATCTCGGCATAGGCATCCCGACGCTGGTGGCAAACCACATCCCACGCGGCATGCACGTCACCTTGCAATCCGAGAACGGCATGCTCGGCATGGGGCCCTATCCCTATGAGGGCGAGGCCGATCCGGATCTGATCAATGCCGGCAAGGAGACGATCACCGCCTTGCCGACATCGAGCTTCTTTTCCTCGGCCGACAGCTTCGCCATGATCCGCGGCGGGCATATCGACATGGCGGTGCTGGGCGGGATGGAAGTGGCGGCCAATGGCGACCTGGCCAATTGGACCATTCCGGGCAAGATGGTGAAGGGGATGGGCGGCGCGATGGATCTGGTCGCGGGCGTCAAGCGTGTCATCGTGGTGATGGAACACGTCAACAAGCATGGCGCGCCCAAGATCCTCGGAGCCTGCACCTTGCCGCTCACCGGTGCCGGGGTGGTCGACCTGATCATCACCGATTTATGCGTGCTGGCGGTCGACAAGGAGTCGAGCCAGCTGAGGCTGGTGGAACTCGCCCCAGGCGTCAGCGCCGAGGAAATCATCGCCAAGACCGCCGCCCCGGTCAGAGTGGAGGCAAGCGCATGATTCAGGCATGCCCGCCTGGGCAGCCAGGCGACCAGCCCGGCCGGGCGACGCCGTGTCGTGGCGCCGCCCCGGGACTCGCGATGGGCGAGGGCAGACTTCACCGACGGATCCGAACAGGCGCTGGCGAGCGGCGTGCGCGCACGGGGGAGGGCAGCTGATGAACCAGCAGATCGTGACGGTGGGTGATGGCTGCCGGATCGCGTGCCGCTTCGATGGCCCGGGCGATGCGCCGGTGTTGTTGCTCTCCAACTCGCTCGGCACCCAGAGCGCGATGTGGGCGCCGCAAATGGCGGCATTCACGCAGCATTATCGGGTGCTGCGTTACGACAGCCGCGGCCATGGCGCCTCCGACTCGCCTGCCGGGGCGTATTCCATGGATCGCCTCGGCCGCGACGTCGTCGAACTGCTCGATGCGCTGCAAATCGGGCAGGTCGATTTCTGTGGCCTGTCCAAGGGTGGCATGGTTGGCCAGTGGCTGGCGCTGCGTGCCCCCGAGCGGCTTCGCCGGCTGGTGCTCGCCAATACCGCCGCCTACATGGGCCCGCCGTCGAACTGGCAGTCGCGGATCGAAGGCGTGATGAAGGAGGGCATGGCGCCTTTGGCCGACGCCTCCATCGCCCGCTGGTTCACGCCGGACTTTCCCGCGCGCCAACCGGCCGCGGTGGCGCCGATCCGTACCATGCTGCTGGCCAATGACCCGCAGGGCTATGCCGGCTGCTGCGCGGCGATCCGCGACATGGATCAGCGGCCTACCGCCGCACTCAACCGCACGCCCACGCTGGTGATTGCCGGCAGCGAGGACCCGTCCATCTCCATTGCCGACGCACGCTTCCTGGCCGACAGCGCCGCC
>JBEBRC010000218.1:0-5691 GCA_040395055.1 Steroidobacter denitrificans
GCGCGCCGGACGGCCCATTAATGTCATCGGCGCAGCGATCCAGAGAACTGCAAAGACATACGGTTTCAAGATTATCGAGAACCTCGCTAGCCACGGAGTTGGTCGGGCGCTTCACGAAGCGCCCGAGTACATTCCCGGATACTTTGATCCGTCTGACAAACGCATCTTGAGAGACGGCATGGTGATCACCATTGAACCATTTCTCTCAACAAAGAGCCGTGTCGTGACCGAGGCCCCCGATGGGTGGACTTTAGTTGGAGCGCAGGGCAACTTGTCAGCACAATACGAGCACACGATGATAATTACCAAGGGCGATCCAATAATCGTTACCCAACACTGAATGATCATCAATGAAGGCTAACAATTCATTCAAGGCGATGCCGCTTCGCGACACGGCTTAATTCAGCCGTTATAGGGCTACACAGAGCACTTGAGCAGCAATCGATGCTTTCCAGCCAGCAGGTTGAGCAATTCATTGCCGATGGGTATATCCGCATTGATCGCGCTTTCCCCAAAGAATTGGCAGATCGAGGCCGAGAGATACTTTGGCGAGACATGGATTGCAGCCAATTTGATTCCAAAACCTGGAAGAGCCCCGTGGTGTGGCTCGGTGGCTATCACGATAGTCCTTTCGTAAGTGCCGCTAATACGCCGGAGTTGCTGAGCGCATACGATCAATTGGTTGGCCCGGATTGTTGGGTGCCGATGCATGGGCTTGGAACATTTCCGGTCCGTTTCCCGACCGACACGGATACGGGTGATACAGGTTGGCATGTAGATGCGAGCTTTCCCGGCCCGGACTCCGCAGCCAACGATTTCCTATCGTGGCGTGTAAACGTCAATTCGAGAGGCCGTGCGTTGCTTGCACTCTTTCTATTCTCTAACGTTGGCGAGTTGGATGCCCCAACACGGATTCGAGTCGGGTCGCATGCGGTGATCGCGAGACTATTGGAGCCCTCAGGCAAAGATGGTATTGCGGTGCGCTTACTGGACCTTGCATCCACATCAACATGCAAAGAGATCGCGGCCACTGGCGAAGCCGGGACTGTTTATCTTTGTCACCCGTTCCTTGTGCATGCAGCGCAAATCAATCGGGGGCATGCTCCAAGATTTATGGCTCAACCTCCACTTTTTCCGAAGAAGGCGTTAGATGTTCAGGGGGCGAAATCATCACTCATTTATCCTATTGAGGCGGCTATCCGCGCGGCGTTGGAGCGCCCTGGTGAAGCCGTATAACAACTCATTCAATCCGACGCAGGCACCCCACAAGTCCTTACCGGCGCAAGCGAGTGAGAAGTAGGTACGTGAGCTTATGGTCGAGATGCCTAACAAGCGCACCAAGTCCGCGCGCATTGCGCACCCGATTCGCAAAAGAGAAGCACATTTACTCGCGGCTTATGCACGGCGTTAGGCATCGCTTCAAGCCTGCGGCTGGAGACCGGATATCGGTTCCTCGGTGGCAGCACAGGGCATGGCGCGATAGGTGGCATCTTTTTCCACGCTGCCATCGGCAACGTTGCAGAACCTGGGGTCTCGGGCCCGCTTCCCGCCTTCGTTATCGCGCAGGAAACCGCCTGCGTCGAGGGCGGGCGCCGGGGGCGGGACGACCACCTCGAAGTGCACGTGATCGAGCATGGCGCAGCCTACCGCGGACTCGTCGCCGATGTATTGGCCGGCCCGGACCTCGTCCCCCACGGCCAAGCCCGCGCGCTGTGTCACCGAGCCGGGTGCCATGTGCGAATAATTGCTCCACTCGCCGTTGGCGTGCGCGATCCATACATAGTTATTGCGGCAGTCCGCGGCGGCCCGCCCGCTCTGCTGCTCCGCGTAGCTGTCCTGGATGGCAACGACGCGCCCGGCGGCGGCGGCAACAACGCGGTAGGGTCGTGCGCCCCCCACGCCGAAGAGGTCAACGCGGCCGACGGGTCGATGGCTCCTGATATCATCAAACACCTTCACTGACGTGCCGTCCGCGTAGGGCAGGCGATAGAGGTTGTCGCTTCGCCTAATCTCGGCCGCGTGGCCTATGGCGGATGCGGTCAGCAGCATCACCAGTACCGCGGTCCATGCCTCGCGCGACACAGCAGTCCGGCGACAGTGCGTAGACATTGCCGACGTGGTGAGGATGGACATGCTTGCTTCTGCAGTCGTGCTCGCCGAGACGGGCGCCGGTAGCTAGGGTAAGCAAGATCCGCCCTCTGGTCTAGGCCGGTACCGTCCTCGGTGCTGTTGAGTGCTGCCGCATCAGGAGCGATACTCCACTCGACAGGTCGCGGCTCGGCGCGGCTTAACTCAAGCGCTAGGCGGCACAGGAGGCGTCGTGGCAGTCACTGGTGGGTGTTTGCGGTGGGACTCTATGAGAAGCACCGCTTCGAAATGCTAGAGGCTGTCATTGCTCGCGCTGCAGGAAAGCTTTCAGCGGTGGCAAGCGTGTAGGCGCGAGCCGCGTAAGTCGATGCAGACGGCTAAAGTCTAGCTGTCTGCCTTTTGCATTGGCAAAACACGCCAGCTTGCCTTTGCCGCTGAGCTTGGTCGTTGGCTGTGGTCTCTATCGCTCGATCGCCAGACATCATGAGCGGCTCAGTACCAATAGAAATTTCGGGGCAGGTCTTACAGGTGCGCGATGTCATCGAGCGCCATTTGGCATCAACACTACGCGCCGTACATTTGTACGGTTCCGCGATTGATGGTGGCCTGAAGCCCTATAGCGACATTGATTTACTGGTTACCGTAGATGCACGCGCTGATGAAACCACCCGGCAGGCTCTGCTGCTTGATTTGCTGAAGGTCTCGGCGCCACCCGGCGGAAGCGAGACTCTCCGGGCGCTCGAGGTGACCGTTGTTGTGCACAATGACGTAGTGCCTTGGCGTTATCCGGCCAGACGAGAACTGCAATTCGGGGAATGGCTGCGGAAAGATATTCTTGCAGGCATCTTCGAGCCCGCCGTCATGGATATTGATCTGGCGATCTTGTTGACGAAAGCAAGGCAACACGGTGTTGCCTTGAAAGGTCCGGCAGCTGAGGTATTTTTTGATCCTGTGCCAAAATGCGATTTTTCCAGGGTGCTCGCCGACACCCTGAAGCAGTGGAAATCACCCCCGGACTGGGCAGGTGATGAGCGAAATGCAGTACTCACATTGGCTCGCATATGGTACAGCGCTGTCACTGGAAGGATTGCACCGAAGGACGTCGCCGCCGACTGGGTGATGGAGCGCTTACCCGTCGAACATAAGTCCATACTGCTTGAAGCTCGGCAAGCCTATCTTGGGCACGGCGAGGGCCATTTGACCTCGCGCGTAGATCAGACGACAGAGTTCATTCTTCTTGTGAAATCCGAAGTCATGAGCCTGCTTAATGCGAGCAGCAATGATATCTAACCATTCATTCGAGCCGACGCCGCCTCGCGGCACGGCGTAGTTCAGGCGTTAGATGCTATGAGTGTGGAACCACCTCACCGAGATCCTCATAGTGCTCTCGGAAAATCGAGCTATGGAGCCGACACGGTGAAATCCAGGCCGGCTTTGAGGTGTCGTGCCCACTTGGCTCATCGTTGTCGTTGAGCGGTGGCGAATCTTGGCGCGGCCATCGCGTGTAGAACGTTCGCTCGACTGCAGGCAGAGGAAAATAACGAATGGAGAATGACGATCGAACCAAGATAATTCCCAGGAGAACGTCGGAATCAGCGACCATGTTGGCAAGCGTCAAACGAGCGATGGCGATTACCGCTAATCTCAACCGTTTGACGTTCAGCGATGCGGATGAAGTCCGAGCCTTGTTCAGCGAGCTCATCGGCAAGAAGGTTGACGACAGCTTTTTATTGATCCCTCCGTTCTACACAACCGGCGGGGTCGATATCAGTGTCGGACGCAACGTTTTCGTCAATCAGAACTGCACCTTCTATGACCTTGGCGGGCTAGATATTGCCGACGATGTGATGATCGGGCCGAACGTGAGCATCATCACGTCTGGTCACCCCATCGAGCCGTCTCAGCGGCGCGCCTTCGTAGTGGCAAAGCCTATCGTGATTGAGAAAAACGTATGGATTGCAGCCGGCGCAACTATCATCGGTGGCGTAACAGTCGGCGAGAACTCAGTTGTCGCAGCTGGCTCCGTCGTCACTAAAGATGTCCCTCCGAATGCACTTGTCGGAGGAAACCCAGCGAGAGTCATTCGCTCGGTTGTAGATTGAGGAAAGGAATGCGACCCAACGTGCGCTGTGGCCGACTGCCATCCTGCGACGTGGGCTATCCGGCTGAGCTTAGGCGTTAGGCATCTCAGGCAACCGAGTAGGAGAAGAAACATGAGATACAATTTCTGGGTTATCACAGTGGCACTGCTCATCCTTGGCTGCGCCATTTCGCAGGCCGCCCGTGCCCAGGCTCCTCAGCCTACTGGGGTGATCTTCGAGAACGTCCGCATCTTCGACGGCATCTCGGACCAGCTTGCGGCTCCAGCAAACGTCTTGGTGGTGGGCAACGCCATCCAGGCGATCTCCAGCGCTCCCATTGCCGACCCGCCTGCGACATCGGTGATACGGATTCGGGGCGGCGGGCGCACGCTCATGCCCGGCCTTATCGACGCGCACACTCACATCATGTTCGAGACTGTGTCGCAGGTAGCAGCGCTCACCAGCGACCTCGGTTTCATCAACGTCGCTGCCGTGAAAGCCGCAAACGACATGTTGATGCGCGGTTTCACCAGCGTCCGGGACCTGGGTGGTCCGGTCTTCGGGCTGAAGCGGGGCATTGACCTCGGGTTGGTGCCCGGCCCACGGATCTGGCCGTCAGGTGCCTTCGTCTCGCAGAGCGGTGGCCACGGCGATTTCCGGTTGCCGAACGACCTTCCGGCGCGTCCGGGTGATTTCACTTTCAGCGAGCGAGTCGGTGCCGTGGCGATCGCTGACAACCCCGACGCCGTGCGGATGCGGGTGCGTGAGCAACTCGCGCTGGGGGCGTCGCAGATCAAGCTGATGGCGGGCGGCGGCGTTTCGTCCAGCTACGACCCGCTCGACGTGACGCAGTACACCGTCCCGGAACTGCGTGCCGCAGTCGAGGCTGCCGAGAACTGGGGCACCTACGTCACGGTGCATGCCTACACTCCCCACGCCGTGCGGCAAGCGATCGAGGCCGGGGTCAAATGCATCGACCATGGCCAACTGCTCGACGAGCCGACGGCTAGGCTGATGGCCGAGCGGGGCGCGTGGTGGAGTTTGCAGCCGTTCACGGACGACGGGACCTCACCGTTTCCAGAAGGTTCGCCGAACCGCGCCAAGCAGCTCCAGATGTTTTCCGGCACCGACGCAGCCTATGCCCTGGCCAAGAAATTCAAGATCAAGACTGCGTGGGGAACGGACATCCTGTTCAGCGCTGAGGCTGCGGCTGGGCAAGGTGCGAAACTTGCGAAAATGGTCCGTTGGTATACGCCGGCCGAGGCGCTGAGGATGGCGACGGCGGGCAATGCCGAACTGCTCGCGCTGTCCGGGCTCCGAAGCCCTTATGCCGGCAAGCTTGGCGTCGTCGAGGTAGGCGCCTTGGCGGATCTTCTTCTGGTGGATGGCGACCCTTTGACCGACCTCGAGTTGGTCGCGGATCCAGCCAAGAACTTCGTCGTGATCATGAAGGACGGAACGATCTACAAGAATCTCATCCAATGACTCGGTAAATGCCTGACAAGCGCTTGCAGCGGACCGG
>JBEBRC010000219.1:0-5605 GCA_040395055.1 Steroidobacter denitrificans
TAGGCCACCTGGTCACGATAGACGTGCGACGCCGTCTCCTTGCCCAGATCCCATCCCTGGCCGCGCCCCAAGGCCTGCAGCGTGATGCCCTCCGGCGTCGACAGCGTACCCAGCGGCTGGGTGTGATCCTGGCCGGGACTGCGCGACAGATAATCGGAGGTGCAGCCGTACAGACCGACCCCCAGGCCGATCGCCACCACGCCGGCCGCGGTCACCCATGTTCGTGCTGGATACTTGGTCATTGGCCTATCCTCTCCTCGAGCATCACTAGGCGAGCATGTCGGTAATGGGCCGGTTGGCCGTGTTGGACAACGTGCCCCAGCTGCTGACTGGCACGCGAAAGCCCTGCTGGACCGTCAGTCCGGCGCGCGCCGCGGGGTCGCCGGCCAGTGAGATGTGTTGTCCGGTGCGGAAGATGCCGCCGCCATTGCCCACCGTCATGATGGACACATTGTCCATGGTATGGGTGCGGGCGTAGCCATGGTCCGTCTGCCACAGGATGAAGGTGCGATCCAGCACCGATCCATCCCCTTCCGGCATCGACTCGAGTTTGTGAATGAAGTCCGCGAACAGGTTGTTGGCCCAGAGAATGAACCAGGTCACTTCGCGCTGATATCCGAGCTCTTCGTCGATCGGCTCCTCATGCGTATAGGCATGCCAGCCGTTGGTCGATCCAGCCTTGTGGCAGCCCTGGGTGTTCATCGCGACGTTGAACACTCGCGTCTGGCCGCATGCCAGCGCATGTGCGATCAGGCTGCCGAACAAATCGATGTTGCGCTCGACGACTCCCACTTCAGCACCCGGCGTAGCCTCTTCGCCGAGGCGCGGCGGCACCACGCAGGCCGGCAATGGCGCGGGCTTCTGGTTCTGGATCGCCAGCTGCTTTTCGATCTCGCGCACGGAGGTGAAATAGGCATCGAGGCGCGCCCGGTCAGTGGCACCCACGTGTCGCGCCAGCTTCTGGCGCTGCTCGGTCACCTGCGACAGCACGCTCTGCTTCGCCATGACCTTGAGCGAGGGCGAGAACTCGGCCGCGTTCGGATCCTGGAAATCGGGACCGAATATGCGCTGATACAAGGCCATCGGCGAGGGCTCTGCCGGGTTGTACGCCGCGCCGGCGCGCTTGCTCACGCTTTGCTGTCCACCGGTGCCGGTGACGTCTATGGTACGAAAGCGCGATCTGGTACCAATGACGTCGGCGATATCACTGTCGAGGCTGGGACCGCTTTCGCGTCCAGTGGGGATACCGCCGAGCATCGCGATCTGCACTCCGGTACGGTGCGTCTCCACCGGCCGGCCGTCGAGGAAATAGTTGGCGCCGCTGATCACGTTCATACGGTGCTTGTACCGGTTGAACATCGCCAGTTCGATATTGTTGGTGTAGTCGGGGCCGAGGCGGTCCGGTACCCAGCGTCCGGGATTGAAGCCTAGGTACTGAAACCAGCTGCCGAAGACGCTGGGCAGCGGTTGCCCGGTCGCCGCCAAAGCGGTTCCGTTGGTGTTCAGAAAGCAATCGAGCATCGGCAAGCCAACGCTGACTGCCGCGCCATAGAATGTGCCCTTGAGCACATCTCGTCGATTTATCTTGGACCTCATCTAGATCAACTCCTTGGTTGATGCTGCGGCAGTGACTGCTGGCATTGTCCCGCTCACTGGGCCGACGCCGTCAAAGTCGCAGGTTTCGCCGCCGCCGGTTCGGTCGTCGACGGTTCCGCAGCCCAGTAGAACTCGGGGCTGAGGGCGATCTCTTTCATCAGGTCGGGCAAGCGATAGCCACTACGGGCGAAGTCGCTCTGCAGCTTCCGGATCAGCGGCTGCTGGCCTGCCTGAGGTGCTTGGCCGAATGCGTAGGCGGCAACCCGCTGCACCAGGCAGGCGGGAACCGCCGGATTGTTGCGCACGGCTTCACCCAGTCCCACCGGGTCGGTGAAGTGAATGCCATCCAGCTCGCCGCTGGTATCGATGGGTACGCCATTCTCGACCAGACGGTACTCGCCTGCGCCATCGAAATTCTCCAGCGCCAGTCCCATCGGATCCATGATCTTGTGGCAACCGGCACAGGAGGGCGCCGTCGAGTGGGCCAGGAGCCGTTCCCGCACGGTCTTGTTCAGGGGATCGTCGGTGTCCTGCACGATCGAGAACTCGACATCGGGCGGTGGCGGCGGGACCGTCTGGCACATCATGATTTCACGCAGCGCCTTGCCACGATCCGTGGGCGAACTGCGACCGGCCGGGGAATGCAGCGCCGTGAAGCTGATATGGGTCAGAATGCCAGCGCGGGGATCGTCCGCCGGAAACTCGAAGCGCTCCCACGGCTCCACGCCACCATTGGGGCCGTCATAAGGTAGCGGTACGGCGTAGATCGACGCCAGGGACGGAGTGAGGAAGGTCTCTTTGGTGGTAAACACATCCCGATAATCGCCTTTGCGCGTAAGCAGCTGATCCACCAGAGTCCTGAGGGTCTGTTCACGCGCATCCGCCATTTCCCGGTTGCTCAACTCCGGGAAGATCGTGGTGTCCTTGCTCAAGGTCTCGAACTTGTCGAAGTGCAGCATGTCGCTGAAGAATGCCCGCACGCCCTGCTCCAGCAACGGCGATTCCATCATCCGGTCCACCTGCCGGGCGAGACCCTTGCGGGTATTCAGCTCTCCCGACTCCGCCGCCTGCAGCAGTTGCCGGTCGGGCGCCGTGTTCCACAGAAAGAAGCTCAGGCGGGACGCCTTCGACCATGCATCCAGGCGGTATCCCCCACTGCGATCAGGGTCGGGCTCCAGCTCAGGAATGCGGAACAGGAAATCCGGCGACGACAGCATGACCGACAGGCTCATCGCCACTCCGGCATAGAAGTCGTCCAAGGTGCCGGCAGCGGAAGCCGCCGCATCCACATACCCTTGTAGCTCCTCTTCGGTCAGTTTGCGCCGATAGAGCAGATCGCCGACGGCTCCCAGGAATTGCCGCGCGCAGGCATCATCCGCCGCCGCCGCGGACGCCGGCTCGCATGGCAGCATGATGTCGCGATTCGCCACCTTCATGACCACCTGCTCGGCGATCGCATCCGCCATCGCGTCGTATTGCTCCATGCCGGCAGCGGTTACGCTGACGCTGCTGGCGCCCACCGTCAGCAGGCCATCCAGACGCATGTCGGGCTCGAAGCGACCGCCCAGGTCGATCGCGCGCCCAAATACGCTGCCGATGATGGTGCGGTACTGATCGGCCGTGATGCGCGGCATGGCCGCTTCCGGCGGCACATAGGCCTTGGCCGGAGCGG
Source organism: Steroidobacter denitrificans (assembly GCA_040395055.1). GTDB lineage: Bacteria > Pseudomonadota > Gammaproteobacteria > Steroidobacterales > Steroidobacteraceae > Steroidobacter > Steroidobacter denitrificans_A. Next base: position 3,269 of record JBEBRC010000219.1, read on the forward strand.
AGCCGATGCCGCTGAAGTTCAGCAGCACACCAACCGCCGCCAGCCCGGCGACGCCAAGACCTATCCAGCGCAAGAGCCGCCTCTTTTCTCGTGTCATCGTCTCGGTTCCTGTCCTGTCATGGCCATGCCAACTCCCATGCCGTCAACGAGCCGCCGTGGTGGTGCTCGCCCCGTCGGCGGGCACCACGAAGGCCGGTATCGCAGTGATGCGATAGGAAGCGGAGATCGCCAGGTTCTGGCCGGTCGCGGGATCGGGCTCCGCGTCGGCGGCCTTCTTCATCGCGTGCCACAGTCCAGGCCGATCGCCAACGATGCCATTGTGGGAAAACGCGAAGTACAACTCTCTCCATGGCTGATAGCCTGCGATCAGCCCGTCCATTCCCTGCTGGTCCATTTTCATGCGCAGATGGGTGTTATTTAGGTTCAACACGGGCGCACTGAGGCCATTCCAGAGAATGCTCAACGGCCGGTGCTCCGTGATCACCAGCTCGCCATCCCGGATCTCACCGCGAAATTCGTTGAACGAGCGTGGATCTGGATCAGCGCGGTAAGTCATGTTGAGGCGCGGCGTGCCATTGAGATTGGACCGCAGATGCTCCAGCGCGCGCTCGATCCGAATGGTCACGGCTCCATCCCGGCTCAGGTCTTCACCGGTCAGGGTGATCAGCCACGCCGGCTGGGAGTCCTTGAGCTGCACCCAGATCCATTCACCGTAGGCCGACGGGCTGGTCCAGCTGCCACGAAAATTCTGATTGCACCCCAAGGCGCGGAACAGTTGGTGATCCACACCCTTTTGCTGGGTATGAGGGTCGATGAAATCGTCGGGATCCTCGCGCCCATCCAGGTCGAAACCAAAAGCGTAGCGGGCCTCGACGAACTTCAGGCCCGGGTCCGGCACGGCTTCCGGATGGGTCATGGGATTGACCGGCTCACCATCTATCAGCGCTCGCCGGGCGAGGATCTCGTTGACTTTGTTCTTGCCTTCGGCGCCCGCATCCCAGCCCGCCATCAAGCTGCGGACCTCGGCGTCCGAGCGGCCCATTGTCCGAAGAATGACCGCAGTCTGGCCACGCTCGTCGTCCGGGTTGATACCACCTGGACAATCCTGCTCCTCGTTGGAGAACTGTTGCGCGAAGTACGTGACTACGTACGAACGGGATTCCAAGGCCAGCGCCTGGGCGGCGCACAGGGTCAGCGCCACGCCAAGCCCTAGGCCTTTGGCGCCTCTACCGACGATCCTGCTCGAAGCCCTTTTCATTAAGCGCCTCCTAGTCTATGAATTCAGCCTGCGGACGGGACACGGCCAGCCCTGCGGGTGCGAGTGAACAATTTCCTAGTCCGATACTAGGCCCCCTCAAAGCAAGTTTTCAAATAGATAAATCAATACGATGCATAACTTCAGGTTAGGAATTTCAAGCTTCCGCGGCGCCGCGCCGTCGCGCCCGGACGAGCAGCATGGCATCCTGGACCCATGCTGTTATATTCCAGAAAATGAGTCAGGGGGAGAGCCGTGCCAAATCGATCCGCGGCTGGCGCCGCCGCCGCCCCCGAGCAGACCGCCCGGTGAACCATGATCGCACCGCCGCCCCCGACGCCGCAGCAGACGGCCACGGAATATTTCCTCGGCGCCGAAGCACTGCTGCGCCATGGTAGATTGGCCGAAGCGGCGCAATGGTGCCGCCGGGCCCTGAGCATCGATCCGCACCATGCCGACAGCCTGCATCTGCTGGGCGTCGTGAGCTACCAGACGGGCGGGAACGCGCAGGCCGTCGATTTGATCTCGCGCGCCATTCATATCCGCCGCGACGCTGCCCATTATCATGTCAATCTGGGTAATGCGCTGCAGGGCCTGGACCAGCTCGAGGAGGCGATCTCAAGCTACCGCCAGGCGCTAGCGCTGGCGCCGGGGCTGGCCGACACCCACTACAACCTCGCTCTCATGCTCGGGCGCCAGGGCAGTCTGAGCGAGGCCGCGGCAAGCTACCGGCAGGCACTGGACCTGGATCCTTCCCTGGTGGACGCCCTTCTCGGACTGGCGGCGATCCATCTGCATCGAGGCGCGCTCGCCGACGCCATCGCCTGCTATGAACGAGCGCAAGTCCTCGACCCTCGTCGGGCACAGACCCGCAGCAACCTGGGCTATGCGTTGCATTTGCAAGGCCGGTTCGACACCGCGCTGGACTACTACCGGCAAGCCCTGTCGATCGATCCAGGCCTGGCGGATGCACATAACAACATGGGCTTCACACTGCAGCAGTGCGGCGACGGCGAGGGCGCGATCGCCAGCTACCAGCGTGCGCTAAGCCTCGACCCGCAGTTCGCGGAAGCCGCCAACAA
>JBEBRC010000220.1:0-5548 GCA_040395055.1 Steroidobacter denitrificans
GCTCGTCGGGCTCATAACCCGAAGGTCGTAGGTTCAAATCCTACCCCCGCTACCACGCTTTCCAGCGTGTCAAAAGGCCCAGCTGCAGGGCCTTTTTCGATTGGGCGCCGCATGATGCGGATTGCGCGCGAATGCGTACCGGCCCGAGGACAGGCTGACCATGTCAGGCCATGAGAGGCCGGATCGATGGGCCGGAAGGTCAGTGCCAATTGCCACGGTAGAGTGTAGGACCAGAAGGCGCGGGCGATGACAGTTTGAAACCGAAGCGGTGAGCTTGCAGCGAGGCAAGCCACGAGTCAGGAACACCTTGAACTGCGCGCTGGGCGAGTTCGGCGGGAAGGGACGGATTGAGTAATGGGCCTTGGGCCCATTTTTCGTTTTTGAGGCGGTTAAAAGATGGAGCCCCGGGGCTTCACGCAGACGGCGGAGGTATGCGGTGCTGAGAGATCAGGTGGGCGAACTACTCGATCCCGTTGTAGCCGGCCTCGGTTACGAGCTGTGGGAACTGGAGTACGCGCCACGTGCCGGCGGCGGCCTGCTGCGGCTCTATATCGACTCTCCCGCAGGAATTTCCATCGAAGACTGCGAACGGGTGAGCCGGGCCGTCAGTGAGGCGCTGGACGTGTCCGATCCCATTCCCGGTCAATACACGCTCGAGGTTTCCTCCCCGGGCCTGGATCGGGTGCTGCGCACGCAGGCGCACTTCACCCGCTTTGCCGGCGAGCAGGTGAAGCTCGAGATGATGCAGCCGGTGAACGGGCGCAAGCGTTTCGTGGGACGCTTGCTGCGGGTCGGGGAGCAGGAAATAACACTCGAGCTGGACGGCACTGCGTCCAGTACGGGCACAGTCACTTTGCCAATCGATGACATACACAAGGCGCGGCTTGTTCCGCCGATGTGACAGGGCGTCAATGGAGTTCGCACGATGAACAAAGAGATACTGATGGTGGTCGACGCAGTCTCGAACGAGAAGGGCGTGGACAAGGAAATCATTTTCGAGGCGCTCGAGGCTGCTTTGGCGTCCGCGACGCGCAAACGCCACGGCGAAGGCATCGACGTGCGGGTCTCCATCAATCGCAAGACGGGCGACTACGACACCTGGCGGCGCTGGAAAGTGTTTGCCGATGATTCGACCGAACTGGAATTTCCGGATAGCGAGCTGCGGCTGGAAGATGCCCAGGATATCGCCAGCGAGGCGCAGGTCGACGGCTATGTCGAAGTGCCGATGGAATCCGTCGCGTTCGGGCGCATTGCCGCGCAGACCGCCAAACAGGTCATCGTGCAGAAAGTGCGCGAGGCCGAACGTGCCCAGGTGGTGGACGAATACAAGGGCCGGGTCGGCACCCTGGTCTCGGGCATCGTCAAGCGCGTCGATCGCAACGGCGTATTCGTCGATCTGGGGAGCAATGCGGAAGGCTTCATCGCGCGCGATCAGATGATTCCGCGCGAGCCGGTGCGATCCCAGGATCGCATCAAGGCGTTCTTGCAGGACGTGCGCTCGGAGCAGCGCGGCCCACAGCTGTTCCTGACGCGCACCGCGCCGGAGTTCCTGATCGAATTGTTCAAGCTCGAAGTGCCGGAAGTCGGACAGGGCTTGATCCAGATCCTGGGCGCTGCGCGCGACCCCGGCGTGCGGGCCAAGATCGCGGTGAAGAGCAACGACAGCCGGATCGATCCGGTCGGCGCCTGCGTCGGCATGCGCGGTTCGCGCGTGCAGGCGGTCTCCAACGAGATTGCCGGCGAACGCGTCGACATCATTCCGTACGACGAGAACGTGGCCCAATTCGTGATCAATGCCATGGCTCCGGCGGAGGTCGTCTCCATCGTCGTCGACGAGGATGCGCACTCCATGGATATCGCGGTCACGGAAGAGAAGCTTTCGCAGGCGATCGGCCGTGGCGGACAGAACATCCGCCTGGCGAGCGAGCTGACGGGCTGGGAGCTGAACGTCATGACGCAGCAGGCGGCCGAGGCGAAGAGCGAAGGCGAGTCGCAGAAGCTGGTCGGGCTGTTCAAATCGGAGCTGGACGTGGACGAGGACGTGGCGCAGATCCTGGTGCAGGAAGGATTCTCGACGATCGAGGAGATCGCCTATGTGCCTGCCTCGGAGCTGAACAACATCGAGGAGTTCGACGAGGAAATCGTCAAGGAACTGCGCAATCGCGCACGCGACGTGCTGTTGACGCAGGCGATTGCGAACGAGGAGGAAATCGATGCTGCCGAGCCCGCCGATGATCTGCTGGGTGTCGAGGGCATGGACCAGGAGCTGGCGCTGGAGCTTGCCAGCCGGGGCATCGTGACGCGAGAGGACCTTGCGGAGCAGGCGATCGACGATCTGCTGGAGATCGATGGTGTCGATTCCGAGCGAGCGGGTGCGCTCATCATGGCAGCGCGCAAGCATTGGTTCGAAGCCGCTGGACAGCAGGCTTAAGTCGGTAGCAGGAGGGGTTCATGGCGGATGTCACAGTTAGCCAGTTTGCCGAGGTACTGAAGGTACCCGTCGAGCGTTTGCTGACGCAGCTCGACGAAGCGGGCATCCGCGTCTCCGGCGCGGAAGATTTGATCAGCGACGATGCCAAGATGGAGTTGCTGACGTTTCTACGTCGCGCGCATGGCCGCGGGCAAGGCTCGGCGGCGCCGCGCAAGATCACGCTCAAGCGCAAGTCGCAGGAGGAGATCAAGGTTGCTTCTCCTCAGGGGCGCGCGCGCCTGGTCAACGTCGAGGTGCGCAGCAAGAAAACCTATCTGAATCGCAGCGTGCTGGAGCAGCAGGCGCGAGTGCAGCAGGAACAGCAGGAGCGCCGCCAGTCGTCCTCGCCGGATGAGCAGGCCGCGCAGCAACTGCGGCAGGAAGAGGAGCCGATCACCTCCATCGAGATGGTCGAGGTGGTCGAGCCGGTGGAAGTCCTGGAGGTCGTCGAGCCGGTGGGCCCGGCGCTGACGGAGGAGGAGCAGCGCGAGCAGCGCGAGCGCCAGGAGGCCGAGGCGCGGGAAGCCCAGCAGCGCGCGCGTGCGGATGCGGAAGCCGAAGCGCTGCAGCGTGCGGATGCAGAGGCTCGGCAAATGGCCGAGCAGGAAGCCCGTCGCGAAGCCAACGCCGCCATCGAGCGCGCCGAAGCGGAACGCCGGCAGCAACTGGAAGCCGCCAGCAAGCCGGCCGGCAAGCCTGCTACCAAGACCGCTAACAAGACCGCCCGGACCTCGACCCGCGATACGCCGCAGCGTCCGCAGCGCGCCGAATTGCACGTGTCCAGCGATGCCAGCGCGCGCTTCAAGAAAAAGAAGCAGCACCAGGCGTCCAGGTCGCGCCGTCCGGCGCAAATCAACGTCGGTACGCAGCACGGCTTCGAGCGCCCGGCGGCGCCGGTCAAGCGCGACGTGCATGTCGGCGAGACGGTCACCGTGGCGGAACTCGCCCAGCGCATGGCCGTGAAGGCGAATGAAGTCATCAAGATGATGATGAACATGGGCGTCATGGCGACGATCAATCAACCCATCGACCAGGACACCGCGGTGCTGGTGGTGGAAGAGTTCGGCCACACTCCGGTCATCGTCAAGGAAAACGCGATCGAGGATGAGTTGCTGGCCCTGGATGCCGGGCACGAACTGATCGCCCGCCCGCCGGTCGTCACCGTCATGGGTCACGTCGATCATGGCAAGACCTCGTTGCTGGACTACATTCGCCGCACCAAGGTGGCCGCTGGCGAAGCCGGCGGCATCACCCAGCACGTGGGCGCCTACCACGTGGAAACGCCAAAGGGCGTCGTGACCTTCCTCGATACGCCTGGCCACGCGGCGTTCACCGCCATGCGCGCGCGCGGGGCGCAGGTGACGGATATCGTGGTGCTGGTCGTCGCCTCCGACGACAGCGTCATGCCGCAGACGATCGAGGCCATCCAGCATGCCCGCGCAGCGGGGGTGCCGATCGTGGTGGCGATCACCAAGATGGACAAGCCCGAGGCAGATCCGGACCGGGTCAAAAGCGACCTGGCCCAGCACAATGTGCTGCCCGAGGACTGGGGCGGCGACACCATGTTCGTGCAGGTGTCGGCGCGTACCGGCGATGGCATCGATCAGTTGCTCGACACCATCCTGCTGCAGGCCGACGTGCTGGAGCTCAAGGCGACCCTCGAGGGCATGGCTGCCGGCGTCGTCGTCGAATCCACCATGGAGAAGGGACGCGGCGCGGTCGCGACCGTGCTGATCAAGCGCGGCACGCTCAGGCCGGGCGATCCGATCATTGCCGGACAGGAGTTCGGTCGCGTGCGAGCCATGTTCGATGAGAGCGGCCAGCCGGTGACCGAAGCCGGCCCGTCGCTGCCGGTGGTCGTGCTCGGATTGTCCGGCGCGCCCAATTCCGGTGACGACCTGCTGGTGGTCGAAAGCGAACGCAAGGCACGCGAAGTGGCCTTGTATCGCCAGGGCAAGTATCGGGATACCAAGCTCGCCAAGCAGGGACCGGCGAAGCTCGAGGACATGTTGTCGCAGATGGGGGATGGCCAGGCGTCCAACGTACACGTGGTCATCAAGGCGGATACGCATGGCAGTGCCGAGGCGCTGCGCGACTCGCTGGTGAAGATGAATACGGATGAAGTGGCGGTCAAGGTCGTGAGCAGCGGCGTGGGCGGCATTACCGAATCCGATGTGACCTTGGCGCAGGCATCCGGCGCTCGCATCATCGGCTTCAATGTGCGTGCCGACAGCTCGGCTCGCAGCATGATCAAGGAATCGGGCATCGACGTCCGCTACTACAGCATCATCTACGAGGCGATCGATGACGTGAAGCAGGTCCTGTCGGGAATGCTGGCGCCGGAGGTCAAGGAGCAGATCGTCGGCCTGGCGGAAGTGCGCGAGGTGTTCCACTCGAGCAAGCTCGGCACGGTGGCGGGATGTATCGTCGTGGACGGTTATGTCCGGCGCAACAATCCAATCCGTGTCCTGCGCAACAACGTCGTGATCTTCGAGGGCGGCCTGGAGTCGCTGCGCCGCTTCAAGGACGATGTGAACGAGGTTCGAGCCGGCACCGAGTGCGGTATCGGCGTGAAGAACTACAACGACGTACGCATCGGGGATCAGATCGAGTGCTATTCGCGCATCGAGATTGCCCGTACGGTGGAATGAGACAGGGTCGAGTTGATTGTTTATCCATGGCTACCAAATCCTATCCCCGCAGCCGGCGTGTCGCGCAGCAGGCGCAACAGGCGCTGAGCGAATTGATCCGGCGCGAAGTGAACGATCCGCGGCTGGGTATGGTTACCTTGACCGAAGTGCGGATGTCCAAGGACCTGAGCTACGCTACGGTCTACTACTCGGTGCTGGGCGCCGATCCGGACCAGGCGCAGGAGATCCTGGAGAGCACTGCCGGCATGCTGCGCGGCCCCTTGGGGCGGGTGCTGGGTATCCGTCACAGTCCCGAATTGCGATTCGTGCACGATGAATTGATCGAAAGCGGTGCGCGGCTGTCGGCGCTGATCCAGCAGGCGGTACGCCAGGATGTCGCCCGTCATGTCGAGCAGGACGTCGAGCAAGCCTCCGATATAGATGCGGA
>JBEBRC010000221.1:0-5534 GCA_040395055.1 Steroidobacter denitrificans
GCGGCGACGACCGAGTTCACCTCGCGGATATTGGGAACGCGCGACAGCTTCTCGAAGTAAAACCTTTCGTAAGCCTCCATATCCTTGGTCACGACTCGCAGCAAGAAGTCGAACACCCCGAGAATCACATGGCATTCCATCACCTCGGGAAACGCTCGGATAGCCTGCGAAAACTCATCCAGGCTTGCCTGATCGTTCTTCACCACCTTCACTTGCACGAACAGCTGCGCACGCAATCCGAGCTTATTGCGGTCCAACAGCGCAACGGTTTTCGATATGTATCCCTCGTCCTTCAAGCGCTGGATACGCCGCCAGCAGGGTGACTGCGACAGGTTGACTGCTTCGGCTATTTCGGCAGCTGAGCGAGAAGCGTCCTCCTGCAAGATCGCCAGAATTTTCTGGTCGATTATGTCGAGACCGACATCCGTCATCTGTATCCCCCTTCGCTGAGCACGAACCAAGTCACGGGGAGGAACACGAGTGCGGGCGGCAGCTTGCTGGGCTGCCTACCCTGGTCTCGATCGCCTCGACCGCACGCGCAGAGCCGTCGAACATGGCTCAACGCGCGCTCACCTCATATGTGGATGGCACGGCCCAAACCGCCCAAGGATGCTTCGAAAAATGCCTCGGACAACGTTGGATGCGCATGGATGATTCCAGCCACGTCCTCCAGCGTCGCACCCATTTCCAAGGCCATTGCAAACTCGCCGGAGAGTTCCGAGACATGCACACCGACGGCCTGGATCCCGAGAATACGATGATCGTCCTTGCGCGCCAGCACACGAACGAAACCACCGCTCTCGCCGGCTTCCATCGAAAGCGCCCGCCCATTGGCAGCGAACGGAAACTGCGACGTCGTCACCGCCTCGCCCAAGGCTTCCGCCTCCCCCACCGACAGGCCGACGCTGACGATCTCCGGCTCGGTGAAGCAAACTGCCGGTATCGCTACCGGATCGAACCGCCGTCTATGGCCAGCGATGATCTCCGCCACCATTTCGCCCTGGGCCGCGGCCTTGTGCTCCAGCATCGGCTCGCCGACCAGATCGCCGATCGCCCAGACGTTCTTCATGGAAGTTCGGCACTGGTCGTCGACGCGCACGAAACGACCGTCCCGTTCCACGCCCATGGACTCAAGCCCCCAGCCTTCGGTTCGCGGCCGGCGGCCAACGGTGACCAACAGGGTATCCGCTTCGATGGCCAGAGCTCTGCCATCCTGAGCCTCGATGGAAGCGATGCCGGACTCAAACTTCGTCAGTTTCGCACCGAGATGGACCATCACTCCCGAACGCTCGAGCCAGCGCGCCACCGGCTTGACGAGCTGTTTATCGTACAGCGGCAGGATGCGATCCTGCGCTTCGATGACAGTTACCTCGGCGCCGAGCTTGCGAAAGGCCGAGCCGAGCTCCAGGCCGATATAGCCCGCGCCCACGACCGCCAGCCTGCGTGGCAGCTCATCCAGGGAGAGCGCCTCGGTCGAGGAAATGACGGGTCCGCCGAAAGGAATACCGGGCAGCTCGACCGGCTCGGATCCATTGGCAAGCACTACGTGCTCGGCGGTGATGCTCACCGGCCCTTGCTCGGTATCGACGACGCAAGTCTTGCCGTCCGAGAAGCGCGCCCAACCGGCGACCACTCGTACCTTCGCACGTCTCAACAGGCCCGCGACACCGCCGTTCAGGCGATCGACGACCCCTTCCTTCCAGCGCACCGTCTCGCGCAGATCAAGCTTGGGCTCGCAGGCCAGGGAAATCCCGAACTTGCCCCCTGCGGCCGCTTCCCTGATGCCCTGGAAGGTCGCCGCGGCATGAATCAAGGCCTTCGATGGAATGCAGCCTCGGATCAGGCAGGTTCCGCCCAATCGGTCCGCCTCCACCAGGGTGACATCCAACCCCAACTGGCTGGCGCGAATCGCCGCCACGTAGCCGCCGGGTCCACCGCCGACTATCAACATCTGTGTTTTGATCGACTTTTCCATGAGTAACCAGACTAGCGGGTCCTACCGACCAGCGATGATCAACCGATGAACAGCGTCGCGGGGTGCTCGAGCACGGCACGAATCCGTTGAATGAATTCCGCCGCATCGGCACCGTCGACGACCCGATGATCGAAGGAGGATGACAGGTTCATCATCTTTCGTACGACGATTTGACCGTCGCGCACCACTGGCCGCTCCACGATCTTGTTGGGACCGACAATGGCCACTTCCGGGCGATTGATCACCGGCGTGGTCACGACGCCACCCAGCGGTCCCAGACTCGTGAGGGTGATGGTCGAACCGCTGAGTTCCTCGCGCGTTGCCTTGCCGTCTCTGGCAGCCTTGGCAAGACGACTGACCTCGGCTGCGCTGTCCCACAAGTCCCGCGCCTCGGCATGCCGCACGACGGCCACCATCAAGCCTCTGGGCGTTTGAGTCGCCATACCGATATGTACCGGCGCATAGCGACGCACCACACCCGCCTCATCGTCGTAGGTGGCATTGATCTGCGGGAATTCCGGCAGCACGCGCACCAGTGCCCGCATCAGGAACGGCAATACCGTCAGCTTTGGCTGCTCGGCAGTCTTGATTGCGTTCAGATGAGCGCGAAGATTCTCGAGTTCGGTGACGTCCACCTCCTCGACATAGGAAAAATGCGGGATCTGGCGCTTGGCCAACTGCATCCGCTCAGCGATCTGCCGGCGCAGGCCGATGACCGGAATCTCCTCGACCCCGGAACGCTTGGCATAACCCACACCAGCCGCTGCACCGGGGCTGGCGGCGGATTCGCTCGCGAGATACCCATCCAGATCAGCGTGGCTGATGCGCCCACCCGGTCCCGAACCCTGGACGAACTGGAGTTTGACGCCGAGCTCTTCGGCCCTGCGACGCACCGCCGGCGATGCTGCCGCGCGAGGGGAGCGGGCAGGGGCACTGCTCGTCGGGCGCGACGCGGCGGCCGGCATGGATTGCTCGATTTTGTCGGCGGTCTTCTGTGCTTGCGCCGCAGGCTTTGGCTGCGAGGGCTGTGCCGGGGCGGCGGCTGGCGGCGGAGCCGCGGGCGCCGCGACCGGTGCGGAGGCCTCGGCACCATCGGTTTCAAGAACGACGAGCACCGAGCCGACGGCCACCATCTCGCCAGCCTGACCCGTGATGCTTTGTACGATCCCGGTTACCGGGGACGTCAACTCCACGGTCGCTTTGTCCGTCATCACGTCGACCAGCGGCTGGTCTTCCTCGACATGATCACCGACCTTGACGCGCCATTCGGCGATTTCCGCCTCTGCGGTGCCTTCGCCGACGTCAGGAAGTTTGAAACTGTACTGTCCCATGAATCAGCCTCCCACCGCCTGACGAATCGCCTCCGCCACGCGGGCGGGGCCGGGGAAATATTTCCACTCGAACGCATGCGGGTAGGGCGTATCCCATCCGGTGACGCGCTCGATCGGTACTTCCAGATTGTAGAAACATTGCTGCTGCACGATGGCGGCAAGCTCGGCGCCGAACCCGGACGTGCGCGTCGCCTCATGCACGATTACGCAGCGTCCCGTCTTGTTGACCGAATTGACGATGGTTTCCACGTCCAGCGGAATCAGGCTGCGAAGGTCGATCACTTCGGCATCCACTCCGCTGTCGCGCGTCGCCGCGAGCGCCACATGCACCATCGTTCCGTAGGCCAGCACCGTGACGTCGGCGCCCTCGCGCACTACGTTCGCCTGGCCGAGCGGTACCCTGTAGTAGCCTTCGGGAACTTCGCTCGCCGGATGCACCGACCACGGCTTGACGGCTCCTTCGGAGTAGCCCTCGAATGGGCCTGTGTAGAGCCGTTTCGGCTCCAGGAAGATCACCGGATCGCCATCCTCGATGGAGCTGATCAGCAGTCCCTTGGCGTCGTAGGGCGTGGATGGAATCACGACCTTCAGGCCCACCACATGCGTAAACAAGCCCTCGGGGCTTTGACTGTGGGTCTGACCACCGAAGATGCCGCCGCCATAGGGCGTGCGTATCGTGATGGGCGCCGTGAAATCCCCGGCGGATCGGTATCGCAGGCGTGCGGCCTCCGACACGATCTGATCGAATGCAGGATAGATATAGTCGGCAAACTGGATCTCGACCACCGGCCGTAATCCATACGCGCCCATGCCGATCGCTGCGCCGACGATGCCGCCCTCGGAGATCGGGGTGTCGAAGCAGCGATTCTTGCCGTAAGTGCGCTGCAAGCCTTCAGTGGCGCGAAACACGCCACCGAAATACCCGACGTCCTCGCCGAACACGACCACTTTCGGATCGCGCGACATCATCACCGACATGGCCGAGTTCACGGCCTGAATAATGTTCATGGTCGGCATGAGTCAGAAGCCCGCCTCTTGTCGTTGTCTTTGCAAACGCCAGTCCATATCTTGATAGACATCCTCGAACATGGTCTTGGGACTGTGCGTCATATTCGCCCCAAGCGTGCCGCTCGCCTCCGCTTCGCGCTGGATGGCCCGAATTTCCTTCGTTACCTCATCCTGCAGCGCCTCCTGCCTCTCCTGCGACCAGTCCCCGCGCTTGATCAGATGCGTTTTGAGACGCTCTATCGGATCGCCCAGCGGCCACTTGCTTGCTTCATCCACCGCCCGATAGCGGGTGGGATCGTCGCTGGTGGAATGGCCTTCGGCGCGATAGGTGAAATGCTCGATCAAAGTGGCGCCCAGATTGGCGCGGGCGCGCTGTGCAGCCCATTGGGTGGCGGCGTAGACCGCAAGGAAATCATTGCCGTCCACTCGCAAGGCGGGCAGACCATAGCCGATCCCGCGTGCTGCGAACGTCGCCTCTTCCCCGCCCGCGATACCCTGGAACGAAGAAATGGCCCACTGATTGTTGACCACGTTCAAGATGACGGGCGCCCGGTAGACCGCGGCAAAGGTCAGCGCATAGTGAAAGTCGCCTTCCGCCGTCGTGCCATCACCGACCCAGCTTGCGGCAATTCTATTATCTGCGCTCAAGGCGGACGCCATGGCCCAGCCCACCGCCTGGATGAATTGCGTACCCAGGTTGCCGGACACCGTGAAGTATCCGTGTTCGCGGCTCGAATACATCACGGGCATCTGCCGCCCCTTGAGCGGATCCAGCGCGTTGGAATAGACCTGGCCCATCATTTTGAGGATCGGATAGCCGCGCGCGATCAACAGCCCCTGCTGGCGGTAGCTGGCGAAGAGCATATCCTTGCTTTCCAGGGCAAACGCCTGCGCCACGGCGATCGCCTCCTCGCCGGTGCATTTCAAATAGAAGGAGGTCTTGCCTTGGCGCTGGGCACGATACATACGGTCGTCGTAGGCGCGCGTGCGCATCATTGCGCGCAGCCCATCCAGCAATACCGCCGAAGACACCGAAGGCGCCCATGGGCCGACTGCCTCGCCGTCGTCGTTCAGCACCCGAATCAGCCCATACGCGAGATCGTGCATCGAGCCGGCGGCGGCATCGACCGTAGGCCGGCGCACGCTGCCGGGATCCGATAGCTTCAGTTTGCTGAAGTCGACTGGCTCGCCCGGCCGCGCCGGCGGCTCGGGAACTCTCA
>JBEBRC010000222.1:0-5510 GCA_040395055.1 Steroidobacter denitrificans
GCAGCCGGAACTGTATTTCAGCGAAGATCTGAAGGGCTACGGATGGTGCTTCCGCAAGGGGAATTTCCTGAACGTCGGTCTGGGGCGCGAGGGCAATCATCGACTGGCCGAGCAGGTGCAGGACTTCAGCCGCTGGCTGCAGGTGCAAGGCAAGGTGCCGATGGATGCACCGGGGCGTTTCAAAGGTCATGCCTATCTTCTTTATTCGCACGCGGCTCGGCCCGTCATCGACGATGGCGTGATGCTCATCGGCGATGCGGCGGGGCTGGCCTATACACAAAGCGGCGAGGGAATCCGGCCCGCCATCGAATCTGGATTGCTGGCTTCCCAGGTCGTCCTCGCTGCTGCCGGCGACTATCGCCGCGAACGGCTGGTCGATTATGAAGCCAGGCTGCGTCAGCGTTTCGGGTCGCGTGACAAAGGCGGCCTTCTGTCGAGCATGATCCCGCCGGGACTACGGATGTCTTTGGCGCACTCCCTGATGCAGACGCAGTGGTTTACGCGCCGCGTATTGCTGGATCGATGGTTTCTGCATGCGGATCAGGCGATCCTTCGCAGTTGAGCCGGCGGGTAAGGCTCGCCTGGCCGCTGCCAACGAGCATCGAAACGAGCCGTTCAGCGCTCGGCAGAGGATCTCAAAGTGTCGGTGAAATGGTCGGCCCAGGCGCGGATGCTGTTGTTCCTCAGCACTCCGAGCAGATTCTCATGTCGTGCTCGCCGTTCATCCAGCGGCATGGTGAGCGCTCGTTCGATGGCCTGCGCGACGGCGCGTGAATCGTGGGGATTGACCTGGATGGCGGCATCGAGTTCGTAGGCTGCGCCGGCGAGATCGGACAAGATGAGCACACCGGGGTCGGCGGGATCCTGTGCCGCGACGTACTCCTTGGCGACCAGATTCATCCCATCGCGCAGCGGTGTGACCAGTCCGACGTTTGCTGCGCGCAGGAAGCCCATCAAGGTTTCGTGTGGGAAATTTCGATTCAGATATCGAATCGGCGTCCAGTCGGCGTCGGCGAAACGCCCGTTCGTACGGCCGGCCGCCTGTTCGAGTGAACGTCGGATTTCGACATAGGAGGGCACATCCTTCCTGGAGACCGGTGCGATCTGCAGGTACGTGATATGAGCGCGCTGCTCGGGATATGCCTCCAGAAACTGCTCGTAGGTCGCGAAACGCTCCACCAGTCCCTTGCTGTAATCGAGTCGGTCGACCCCGATCATCAATTTTCGACCGACGAGGCTGTCTACCATTCTTCTGACCGCCTCGCCTCGACTGGCCCGCTGTGCTTCGGCGGCGATGGCATCGACATCGACGCCGATCGGAAATACGCCCGCCCGCAGCGTGTGGCCATCCAGCTGCATGCATGGCTTTTGTACGCGGCTCGCGCCGAATACCTTGGCGATGGCTGAATGAAACGACGCGAGATCGCCTTCGGTCTGGAATCCAACGACGTCATAGCGGGCAAGGTCGCGAATCAGGTCCGCATGGCCTGGCAAGACGCGCAGCGTCTCGATGTGAGGAAACGGAATGTGCAAAAAGAAACCAATCGGAACGGTAACACCCAGTTCTCGCAAATGACGCGCCATTGGAATCAGATGATAGTCATGCACCCATAGCAGGTCGTCTGGTCGCAGCAGCGGACGCAGCTTCTGTGCGAATTGCCGATTGATGCTGCCATAGGCTTCGAGCTCCTCGGGGCGGAACCGAAACTTGTTCTGCATGTAATGGAACAACGGCCACAGAGCCTCGTTGGAAAAGCCATTGTAGTAGCGGTTGAATTCCTGGCGCCGCAATTTGAGCGTCGCATAGGTGACGCCTTCGCGCTCCTGGATGTCAGGCGCACCGCACTGCGTATCCGTGAGTTCGCCGCCCCAGCCGAACCATAGGCCGCCGCTGTGCCGCAATGCTGAGAGCACCCCCACGGCAAGGCCTCCTGGCGCCGCAGTCTTGCGTGGCAGCGATACGCGGTTGGAGACACAGACGATCCGGCGAGTCATGGCGCTAGCCCAGCGGGAACGAACGGTGCCGGCGGGTTGACTTGCAGCCAGCGGAGCACTTCGCTGACGCCGCGCAGGCGGTGTCGGGCGTACGAATCGATTGTCTCGCCGACTCGAATGGACATGCCTTGCATGGCGTTGACCGCCGCGAAGGCATCCTCATCCGTGACGTCGTCGCCGATATAGATCGGGGTACGGTTGCGAAAAGGAAGCTCCTGCATGAACGTGGTCACCGATACACCCTTGTTCCAGGCCGCAGGGCGAAGCTCGAAAACACACTTTCCCGCCTGCAGTGTGAAATCCGGGCCCAGGGATTCCAATATGGCGCGCATCTTGTTTTGCACCGGCACGCCGAACTGCGGCGCGCGACGAAAGTGCATGGCCAAGCCGTAGTGCTTGTCTTCCAGTATCAGGCCCGGGTGCTGGTTCACGAAATGATGCAGTTCGGCGCGCGCGGCCGCGAGTCGAGTTGCATCGATTGCTGGAACGGTCAATGCGCCGTTGATGTCACGGCGTTCACAACCATGAGTGCCGGAGGCGCACAGCCGCAAGGGCGAGAACAGCTGATCGAGATTCGATAGGCTGCGCCCGCTGATCAGCGCCAAGGCGCCATGCAGTCGCAATTCCAAGTCTTGCAGCAGCTGCTTGAGGCTGTCCGGCACTTGCACATCCTGCGGTGTCTCTGCGATTTCGAGCAGCGTGCCATCGACATCGAGGAACAGTGCCCAGCCGCCCTCATTCAGAGAGGTCGTGTGCGGCAACATATCTCCTCGCCATCCTTCGGCCGGATCTGCCGTTGTGTCCGCGTCATGGCGATACGCAGTGTTGAGTTCGCGGAACCAGCAGCTGGACACTGAACAGTTCTTCGGGATCCACCCATACTTTCTCAACCGAGAATCCAGCGGAGGCCGCGAGCCTGCTGAAGCTTTCCAGTGTGTATTTATGGCAGTACTCGGTGCGAAGACGCTCGTTGCGTGAAATGGTTACCGCTTCATTGCCCAAGTGAACCACCTGATCCCATTTGCTGACGAGACGCATTTCAATGCGGCTTTGATTCTCGATCCAGATGGCCTCGTGTTCGAAGGCGTTCAGGTCGAAGTCTGCGCCCAGTTCCCGATTGACATGCCGCAGGGCGTTGAGGTTGAATTTTGCGGTGATCCCGGTAGCGTCGTCATACGCTCGTCTGAGTACATCCCTGTCTTTTTGCAAATCGATGCCGATCAGTACGGCGCCACCGGCCCCGACCATGCCGTTCAGGCGCATGAGTAATTCAAAGGCCTGCTGCTGGGTGAAATTGCCGAGCGTCGATCCCGGAAAGTACACCACGCGCCTGCGTGCGACGGTGGCTTGCTTCGGCAGCTCGAAGGTCTGCGAGAAGTCAGCGCACACGGGGATGATGCGCAGACTTGGATAGTCGCGCGCCAACTGTCCCGCTGCATGCAGCAGATGCTCGCGGGAGATGTCGACCGGTATGTAGGCGTGCGGCGCCTGCAGGCGATCCAGCAGTATTCGGGTCTTGAGGCTGGTGCCGCTACCCAACTCGATCAGCGCCGCTCCAGGACCGATTTGCTGTGCCATTTCAGCCGCATGCCGGTGCATGATCTGGAGTTCCGTGCGTGTAATGTAGTACTCGGGCAGCTCACAGATGCTATCGAACAGGAATGAGCCGAGTTCGTCGTAGAACCAGACGGAGGACAGCTCCTTCGGCTGCTTTTTGAGGCCGGCGATCACCTCGTCGACCAATACGCCGGTTGTCGGAGTTGCTGGGGCGGCACTAGGAAGCTTGGCCATGGTCTGTCGTTACTCCGGAATCGTGATCGCGATCAACGGATCGCCTACGGATGGCGGGCGAGGCGGATGCCTGAGAATTGCCAGCGCGCCGCTGGGTAGAAGAAATTGCGATAACTGGCGCGAACGTGATCGGCTGCCGTGGCGCAAGAACCTCCGCGCAGCACCAGTTGATTGCACATGAACTTACCGTTGTATTCGCCGAGGACGCCCTGCGGCATCCGATAGCCGGGGTAGGCCAGATAGGGCGATGCAGTCCATTCCCAGACATCACCGAACATTTGCTGCAGCGGAACCCCCCCTGATCTGACAGCCGTCGCACCCGCCTGCATGGATTCGCTTTGAGCCGGCAGCGGATGCAACACATCGCGCTCGAGCAGATTGCCAGTCACGGGCATGGCGACAGCGGCCAGCTCCCATTCAGTCTCCGTCGGCAAGCGGGCACCGGCCCAGCGTGCAAAGGCATCGGCTTCGTAGTAGCTTAGATGCGAGACCGGAGACGACAGGTCGAGGTCCTGCGGGCCGGAAAGCGTAAATTCTGAATCCAGTGATTCCGACCAGTAGATTGGTCGCTGCCAGGCCTCCTGGATGAGCGTATTCCAGCCGTCAGACAACCAGTGCTGCGGCTGTCGGTAACCCCCTTCGCGCACGAATTCCAGGAATTCACCATTGGTGATGGCGCGGTTGGCCAAGGCATACGGCTCCACCAGAACGCGATGCCGCGGCGTTTCATTATCGAAACAGAAGTGCTTGCCGCTGGCACCTATCTCGCCCAGGCCGCCTTCCAGGGCTTGGAAGCGCAAGGGCAACGTCATTGCCAGAGAAGGTGCCGCGGATCGCTCTCGATAGGCAGGCAGCAAGGGATTGCACGACAGGAGGTGCTTGATGTCGGTGAGCAGCAATTCCTGGTGCTGCTGCTCGTGATTGAGGCCCAGGGTGGTGAGACAGGCGAGCTTGTCATCATCGGGCCGCGCATCGATGAGTTGATGCATATGTTCGTCCACGTGCTTGCGATATTTCAGCACGTCCTTGACGGTAGGGCGGCTGAGCAGGCCGCGCTGGGGCCTGTGATGCATCGGTCCCAGCGTCTGGTAGTAGGAATTGAACAAGTATTCGTAGCGTGGGTGCCAAGGGCGGTAGCCGATCAGCAGGGCCTTGAGCAGGAATTGTTCGAAGAACCAGCTGGTATGCGCCAAATGCCATTTCGCCGGACTTGCATCCGGCATGCTTTGCACGACGTAGTCCTCGATCTGCAGCGGTTCGCAGATAGCGAGCGAGGCGGCGCGTATACGGTCATATCGGCTGCAAAGGAGTTCGGCAGAGCCAGCATCGATTGGGGTCACCGTAGTCTGGGCCACTGCCATCAGCCGTACCTTTTGTATTGAGCGTGATCGAGTGTGGGTTCACGCTGGCGCTTTGCCACCGACGTGAAAGATAACGCCTCGGAATGGAAAAGGTTTCAATGGCTTGGCGCGGATCTCGCTTCCGGCGGTCCCGCCCACGTGCGAAACCAGCATGGAAATCGCAGGCGACACTCGTTCTTCTTGACGGGGCGGCGCCCCGCCGTTTTAATACGCGCCCCTTCGGCTTCTTGCCGAAGCTTGTCAGCACCCGGACGTCATGGCCGGGTAGCGATGGCCAGGTAGCTCAGTTGGTAGAGCAGCGGACTGAAAATCCGCGTGTCGGCAGTTCGATTCTGCCCCTGGCCACCATCACTCAATGAGTTA
>JBEBRC010000223.1:0-5479 GCA_040395055.1 Steroidobacter denitrificans
TCCCGCACCGGCCGCCGCCGAGGACCACAACATCGATCTTCTGTTCATCGCGCTTACCCCTGTGACGATCAGCCGCGGGCTCGCGTCCGCCATGCGGCCCGTCCCGCCTCTTGGTATAGATTGGTATAGGTATGTATCCGCCGGGCGCTCCAGGGAGCGCCGCAGCGACTCTAGCGCATCGAGGAAATGCAGGTCGAGCGTGAGCGGAAAGCCGCCGAGGGGTGCCGGCGCACCTCGAACTCCGATATGCCATCAGGACGCTACGGCGCTGCTGCATGGAGCGATTCCTCCGGACGGCTCTGGTTGTACGGCGGACTGGGCAACCAAGGCGAGTTCGTCGACGACCTATGGCGGGTGGAGACTCAATAGGCTGAGTATCCCGCAAGCATGGTCAGGACAGATTCGCTGTACGCGCCGAGTCGCCAAGCCGCGTTGCGTCGTACTTTGGCAAACCGGCGGTCATGATTGCACGCGATGCGGAAACACCCACGGCCGCAGCTTGGGATGGCATGGCGCCATTCTCGGCGGATATTGCACCTCGGCGCCCAGTTCCTCCGCCGCATGCCAGGCCCATCGCGGGTTCCACATGGCGCCACGCGCGAGTGCGACCAGGTCCGCCTGTCCCGAAGCGATGATGTTCTCCGCCTGTCGCGCGCCGGTAATGAGGCCGACCGTCATGGTCGGCAGCTGCGTGGCGGCGCGAATCTTCGCCGAAAACGGTGTCTGATAGTTCGGCCCCAACGGAATCTTCTGCCGCAGGTCCAGCCCGCCGGAGGACACGTCCAGATAGTCGCAGCCGAGATTCTTGAGCTGCTGCGCGAACACGATCGCCTCCTCGACATCCCAGCCGTCTTCCATCCAGTCGGTGGCCGAGATCCTGACGCCCATCGGCTTGTCCTCGGGCCAGGCCTGGCGCATGGCTGCGAACACCTCCAACGGAAAGCGCATGCGATTCTCGAGGCTGCCGCCATAGTGATCTGTGCGCTGATTGCTCAGTGGCGACAGAAACTGATGGATCAGGTATCCGTGGCCACCGTGCAGCTCTACCAGGTCATAACCGATACGATGTGCGCGGCGCACGGCGGATGAAAAATCATCGACCAGATCGGCCATGGCGGCGCCAGTCAGTTGTGTCGGCGCTTGCCAGCCGGGAGCCAGGGGCAGCGGCGACGAGGACACCGTGCGCCAGCCGCCATCCTGCGGCGACAACGGCTTGGCGCCTTCGAACATGGATTGTGTGGATCCCTTGCGGCCGGCATGGCCGAGCTGCAAGCCGTGGGCGGCAACGCCGTACTCCTTGCAGAAGTCGATCACTCGTTTGAGCGCCCGCTCGTTGTCGTCCGACCATAAGCCGGCGCACCGATGGCTGACTCGGCCGACCGGATTGACGGCGTTGACTTCGGTCATGACCAGCGCCGCGCCGCCGAGCGAGAACTGTCCCAAGTGCATCAGATGCCAGTCGGTCGCAGAGCCCTCGATGGAGTTGTACTGCCCCATGGGCGAAACGACGACCCGATTCGCCAGCGTCAATGCCCTCAGAGAGAAAGAGGTGAACAACTTGCTGCTCATGCTTGTATACGACTCCTTACGACTCAGAGCCCTTCACACCGGCAACGGCGGCATCGCTTAGCGCAGCACAAACGGATTTGCGCTCGGCGCTCCGGTATTGATCCAGACGCTCTTCACTTGCAGATACTCGCGCATGGCGTCGATGCCGTTCTCGCGGCCGAAGCCTGAATCCTTGTACCCGCCGAATGGCGACATGAAGCTGACCGCTCGATAGCAGTTCACCCATACGATGCCCGACTGGATGCGCTCCGCCATCCGGTGCGCGCGACCGATGTCGCGGGTCCAGACGCCGGCGCCCAGGCCAAAGCGCGAGTCGTTCGCGATCGCCACCGCCTCCTGCTCGTCCTTGAACTTGATGATCGCCAGCACCGGCCCGAACACCTCTTCCTGGGCGATGCGCATCCTGTTGTCCACGTCGCAGAAGATGGTCGGCTCGACGAACCAGCCGGTCCCGCACTCAGGCCTGTTCGCCGGGCCGCCGCCCATCAGCAATCTGGCGCCCTCGTCTTTTGCGATCTCGATGTAACGCAGCACTTTCTGATACTGCGCCGGCGTGGTGACAGGGCCTACCTGCGTATCCAGGCTCATCGGATCGCCCATGCGCGCCGTGCGGGCCAGCTCGAGCAGTTTTTCGACAAACGTGTCGTGGATGCTTTCCTGCAGCAACAGGCGCGAGCCTGCGACGCAGGTCTGGCCGGTCGCTGCGAAAATACCGCCCACGACGCCGTTCACGGCATCCTCGAGCGTGGCATCATCGAATACGATGTTGGGCGATTTCCCCCCCAGCTCCATGGTTACGTGCTTGAAGTGCCGGGCGGCGAGCTCATTGACGATGCGGCCGGTGGTATCGGAGCCGGTGAAGGCGATCTTCTTCACCAGCGGGTGCTCCACCAGCGGCGTACCGACGTCTGCGCCAAAGCCGGTGACGACGTTGACGACGCCAGCAGGAAAGCCCGCCTCCTCGAACAGCTTGACGAACTCCAATGTCGACGCGGAGGTAAACTCCGAGGGTTTGATCACTACCGTGCAGCCCGCCGCCAACGCCGGAGCCAGCTTCCATGTCGCCAGCAGCAGCGGCGAGTTCCACGGGGCAATCACGCCCACCACGCCAATCGGTTCGTTGCGCGTAAAGTTGAAGAAGCCCTGTTTGTCCAGAGGAATGACGGTGCCCTGGATTTTGTCCGCCAGCCCGCCATAGTAGCGGTACCATTGCGGTATGTAGCTCAGCTGGCCATGCATTTCGGCAAACAATTTTCCGTTGTCGCGCACCTCCACTGACGCAAGCTTGCGCGCATCTCGCGCAATGAGATCGGCCAGCGTGACCAGCAATCGCCCACGCTCACTCGCGCTCAATCCTGCCCACGGCCCTGTCGTGAAAGCGCGGTGTGCGGCCTGCACGGCCCGCTCGACATCGTCCGCGCTGCCTCGGGCAATCGTCGCCCATGGCCTGCCGGTGTACGGATCATCGCTGTCGAAGAACTCCCCGGAGGCCGGATCGACGAATGTGCCGTCGATGAAAAGCTGGTACTTCTGCATTCCCACACCCTCCGGATGATCGTGCAAATGGCGCTTCAACGAACCGGATCCGGCTGCACCACACGACGATAGTCGCCCAGCGTCAGAAAGATCAGCGTCGCCGCCAGGGTTGCGCCGGCCAGGAACCACAGTGCGGGAACGTAGCTTCCCAGTCCCTCCAGCGACCAACTCATCAGCATCGGACCGATGCCGGCACCGACGGCATAGGCGGCGTAGGTCATGCTGTAATTGCGCGCATAGGTGGCGGTCGGCAGGTAGCGGCTGACCAGATAGCACATGAAGTCGAATTCCGCGCCGATGCCAAGACCGAGCAGCACCGCGCAAACCATTGCCAGTTCGCGGCCCGCGCCGCTGGCGAGCATCGCAAGCCCTATCACGGGCGCCGCAAGAAACACCGCCACGACCGCCTGCGGCGGGAACCTGTCGAGCAGATAACCGGCCAGCACGCGCCCCAAGGTCAGCGCGCCGGCCAGCACCGACATCGTCCACGCGGCAAACGAGCGCTCGACGCCTCGATCCACCAGCAACGCCACCAAATGTCCAAGCATCCCTGCGGTATAGATCCCCAGCAGGAAGAAGCTGGCAGCGAGCTTGACGAAGCGGATGTCTGTGAGCAGGTTGCGCAAAGGGTCGGCAACCGCCTCGCGCTCCACGTGCGCCGTCGCCGGCTCCTTCAGGAAGACCACGACTACAGGCAGTGCCACCAGCAAGATCAATCCGGCCACACCCATGTACGCCCACTGCAGCCCGCCCGACTCCAGCAAGGTTTGCACCAGGGGCGGGATGATGAATCCACCTGCGCCGACTCCGGCCATGGCGATGCCGAGCGCCAGACCTCTGCGCTTGTCGAACCAGCCGACGATCACCCGCGTGTAGCTCGACGGCAGTGTGGCGGCGCCAAATATCGCCAGCGATGCATGGATGAGATAGAAGAGCCATAACCGGCCTTCGACCGCCGCCAGCGAACCGAACGCCAGTGCGAACAGCACAATGGAAGGAATCAAGATACGTCGAACCCCTAGCCTGTCGAGCAGGACCCCTGCAGCAGGACCAGTTCCGACCACCAGCCACAAAAGAATCCCCATGCCCAGCGAGATCTGGCTGCGGCTCCAGCCGTAGGCATCGGCGAGCGGCACGACGAACAGGCCGAAGCTCAGAATGGCGATGTTGCTGTAGCCCAGCGCCAGACCGACGCTTGCCGCGGCCAGCACGCGATATCGTCCAGGGCGCGCCTCGCTTGTGTCGGCATCAGCTTCGACCGCGAGCGCCGCCGGTGCGAGCGGCATATCGTTTGCCGCCGGCATCAGGCGAGCCCGGCGGCGCGGCGTGTCATCTCCGTGAAGCCGGTCCAGTCGTCCTCGACCATGCCTGCCTCGAGCGCCGCCAGGGTTTTCTGCTCCACCAGGTTGGCTGTCTCCAGCGTCATACCGACTTCACTTGCCGTGCTGATCATCAACTGGACGTCCTTCAAGCCCCCTCTCATCGAGTAGCCCACTGTGGTCTCGAACTCTCTTGCTCTGATCTTGTTGGCATAGGTCTTGATCGCAGGATGTGCAAACGACATCTGATACCAGTCGTTGAGCAGGTCCGGGCTCACGCCGCACTTCTCGGCGAACGTATATGCCTCGCCAAATATCTCCATGATGGAGCACAGCGTGAAGTTGATGCTCAGCTTGAGGCAGTTCGCGGCCCTCGGCCGCTCGGACACCACGATCACTTCCTGCGCGTAGGCGGCGCATACGGGCTTGACACGCTCGATGGAGCCGGACGGGCCGGCGAGATAGGTCAACAAGGTCGCCGCAGCGGCCGCATCCGGTCGTCCGCTCACCGGACCTGCGACGTATTCGCTGCCGTGTTCGCGATGCAGGCGCTCGAGCTCATCGGCGCACTTCGGGGAAATCGTCATCAGACATACATGCACTGCTCCTTGGCGCAAGCCGGCAAGAATTCCCTCCTCGCCATGCAGGATGTCGAGTACCGCTTGGTCGCCTGTCAGACACGTGAATACGATGTCGCATTCGGCGGCGAGCTCGCGTGGACTCTTCGCCCCCCGAGCGCCCAGTTCCAGCAGCGGCTGCATCTTCGACGCCGTGCGATTCCAGGCGAGCACCTCAAACCCACCCTTGAGTATGTTGCTTGCAATGCCGATGCCCATTCTGCCCAGGCCAACGAAACCGATTCTCATGGCTCTTGCTCCAGCTGATATCACCGAACTACTTCAGGTTGCACCGCTCCCCTGATCCTGGTTGCACAGACCATCGAGCACGCGCCGATAGGCCTCCTGCAGCGGCTGGTCCCAGGTCGCATCCGGTACGGAATCGAGCGCCTCCTGCAGACAACGCTGGATCAGCTTGCCGACACGGTGTCTTTGTCG
>JBEBRC010000224.1:0-5434 GCA_040395055.1 Steroidobacter denitrificans
CCAGCCCAGGTCAGCTACGTCGAGGCGGGCGAGGGCGAGGAGGGCCAGCGCATCGACAATTTCCTGGCCCGTATCCTCAAGGATCTGCCGCGCAGCTTGATCTATCGCATCCTGCGTACCGGCGAGGTGCGGGTGAACGGCGGGCGGGCGAAGCCGGAGCATCGGCTGGCCAGTGGCGACCGCATTCGCCTGCCACCTCTGCAGCGCCAATCGCCGAGCGGGCAGCAGGGGGCGGCCAAAGCCCCTTCCAGGTCGTTGCGCGAATTCGTGACCTCGGCCGTGATCTATGAAGACCGCGACCTGATCGTGGTGAACAAGCCTCCCGGCGTAGCGGTACATGGTGGCAGCGGCCTGAACTTCGGCGTCATCGAGGCCCTGCGCGCGGCGTATCCGCAATGGCAGGAACTGGAGCTGGTGCATCGTCTGGATCGCGACACCAGTGGTTGCCTGCTGGTGGCCAAGCGGCGTGCTGCATTGCGCGAGCTGCACGCGCTACTGCGCGAGCGGCGCATGGAGAAGCGCTACCTAGCCCTGGTCGTCGGCCGCTGGCCTTTCGGTGCCAAGACCATCGACCTGCCGCTCCAGACCAATATGAGGCAGGGTGGGGAGCGCGTCGTGCGCGTGCACGCCCAGGGACAGGAGGCATCGACAAGCTTCGAGCCGCTGGCCCATTTCGGGCGGCTGGCGACCTTGCTGGACGTGTCGCTGGGCACCGGCCGCACTCACCAGATACGCGTGCATACCGCCCATGCGGGCCATCCGATCGCGGGCGATGACAAGTACGGCGATCGCGAGCGCGATGAGAGGCTCAAACCCTACGGCCTGCAGCGCATGTTCCTGCATGCGCATGCCCTGACCTTCACGCGCGCCGGAATGGAACAGCCATTCACCATTACCGCGCCGCTACCGCCTGAATTGCAGTCGGTGCTGGACCAGTTGCAAGCTGGCTCCAGCTAGCGCCGCCGCGGTCCGATGCTCAGGGCAGGTCGAAACCGTGTCGGCGCAAAGCGGCGGCGAGCCAGATCAACGGCAAGCCTACCAATGCCGTCGGATCCTGCGACTCGATGCGATCGAACAAGCTGATGCCCAGCGCTTCGGCCTTGAATCCGCCGGCGCAATCGTAGGGCTCCTCGAGCGCGACGTAGCGCCGGATCTCCTGCTCGCTCAGTGAGCGAAAATGCACGGTCGTGAGGTCGACGTGATGTTCTTGGGCACCCGTGCGCGAATCGATGAGGTGCACCGCGGTGTGAAAGCTCACCCGCTCGCCGCTGAGCGAACTCAATTGCGCCACGGTCCGTTCGCCGGAGCCCGGCTTACCCAGCACTTGGCCATGGCAGATTGCCAGCTGGTCCGAGCCGATGACGAGGTTTTGCGGGTAGCGCCGGGCCACCGTTTCCGCCTTGGTGCGTGCCAGGCGGCGTGCCAGCACGATCGCCTCTTCGCCGGGCAGGGCGGATTCGTCGATATCGGGGCCGCAGACGGTGAAGGGTATTCTCAGGCGTTCCAGCAGTTGGCGCCGGTAGGCGGAGGTGGAGGCCAGGACGAGTCGCGGGCTGGCGGATGCAGGAAAGGCGGACTGGTTCAAGCGAGGCGTCTCCCTATCAGATGATCCCTTAGAAAAACAAACATTTAGACCTTTGATTTTTTGACAGCCAAGGGGGGCGTCGCTAGTATACGCGCCCCATGTCGCGACCCCCGTCCGCCCCCACCGACGTCCATGTCGACGCAGACGTCTGCGCGCGAGCGAACAGCCGGATTTCGCGGCAATTTCCCGCGCACGACCTGCCACGTCTGGTCGAGGCCGGCTTGCCCTCGCAGGAGGTCGTGCAGGCGAAATTCGACTTTTCGCTGTTCGACGGCCGGCCGGCCATCGACGGCGTGGTGCATGGCAAGGTCGACCTGGTCTGCCAGCGCTGCATGAAGACCGTGACGATCGCGGTGGAGGAGCCGTTCAAGGTTCTGGTGGTGCGGGAAGAACGCCTCGAGGAGCCGGGAGGGTATGAGCCGGTCGTGGCGGATCCCGGTCGGCTGGATCTGGGCTGGCTGGTCGAAGAACAGGTGTTGTTGGCATTGCCGCTGGTACCGATGCATGAGCCCGGATCTTGCGGCGAGACGGCGCCGATCCCAGCCCCGCTCGAGGCCGGGGAGCCGGGTGAGAGTGCGCAACGAGACAGCCGGCAAAAGCCGTTTCAGAATTTGCGGGATATGCTTCGTCAGCAATGACATCATATACATAGCTATATAGTGCGGTGCCGGCACCCCGGTGCAGCAGGTATCAGGGCACCAACGAGGCGCTGCGGTCGGCAAAGCCGGCGTCGGGCCTCGAGCAACGTGGTGTCGGATTCCGGCAAAACCGGTGTCGGGCTCCGCACCAACAGGAGATGAATCATGGCAGTTCAAAAAAGCAGAAAGACCCCATCCAAGCGTGGCATGCGCCGTTCGCACGACAGCCTGGCTCGCCCGGCGTTGTCCGTCGATCCAACCTCGGGTGAGACCCATCTGCGCCACCGCATCACGCCCGATGGTTTCTATCGCGGCAAGAAGGTCATCGAGAGTCGCGACGAGCCTGAGGCAGAATAAAGGCCACTGCCGATTTGCCTGGCGCCTCCCGCGCCTGGATCTCGGCACCGCCCTTACGTATCTCCTTTGAGCAGCAAGCAGCCGATCACGATCGCGGTGGATGCCATGGGGGGCGATCACGGCCCCTCGGTCACCGTGCCGGCGGCGCTCGCCGCACTGCGCAGCGAAGCGGCGCTGCGCATCGTACTCGTCGGGCTGGGCGATCCGATCCGCAGTCTGCTGCGCCATGGCGGCGCGGCCGCGGACGCTCGATTGAGCGTGCGCGAGACGACGCAGGTCGTTGCCATGGACGAGAAGCCGCAGGACGCGCTGCGTAAAAAGAAAGATTCGTCGATGCGGGTGGCGATCGACCTGGTCAAGAGCGGCGAGGCGGACGCCTGCGTGAGCGCCGGGAATACCGGGGCCTTGATGGCCACCGCGCGCTTCGTATTGAAAACGATCGAGGGCATCGATCGGCCGGCCATCATTTCACGCATCCGCGCCCGGCACGGGCATACCCATATGTTGGATCTGGGCGCGAATGCCGAATGCAGCGCCGAACATCTGTTCCAGTTTGCCGTGATGGGTGCGGTGGTCGCCTCCGACATGGACGGCCTGGCCCGGCCTCGTATCGGCATACTCAATATCGGGGAAGAAGAGACCAAGGGCGATAGCGTGGTGCAGGCGGCAGCGCGGATGCTGTCGGCCAGCCAGCTCAATTATGTGGGCTTCGTCGAAGGCAACGATATCTTCTCCGGCGAGGTGGATGTCGTGGTCACCGATGGATTCACAGGTAATGTTGCGCTGAAAACCATGGAAGGCCTGGCCAATATGCTGGTCGGCGCCTTGAAGTCGGAATATACGAGCAGTCCTCTGCGCTACCTCAGCGCGCTCGCGTCCTGGCCGGTGCTGCGCTCGTTGCGCCGCGAATTCGACACGCGAACCTATAATGGCGCGAGCATGGTCGGGCTGTCCGGCGTCGTCATCAAAAGCCATGGCAGTGCGGATGTGGTGTCGTTCAGCAATGCCATTCGCGTCGGTTCGGTCGAGGCGCGCAAGGGCGTTCCGACACGGATCAGCCAATTGCTCAAAAGCGAACTCTCCCGGCTTTCCCAGCCGGCGCCAGCCGGGCTGGCGGCCTCCGCGGCACCCGCGGCGGCGTCACAGATCACACCCGAGGCACAAGGCAGCTGCTAGACTGAGCCCATGTCAGCACTATACCCCAAGCGCCCCCTGGGGCATTTCGCCCTCTTGCTTGCCGCCTCGGCGTTCCTGGGCGGGCTGGGTGCAGGAGCGTTGCAGGCCGCCACTTATCCGCTTCCGGAAGGATCCGATTCCGTCATCGGCGAGATCCAATACGTTACCTCCAGGCACGAGGACACGCTGCTCGACATCGGCCGGCGCCATAGCGTGGGCTACACGGAAATCGTGGCCGCGAATCCCGGTGTGGACCCGTGGCTGCCCGGGGAAGGGACGCGGATAGTGATACCGTCGCAGTACATACTGCCCAACGCTCCGCGCAGTGGGGTCATCGTGAGCCTGGCGGAACATCGTTTGTACTATTTCCCACCATCGCGCAACGGCGAGGCGCCGGTGGTCCAGACCTATCCGGTCAGTATCGGCAAGATGGACTGGAAGACGCCGCTGGGCGTGACCCAGATCGTGCATAAGCGCGAGAGGCCGACCTGGTACCCGCCGGAATCCGTGCGCCGCGAGCATGCGGCCGAGGGCAATCCGCTGCCGCGGGCCGTGCCGCCCGGCCCGGACAACCCACTGGGCGACTACGCGATGCGCCTGGGCATTCCCGGCGGTGCCTATCTCATCCACGGCACCAACCGTCCCGCGGGCGTGGGCATGCAAGTGACGCATGGCTGCATCCGCATGTTTCCCGAGGACATCGCGGAATTCTACAAGCAGGTGCCGCTGAACACCTCGGTGCGCATGATCGATCAACCCTACAAGATGGGATGGCGCGCCGGCCAGCTCTACATGGAGGTCCATGCGCCACTGGAGGGCTCGGATGAGGAATTGCACAGCCTGACGAATATCACGCGCATGCTGGTGACCGCGACCCAGGATCACAGCGTCGTGATCGACTGGGCCAAGGCCGAAAAGCAGTTCGCTTCCGCCACCGGAATCCCCGCGCCGGTCGTCCTGCACACCCTGGTCCAGACGGTCCAGGCACAGGACGAGCTCGCGAGCCCTTAGATCTCCCGGCCCCGCCGTCGAGCAGGGCCGCAATCGCCCGCCGCTCACGACGGATCCCGTTGGGGTCGATGGCATCCGCGATAGCCATGATCGAGCCACCGGCAGCCGCCGATGCGAGGCCTCGATGCGGTAGTAGTCGTGTACCGCTACTTTACATAGACTGCGCACGCGGGTCCCTGCGGCCGAAGCCATCATCTATACACCGAGTTGGTCCATGGTCGACGCTGTGGGGCCCCGCCTACTACGGCGTCGCCGCGCATCCCGATTCAGTTGAAACGGCTCGAGCGGAACTCCTGCACAGCTGCGCGCATTCCTGGCGAAATCGGCCTGGCACAATCGGCCTAGCGCAATCGGGTTGCCGGAAAGGGTCAGCGCCGGGTCGAAGAATGGCGGCTGCGAAATCTGTCGTGGTGTCGTTCCGATCGAACCCTCGACAGGGGACGTGACGTACAACGGCGAATACTACGCGCTTGGGCACCCGAGCCTGGCAGCACTCACAAATCGCGGGACTGGTCGACACCGTTGCTCAACCCCGATGGATCGAAGGGGTCACTCATCCTGAACGAGCGTCTAGAACCGACGCGGATCAACGTGCGTTCGGCGGGACCGAAATTTGCCTACGAATTGCCCGCGCAAGCCGTTGCGACGTTCACTTGGCCGTGAGGAA
>JBEBRC010000225.1:0-5433 GCA_040395055.1 Steroidobacter denitrificans
GGAGCTTCCTGGATCAGCGCCATGATCTCGGCGCCGAGCTTCAGGTCGCCGACATGGCCGAAATGCTGCGCGCGCCGCTGCCCCTTGCGGTCGATCAGGATCAGCGTGGGCGTGCCTTGCATGTCATAGCTGGCCATCGTGCGTGGCAGCGCGCCGGTCGCGGCCGGCGCATCGACGCCGACCGGAAAGGCGATGCGATACTCGTGCAGGAATGCTTCCAGCGAGACCGGCGCCTGGGCATCGTGATGTTCGAAGACGCAATGCAGCCCCAGCACCACGACCTCCTGGCGACTGAAAGTCTCATGCACCCGGCCGGCCTGCGGCAGGCCGTGGCTGACGCAGCCCGGGCACAGCATCTGGAATGCCTCGATGACGACCACGCGGCCCAGCAGGCCGTCGAGTGTCAGCGGATGGTCGGTATTGAACCATCGGCTCGCCTCGATGGGCGGGGCGGGGCGGCTGTTCTGGCTCATGCGACGGGCTCCTGTGCCATCGATCCGGGCGTGGCGGCCCGGCGACGCCCATCGCCGCCGGGCCTGAGCGTCAAGCCGATCCCTTCACGTCGGCGAGCGAGGCACCGAAATTGATGTGATAGGGCCGATCGCCGACGACCAGCGCCGGCACGGAGGCAACGCCGGCGGCTTCGGCTTCGGCGATGCGCTCCGGTGCTTGCCCGAGATGGACGATCTCGACCGAATAGACTGCTGGATCGAGCGCATGCGCAAGGCCCTGTTCGGCGCTGACGCACACCGGGCATCCGGCGTGGTAGAAGATTGCTTTCTGTGTCATGGCAGGTGTCTCTCACTTGGCTTTCTGAGGGTGGGTGACGGAACGCCCCGTTCGTTGCTGCGAGCGGGGCGTTCATACAGGGGCCGGCGCTTGCTGGAAGCGGATCCAGGTTTCAATCTGGGTCGCAGCGTCGGCTTCAGCGTGGTCGCCGCAATCGAGCCGCAGGGCGGCATCGCCGAAGGCGGCGTCCACGAAGGCGCAGTGATGCGGCTGGCGCGCATCCGAATGGGCATTGGGGCGAAAATAGCGGCAGGACACGCACATGCGCTGCACCGGGATGGCGCCGCGTACCTGTAGTGCGCGGATCATCTTGGTCAGTCCCTTGGCGAAGGCCGCTTCCTCTGCGGGATCGAGCACGTCGAGCGCGCCCAGCAGCGCGTCCGGCCAGACCGCCAGTTCGCCCGCGACGCGCTGTCCCGCTGGCGTGGGATGCAGCCGGACGGCGCGGGCATCATCAGGATCGGGGCGCCGCTCGAGCAGTTCCTTGCGTACCAGCGCCGCCACGGCGTCGCTCGCCGTCGGCTGTGTCACCGCGATCTCCTCGGCGACGGCGCCGACGCGCGACGGCCC
The DNA here is from genome assembly GCA_040395055.1 of Steroidobacter denitrificans. Taxonomy (GTDB): domain Bacteria; phylum Pseudomonadota; class Gammaproteobacteria; order Steroidobacterales; family Steroidobacteraceae; genus Steroidobacter; species Steroidobacter denitrificans_A. The sequence goes on from JBEBRC010000225.1 coordinate 1,360, forward strand.
CCGCTGGACCAGATGGGCAAGAATCTGCGCCTGGGTCGGGGTCAATCCCGTTGCCTCGGAGCGCCGCCATGCCTGCGAGCGCAGGACCATGCCGATTCTTGCCAGTCCGGTCGCAATGTTGTTTTTCGTGGTCATTGTCGTTGTCAAATATAGGACTCCTATATATATCGACGAAAGCAGGAGGTCAATGGGCGCAGCGCCCCGCGGTTCAGCCTCTCGACCCGAGCCAGCCGCTGGCAGACGAGTTGCGATGCTTTTCTCCCGCCGCTGCCTCGGTGTGCTGTGCCGGATCGCCGCTCCGGCATCGCCGCAGCCGTCCATTGGCTGAGCGCATTCACGTCAAATCGCTGGCGACAGATCGCCTGTGTCGTGCCCTGTCCGGACCCCGGATCAACTATGGCGCTGCAGGAACCGCTCCCGATACTCGCGGGGCGACAGCCCGACACGGCGGCGAAAATGGTGCCGCAGGGTGTCGGTGCTGCCGAAACCCGCCGCCGCGGCCACCTCCTCGATCGTAATCCGGCCTTCTTCCAGTTGCTGCCGGGCGAAATCGATGCGCGCCATGACCAGCCACTCGCCCGGCGTCGTGCCGGTGGTCTCGGCGAAGCGGCGCAGGAAGGTGCGCTCGCTCATGGCGGCCGACTTGGCAAGATCGGCGATGCGGTATTCGCGCCGAAGATCAGCCCGGATGGCGTCCAGCAGCGGCGCCATGCGTCCGCCTGTGCCGCGTGCCATCGGCCGCTCGATGAACTGCGCCTGGCCCCCCTGGCGGTGAGGTGCCATCACCAGTCGGCGCGCGACCGCATTCGCTTTTTCCGGTCCGTGGTCCTGCCGAATGAGATGCAGCAGCAAGTCGATGCCGGCGGCGCTGCCCGCCGAGGTGAATAGCGGCGCGTTGTCGATGTAGAGCACGGTCGGATCGACCGTGATCGCCGGGTGTCTGCGGGCCAGCAAGGGTGCGTAGCGCCAGTGGGTCGTGGCGCGGCGCTCATCGAGCAGGCCGGTCGCCGCCAGCACGAATGCGCCGGAGCAGATCGAGGCCAGCCGTGCGCCGCGGGTGTGGGCGCGTCGCAATGCCTCGATGATCGGCGCCGGGATGGGCACGTCGATGCCGCTCCAGCCCGGGATCACGATGGTGTCGGCCATTTCCAGTGCATCCAGCCCGAACTCGGCCTGGAATCGCAGTCCGCCCAATGCCCGCAATGGTCCCGGGGTTGCCGCCACGGTGATGAACTCATACCAGTGCGCACCCATCTCGGGCCGCGACTGGCCGAAGATTTCGGCGGTGATCCCATACTCGAACGTGCACAGATCATCGTGCGCAAGCGCCGCGACCAGGTGTCCACGGGTTGTGGAACGAGTTGGCATGATCTTCATGTTATCTGTCGTTTCCGCCAATTGCCAGCCCGAAGCCGCTACGCGGATAGTTCGCTCCCCCACAACAGGAGAGCGAGCGATGCCAAATGCCGTCACCACCGTGCCCGCCGCCGCCCCGGAAGCCGGAATCGCACATTTCGAGGCCGAGTTTTCTTTCCAGACGGATTGCTGGGATACGCACGAGGCGCTGCAGTCCGGCGATCCCGGATTCGTACTGCTCGACGTGCGCAGCCCGGAGCTGTTCGCGGCCGGGCATATCCCCGGCGCGATCAATCTGCCGCACGGCAAGATCGTCGGCTCGAAGCTGGCCCCGTGGCCGCCGGACACCTTGTTCGTCACCTACTGTGCCGGACCGCACTGCAACGGCGCGGCCCGTGGCGCGTTGCGGCTGGCCAGGCTCGGGCGGCCGGTGAAGATCATGGCAGGTGGGATCACCGGTTGGCTGGATGAGGGCTTCGCGCTGGATAAGGGCAGCCGCTATGAGTAAGGCGGAGACCGCGCTCGCTGCGGTGGCGGCGCAAGTCGGCCGCGCCATCGACGCGCGGCGCGGCGACCTGGTGGCACCAGTGATCGACGAGCTGCGCTTGGGCGAGCGGCTCGACTGCTATGATTTCGCTCGCCCGCGTCCCCTGGACGCCGTGGTCGAGGATCTCACCGATCTGCTGCGCCGGTTCGCCGTCCGTTCGGATCATCCGCGCTACTTCGGCCTGTTCAATCCTCCCTCGCTGCTGCCGGCGATCGCCGGCGACTTGATCGCCGCCGCCATCAATCCCCAACTGGCGGTCTGGAGCCATGCTCCGGCGGCGAGCGAGATCGAAAGCAGGCTGGTGCGATTGTTCGGCGCCTGCGTGTGGCCCGATGCGGAGGTCGCCGGAACCTTTACCAGCGGCGGCAGCGAGGCCAATGCCACCGCGCTGCTGGCGGCCCTGGCCCGGCACTATCCCGCCTGGGAACGCGAGGGCCTGCCGCGGACCGGCGCCAGGCCGGCGATCTTCGCCTCCGCGGAATCCCATCTGGCGTGGATCAAGATCGCGCGCGGTTGCGGACTCGGCGCCGAGGCGGTGCGGCTGGTGCCGGCGGCGGGCGGGCTGCGCATGTCCGCTCAGGCGCTCGCGCGCGCCATCGAGCAGGACCCGAGCTGGTTGCCGGTGCTGGTGGTCGCCACCGCCGGCACGACCGCGCACGGCGAGATCGACGATCTGGCGGGGATCGCTGCCGTGGGCCAACGTCACAACGCCCATGTCCATGTCGATGCCGCCTGGGCCGGCGGCGCGCTCCTGCACCCGGATCGCAGGCGTCTGTTCGCGGGCATCGAGCAGGCCGACAGCGTCACCATCGATCCGCATAAATGGCTGGCCGTGCCAATGGGAGCGGGGCTGTTCCTTGCCCGCGACTGGGCGCCGCTGACAGCGGCCTTCGCGGTTTCCACCGGGTACATGCCCTCGGCCTCGCAGCAACGCCACGACCCCTATATTCATTCGGTTCAATGGTCGCGCCGATGCATCGGCCTGAAGCTCTTCGCGGCGCTCGCAACGCTCGGCCTCGATGGCTATCGGGCGCAGATCGATCACGCTTTCCAGCTGGCCGATCGCCTGCGCGCCCGCCTGCGCAGCGACGGCTGGCTGCTATCGAACCAGACGGCGTTGCCGCTGGTCTGCTTCACGCCCGCGACCGGCGGCGACGAGCGGGTGCGCGCGATCGAGGCGGCTTTGGTTGCATCCGGTGCGGCGTGGGTTTCCAGCGTCAGACTGAGCGGCAAGCTGGTGCTGCGCGCCTGCATCACCTCGTTCGAGACCACGGAAGCGGACTTGGAGGTGCTGCTGGACGCACTGCAGGCGGCGCGCGACGAATGAGCGCGATCACACTTGTCACGCACGCCGCCCTGCCGCTGGGCTCGCGCGACGATCACCTGCTCGCCGCAGCGCTGTACCGCCAAGGCGCGCAGGTCCGCTTCGCCGTCTGGGACGATCCGGCCGTCGACTGGGCGGCAACGCCCATCACCGTCGTGCGCTCCACCTGGGACTATCACCTGAAACCGACAGCCTGGCGAATGTGGCTCGACTATGTATCGTTGCGAACACAACTTCTGAATCCCGTCCCGGCACTGCACTGGAACAGCGAAAAGTCCTATCTGCTCGACCTCGCCGCACGGGACATCCCGATCGTTCCCACGCTGCTGCTCGACCATGACAGCGCCAGCCCCCTCGCTGGCTGCCGGGAGCGGGGCTGGACGGATATCGTGGTCAAGCCGGCGATCGGTGCCAGTGCCCATGGCGCCCGCCGCTTCGCGGGCGCAGCCGGTGTGGAGCAAGCCTGTGCTTATGCGGCGCAGCTGCTCGAGCACGGCCGCGTCCTCCTCCAACCCTACGAACCCGCGGTCGAGCGACAGCGGGAACGCTCGCTGGTGCTGGTGGAGGGCGCGTTCTCGCATGCCTTCACCAAGCCTGCCTTCATGACCGGAGCCGGACAAGCCAGCGGGCTGCAGCGGCATGTCGCCGACGATGCGGAAATAGACTTTGCCCGCCAGGTCCTCGCCGGTGCCGAGGGCAATCCGCTTTTTGCCAGGGTCGACCTGCTGCCATGCAATGACGGCCTGCGACTGATGGAGCTGGAGCTGATCGAACCGCAGTTGGCGTTTCATCTCGAACCAGCCGCGACCGGTCTGTTTGCGTGGGCGCTGCTTTCGGCCTGAGCGCG
>JBEBRC010000226.1:0-5419 GCA_040395055.1 Steroidobacter denitrificans
CGATTTGGCGCCCGGACCCGACCCAAAGCAGTGACACAATACGATCCTATAGCAGGGCAGCCGGCGGACGGACGAACCGCACAGTTGCTCGAGCAGCTGATGCAGATCGCCAGGGCGTCCGCCCTGGAGGAAATGGCCAGCGGCATGGCGCACGAATTGAACCAGCCGATCGGCGCCATCACCACCTTCGCCCAGGCCGCCGAGCGCATGCTGGCCAAGCCCGAGCCCATGACCCAGGCCGCCATCGAGGTGCTGCGCCACATCAGCAACGAGGCGATGAATGCCGGCCAGGGCCTGCACCGTATCCGCAAATTGTTCGAAGGGCACCTCGCCCCGCGCGCGCAATGCACCATCGAGGACGTGGTCGCAGAATTGGCGCCAGTACTGCAATGGCTTGCGCGCCGGACCGGCATGCAGCTGGACATTTCCATCCAGCCCTCGCTGCCGCGGATCTTCATCGACCGGCTGCGCATTCAGCACGTACTGTTCGCACTGGTACAGAATGCGCTGGAGGCGGCATCACCCGGCGGCGAAGCGCCGCAGGTCCGGATCGAGATCAACAGCGATCGTTACTTCGTGGCAACGACGGTCATCGATCGCGGCGCAGGTGTCGCGCAGGAGGCGCGAGCACAGATGTTTCGCCCTTTTTTCACCACCAAGCGCAATGGGACGGGACTGGGCCTGGCATCCGCCCGCGCCATCGTGGAGATGCACCACGGGACGATCGGCTTCGACAACGTCGAAGGCGGCGGTGCGCGATTCTGGTTCCGCCTGCCGGTGGTAAACGCCTTGGATATGGATTGATTCATGCAGAAAGAAGCCAACAAGAGACCGCGCATCTACATCGTCGACGATGACGATGGCATGCGCCGCGCCCTGAGCGTTCTGATGACGACCGTCGGCTACGACGCGCTCGCCTACCCTCGTGCCAGCGACTTTCTCGCCAGCTTCGATCCGGAACGACCCAGCTGCCTGGTGCTGGACGTGCGCATGCCGGAAATGAGCGGCCTGGAGCTGCAGCAGCAGTTGAACCGCAGCGGTTCGATGCTGCCGGTCATTTTGGTGACCGGCCATGGCGACATCCCGATGGCGGTCCAGGCGATGAAGGATGGCGCGTTCGATTTCCTGCAGAAGCCCTTTCGCGATCAGGACCTGCTCGATCGCATCAACGCTGCGCTGAAGCTCGATGCGCGCAACGGCGAAACCGAGGAGATGCTCGCCGACCTGAAGCGGCGCGCGGAGTCTCTCACCACCCGTGAGCGGGAGGTCATGGGGCTGGTCGTCGATGGACGCGCCAACAAGGTCATCGCCATCGATCTCGGCCTGAGCGAGCGCACCGTGGAGATCCACCGCGCCAACGTCATGGACAAGATGGGAGCGCGCTCGATTGCCCATCTGGTCAAGATGCACATAGCACTCCATCACGAACGAACGACATGAGCAGCGATCCCACGCTCGGCGCCGAGTATCTCGGCCAGCTGGATGCCTACTGGCGCGCGGCCAACTACCTCTCGGTCGGCCAGATCTATCTGCTCGACAATCCTCTGTTGCGCGAACCGCTGGCGCTGCATCACATCAAGCCGCGATTGCTGGGTCACTGGGGAACGACACCCGGACTGAACTTCATCTACGCCCACCTCAACCGCGCCATCCGCAAGTACGATCTGGACGCGATCTGCATCGCCGGTCCCGGGCATGGCGGACCGGCCATCGTCGCCAACACTTACCTGGAGGGGACCTACAGCGAGTACTACCCTGACGTGTCGCAGGACGTCGAGGGCCTGCGCAAGCTGTTCAGGCAGTTTTCCTTTCCCGGAGGAATCCCGAGCCACGTCGCGCCCGAGACGCCCGGCTCGATACACGAAGGCGGCGAATTGGGCTACTCGCTGTCGCACGCCTACGGCGCGGCCTTCGACAATCCCGACCTGCTGGTCGCCTGCGTGATCGGCGACGGCGAGGCCGAGACCGGCCCGCTGGCAACCAGCTGGCACTCGAACAAGTTCCTCAATCCGGCGCACGACGGCGCAGTGCTGCCTATCCTGCACCTGAACGGCTACAAGATCGCCGGCCCGACCGTGCTGGCGCGCATTCCTCGGGACGAGTTGACGCAGTTGCTGTCGGGATACGGCCACGAGCCGTTCTATGTCGACCAGCAGGACGACGTCGAGGCGACCCACCTGCAGATGGCGCAGACCATGGACCGGATCGTCGATCGCATCCGGGAGATCCAGGACGACGCGCGCCGCAATGGATTCCGGGCACGTCGCCGCTGGCCGGTGCTGGTGCTCCACACGCCCAAGGGCTGGACCGGTCCGGTGCAGGTCGACGGCGTGGCGGTGCAGGACAGCTGGCGTTCGCATCAGGTCCCGCTGGCGCAGCTGGCCCAGCACAGCTCGCACCTCGCCATGCTCGACGCCTGGATGCGCAGCTACCGGCCCGAAGAGCTGTTCACCGAGGACGGCGCCCTGCAGCCTGCGCTGCAGGCGCTTGCGCCTCAGGGCAAGCGCCGCATGGGTGACAACCCCCACGCCAACGGCGGCATTCTGCGGCGCGACCTGCGCCTGCCGGACTATCGCCGGCATGCGATCGCGGTGGAGCGCGCCGGATCGGTCGAGGCCGAGGCGACCCGCGTTCAGGGACGCTACCTGCGCGATGTCATGAAACAGAATCTGTCGAGCCGTAATTTTCGAATTTTCAGTCCCGACGAGACGACCTCGAATCGCTGGGACGCCGTGCTCGAGGTCACCTCCCGCATGTCCAGCGCAAAGATCCTGGACTCGGACTCGCATGTGGCGGCGGATGGGCGCGTCATGGAAATGCTGAGCGAGCATCAGTGCCAGGGCTGGCTCGAGGGCTACCTGCTGACTGGCCGCCATGGCTTTTTCAGTTGCTACGAGGCCTTCATCCATATCGTGGATTCGATGTTCAATCAGCATGCGAAATGGCTCAAGACCTGCAACGAGATTTCCTGGCGGCGGCCGATCGCATCGCTCAATTACCTGCTGACCTCGCATGTGTGGCGCCAGGATCACAATGGATTCAGCCACCAGGATCCGGGCTTCATCGACCATGTGGTCAACAAGAAGCCGGAAGTCATCCGCGTGTATCTGCCGCCCGATGCCAATACGCTGCTGTGTGTGACCGATCAATGCCTGCGCAGCCGCAACCTGGTGAACGTGATCGTGGCCGGCAAACAGATGCAGCCACAGTGGCTGTCGATGGACGAGGCCATCAAGCACTGCAGCGCGGGGGTGGGGATCTGGTCCTGGGCAAGCAACGATCTGCATCATGAGCCGGATGTGGTCATGGCCTGCGCCGGCGACGTACCGACGCTGGAGACGCTGGCCGCCGTCTCGCTGCTGCACGAATGGCTGCCCGATCTCAGGGTACGCGTGGTCAACGTGGTCGACCTCATGACGCTGCAACCTGAAGCCGAGCATCCGCATGGCTTGTCGGATTCGCAGTTCGACTCGATCTTTACCACCAACAAACCGATCGTCTTCGCTTTTCACGGCTACCCGTGGCTGATCCATCGTCTGACCTATCGACGCCGCAATCACGACAACCTGCATGTGCGCGGCTACAAGGAAGAAGGCACCACCACCACGCCCTTCGACATGACGGTGTTGAACGACCTGGACCGGTTTCATCTGGTCGATGCGGTACTGCATTTCGTTCCCGGGCTCGGCGAGCGGCATGCGCACCTGCGCCAGCGAGTACGCGACAAGCTGGTCGCGCACCGCGAATACATATCGCAGCACGGCGAGGACATGCCGGAGATCAGGGATTGGAAATGGGTCGACGCGGGGCAGCGACGGCCTTGACGATGGCGCGCGACGGCAGCCTTGAGGACTTCGCGCGCTGGACATCCGAAGCAAGCGGCCAGGCACGTGCCGTCTGACTGGACTTTGCGCCGCAGTTAGGCGGCGCGACGGATCGCAGCCGACACGGAGCCTTGGTGCATCAGCGCCTCCAGTTCGCCGCGCCCGATGCCGGCCGCACTCGCCTCGTCCGGCTCCAGATGCAGCGTCGGACGAGCCAACGGCGCGACGAGGACGGTGACATCGTCGAAGATCGCATGCCGACCGTTATGGCTTATCGTGACCTGTACCCGGCCGCCGTCGCGCACATCCAAGCGCGCCGCGTCCGGTGGACTCATGCGCAGGTGCCGGCGCGCGCTGACCAGGCCCTCGCTCAAGCTCATCCGTCCCTGCGGGCCTTCGAGCGTGATGCCTGGCGAATTACGCACATCGCCCGAGATCCTGACCGGCGCATCGACCCCCAGCACGAACTCGTCGGCGCGCGAAATCTCGATCTGGTCGTGTGCGCCGAGCGCTTCCAGGACCGGCACATCTTCGATACGCCCGCCGGGGCCAATCAAGGCAATCGTATCGCGCGCGACCTGGTGCCCGGTGTGGGGCTCGCCCGCCTGCTGCAATCGATGTCCCTGGCCGAAGAGCCGTTCGATCGTTGCCTGTGACAGGCGGGCACACCGCGCCAGGATGCTCAGATCGATGGCTGCCTCGCCGATCGTCGCCGCGTGGCGGCGGGAGGTTCCGGCCAGGCATGACGCGGCCTCCTTGGCAATCGCAGTTTCCTCGTCCGCTCGCACGACCAGCAGGCGGACCTGCGAGTGCGGCGCCGAAATCCCGGCCACGGTCACGGCGGCGTCGAGCTTGGCTGTACGATTGGCTTCTTCATCCAGCAGCGCCCGCAGGAACTCCAGGCGCTGCAGGCAGCGGTGCCGCACCAGCGCACTGTTCTCTCCGACGCCGCCGGTGAATGCGATCGCATCGACACCGCCCATCACCGCCGCGTACGCACCGATGTATTTGCGAATGCGATGAGCGTAAAGCGTGAGCGCCAGACGGCAGGACTCATCGCCTTGCGCCGCCCGTTTCTCGATCTGCCGCATATCGTTGGTGCCGGTCACGCCGCTCAAGCCGGCCCGTGTATTCAGCAGCTGGTCGAGCGCGGTGGCATCGAACTTTCCGGAGTGCAGCAGATGCAGCAGTATCCCGGGATCGACGTCGCCGCAGCGCGTACCCATCACCAGGCCCTCCATCGGCGTCATGCCCATGCTGGTCTCGATGCTGCGGCCATATTCGATCGCCGCCACGCTGGCGCCGTTGCCAAGATGGCAGGAAACGATCCGCAGCTGCGGCGCCGGTACCTTCATGTACGCCGCAACGGCCGTCGCCACATGGGCGTGGCTCGTGCCATGGAATCCGTAGCGGCGGATGCCGAATCGATCCACGACGTCCCGCGGCAGCGCATATTCGCGCGCGCGTGCCGGCAGCGTGGCGTGGAACGCGGTGTCGAAGACCGCCACTTGAGGCAGGTCGGGCAGCAGTTCCCGGCAAAGCCGAATCGTCGCCACGGCAGGCGGATTGTGCAAAGGAGCGAGATCGGACAGGGA
>JBEBRC010000227.1:0-5379 GCA_040395055.1 Steroidobacter denitrificans
CGGCCTGCAACAACAAAAGGCGGGTCCCTTCCGGCGCGGTGAGCATTCCATTTGCGGCCGTATCCAGGCTGTCCGGTATTTCGTCGCCGACATGCAGTCCCTGCCGGCGCAGGCGGACGAGGCGCTGGCGCATATTCCGATCCTCGAACGTCAGCAGCGGCTGCCGCAGGAGCCGGCTGCGGTACAGTGCCACATTGAGGTGCCGGCTGGTCAGCGGCGTGCGCCGCAGCGGCTCGGGTTCTTCCTCCAACGCCACGAAGCCCAGCGACTCCCAGAATTCACGCGAGGTCGCCACGGCGCGCGTGGGCAGGCCGTATTCCGCGAAATACCCGCATGAACTCAGCGCATCGAGCGCTGGCGGCGAGAAGGTACGCGCCTCCAGCAACATCACGGCTTGTCCGTTCGGATCGCGAAACGTCGCCTGGTTGAACGTATCCTCGCCCAGGCATTGCTGGTCGAAGTCGATGCCCGCATGTTCGAGCCGCTGCACGCCTGCTGCCAGTTGCGGCAGGACGAAGGTCAGTGTGGGTGTGGGAATCGGCGCCTGGTGCAGGCCAAGGAACAGGCGCCCATCGGTGACGACGGCGTAGGGATGAGGCCAGGTCTCGCCGGCTGGCGCCTGAATGAAGCCCAGCGCTTCGTAGAATGCCAGGGAATCCTGGATCGCACTGGTGCGAAGACTGATTTCGAGAAAGCGGCCCAGCATCAGCGCAGCGCAGCCGTCGTTGTGCCATGGCGCATCCTGTCGGCCGCCTGGCGGCGCACGATATCGACCAGCAATTGCGCGTGCGCCTCGCTCGCGTTGAGCGCCGGGACGTACTGGTAGTACTCGCCGCCGTGGTCCAGAAACGACTTGCGATTGCGCAGGTCGATTTCCTCCAGCGTCTCCAGGCAGTCGGTGGCGAATCCTGGGCAGACGACCGTGATTCGCTTGCGCCCATCCCGGGCGCACTGGATCAAGGTTTCATCCGTGTAAGGACGCAGCCAGGCTTCTCGTCCGACCTGGGACTGAAAGCTGACGCTCCAGTCGGCGGCGTCCAGGCCGAGGCGCGCCGCGACGGCGCGGGCCGTCTGCACGCATTGCTGGTAGTAGGGATCGCCAGCGCGCTGGTAGCGTTGCGGAATGCCATGAAACGAGAACAACAGATGGGTTTGCTCTTGAATCCGCCAATGATTGCGGATGCTCTCGCTTACCGCATCGATGTAGCTGCCATGCTCATGGTAGCTGTTGATGAAATGCAGCTCGGGTACCCATCGCCAGCGTTGTAGCTCGCGGCTGACACGGTCGAAAACCGATCCGGTCGTGGTTCCGGAATACTGTGGATACAGCGGCAGGACGACCAGTCGCCGTGCTCCGGCGCGGCGCAATTCCCCCAGGGCCTGTGCGATCGACGGCGATCCGTAGGACATGCCCAGTGCGACTTCGGGGGGCCGCGCCGTGGGATGAGCCGTGTCATGCCCTGCGGCGAGCAGGCCACGGACGGCCTTGCTCAGCGCAAGGCTGTGCAGCAGCAGGGGCGATCCGTCCTCGGTCCAGATCTGCCGATAGGAGTGGGCACTCTTGGCGGGACGCAGGCGCAGGATGACGCCATGCAGCGCCAGCCACCACAGCCAGCGTGGCGCCTCGATGACGCGAGGGTCCCAGAGGAATTCAGCCAGAAAACGGCGGACCGCGGCCGGCGTCGGTGCATCCGGTGTGCCCAGGTTGACGAGCAGTACCCCCAGGCGATCCGGTGTGCCGGGCTCACTGCCACCATCGCTTTGCGGGGCGTCATCCACGGGTTCACCGACGTACTCAGGCATTCGCACCAACCAATCCGTTAAAGGGGCGCGTAGTGTGTCGCAACACGGCAAGCAAGTCATGGTGCGATCCGGGGCGAGTCGCGGCTCAGGTCACCGCCTCGACATGGCGGCCGCCGCGGACAGCGCTGCGCGGTGGATGCAAAATCGGCGCTGTGAGGGGGATTTACAAGATTTATCGCTTACACAGTTAAGAGAGAGCGAACTATGTCGGGGAGCGCGATTCGTTCTACCCCCTCCCAGGATCGTGCTGCTTCGACGAGTCGGCAGTCGCCGGGGCCTTCACCGTGACTGCCGGGATGGCGGCCGGTGGCGTTCACACCTCAGCATGAGGCTGGGGCGAACCCTATCGGTCGCCGTCCATTTTGCGTGCTGCTGGAATCGTTGCAGTCGACTTTCGGATCGACCGTTCAACGTTCCACAATGGCGGTGACGCCCATGCCGCCGGCCGTGCAAATGGAAATCAGGCCGCGCCCATGGCCTTTCTCGGCCAGGGTCTTGGCCAAGGTGGCCAGAATTCGTGCTCCGGTCGCCGCGAACGGGTGGCCGATCGCCACACTCCCGCCTTTGACATTCAGTTTCGTCCGATCGATGTTCCCCAGGGGCTCGGCCAGGCCCAGGCGCTCGCGACAGAATTCAGCGGACTGCCAGGCTTCCAGCGTGCACAGCAGTTGTGCGGCGAACGCCTCGTGAATCTCGTAGAAATCGAAGTCCTGCAATGTCAGCCGGGCGTCGGCCAGCATGCGTGGCACGGCGTAGGCGGGAGCCATCAGCAGGCCATCCTTGTTTACGAAATCGACCGCGGCGTACTTGCCATAGCTCAGGTAAGCCTGTACGGGCAGCCCTCGCGTCTTGGCCCAGTCTTCGGAGGCGAGCAGTACCGCTGCCGCGCCGTCCGTCATGGGCGTGGAGTTGCCCGCGGTAAGGGTGCCCTGGGGGTCGAACGAGGGCCGGAGCCTGGCCAGTTTTTCCAAGGAGGTATCGCGGCGGATATTGTCGTCCTGCCTCAGGCCGCGGAATCCGGCCACCAGGTCGTTGTAGAAACCTTCATCGTAGGCGGCTGCCGCCTTGAGGTGGCTTTCCAGGGCGAGCTGATCCTGCGCGGCACGCGGGATCCCCCAGGCCTGCGCCATCTGCTCGCAGCTTTGTCCCATCGACAGACCCGTAGCGGGCTCGACGACGCGCGGCAAGCGGGGTTTGAAATGCCGAGGTCTCAATCCAAGCCAGGGAGCCAGCTTTTGACCCAGGCTTTTGCCGCGGGCACTACGTAGCAGCAATTGCTGATATGACTTCGGATACACGATCGGTACATCGCTGGCGGTGTCGACACCGCCAGCGATCGCCGAGTCGATCTGGCCGGCGGCGATCTTCAGTCCCAGCACGATCGCGGCGTCCAGGCTGGTGCCGCAAGCGCGCTGCAAATCGAATGCCGGAGTTTCCGCCGCCAGTCCGCTGTCGAGAACGCATTCGCGAGTAAGATTGAAGTCCTGCGAATGCTTCAGCACTGCCCCGGCGCCGACATCGCCCAGCCGCTCGCCGCCCAGGTTGTAGCGATCGACCATTGCCTTGAGGGTCGCGGTCAGCATTTCCTGGTTGCTTGCCTGTGCATAGGCACCCATCGAGCGCGCGAACGCGATGCGCTGTCCGCCGAGGATGGCGACACGCCGCACTGAAGATCCGACGATCATTGTGGTCTCGCTATGACAGAATGGTTGCCGACCAGCATGCCAGCGAGGCTGCGGCCCGGTCAAAATCCCTTTCCACGAGAGATACCCATGCAAGCTTCGGGGCACGACCCCCTATCGAGTCGCGTCTCAGGCCAAGCTGCTGTCGATACCCCCGGCCAGCGCGAGCTTCTGCTGCGCGACGCCCGCGCGATTGCGGCGCTGGGAGGACCGCTGCTGGCGAACAACCTGTCGATCACTGGCATGTCGTTTGCCGATACGGTGATGGCAGGGCAGCTGGGAGCGCGTGACCTGGCGGGCCTGGCCGTCGGGGCAGCGTACTACAACCTGTTCCTGTTCATCGGCCTGGGGCTGCTGATGTCGATCTCTCCCTCGGTGGCCCACGCCTTCGGCGCCAGCGACCTGGGGCGTGTGGCCCATTACGCGCGCCAGTCATGGTGGATGGTTCTGGCAGCATCGGTGCTGCTGGTCGCAGGCATGCTGCAGGCCGGATGGGTCCTGCCGCGGGTCGGCATCGCTGCCGACATTCTGCCGATAGCGGTTGGATATGTGGAGGCGTTGGTTTGGGGCATGCCCGCGCTGTTGGGCTTCCTGTCCTTGCGCTATACCAGCGAAGGGCTGGGACGAACCAAGCCGATCATGTACATCGGGTTCCTGGGCCTGGTGTTCAATGTATTCGGCAACTGGGTTTTCATGTACGGCAAGTTCGGCATGCCGCGGCTGGGCGCGGTCGGCTGCGGGGTGGCCACGGCGATTGCGTTCTGGGTGATGTTCTTGGTCATGTTGGCGCATATGTGGACGCATCGCGCCTATCGCTACCTGGACATCTTCGCCCGCATCGAGCGTCCGGCAGCGCGTGCGCTGGCGGAACTGACGCGTATCGGTTTGCCGATCGCCGGCAGTGTGCTGGCGGAAGGCGGTTTGTTCGTCGCGGCCGCACTGATGATGGGTGCGATGGGGGCCACGATCGCCGGCGGCCATCAGATCGCGCTCAACTATGCCAGCTTCATGTTCATGATGCCGCTGGCGATCGGTTCGGCGACCACGATTCATGTCGGACACACCTTGGGCAGGGACGATGCGCGCGGCGCGCGGCGCGCCGGTCTGCTGGGCATTGTGCTGTGCGCATCAGTGATGCTGCTGTCCGCCATCTTCATCCTGTTGTTCAACGACGCGATCGCGGCGCTGTATACGCGCGATCCGCCGGTACGCCAACTGGCCGCCACCCTGTTGCTGATGGCCGCGTTGTTTCAGCTGTCCGATGGGATCCAGATCGGCGCCACCGGCGCGCTGCGCGGCTTCAAGGACACGGCGGTGCCCATGGTGTCGGGCGTGTTTTCGTACTGGGTCGTCGGTTTCACGCTGGCGTACCTGCTGGGCGTGCATCTGGATGGCGGCCCGGTGCATGTCTGGATAGGACTGACGGTCGGTCTCAGTGTGAATGCGGTGTTGCTCGTGATCCGCTATTTGCACGTGTCGCGTCGACCCGTGCCGCCTGGCGCCTAGCCGGCGTGATAACCATGCCCCAGGGTTTCGATCTCCTCGACGATGCCGTCGACGAAGCGTATCCGGCGCATCAATCTGTATGGGCCGAAGTTGTAGGTCCAGATTTCGACCGGGATCTCCATCAGTCCATCGCCGTAATACACCAGGCGACCGTTGAAGTCGTAGTAGGGCCGGCGCAGGATCGTGCGGGTCTGTATGTCGCTGGGCTCGCCACACAGGGATCGCACGGCGGAGCGTGTGTCACCGTCGCTCACCAGGCGGGTGCCGCAGCGCATGGAGTCCGCCTGCACTTGCGTGCTCAACGCGGCGCCAGCGATCAAAATGAGCAAACCGAGGATGCGCATGGTGTCATTCTGCCTTCGTTGGACTGAATAGCCAATGAATGCTG
>JBEBRC010000228.1:0-5336 GCA_040395055.1 Steroidobacter denitrificans
CTTGTCCAGGCCGAGTGCCCACAGTACCGTGAAGCACACGCCGACTGCTGTACCTTCAGCCGACGGCCTCCCTCGTCATCTGGCACCAGCGATCCGCGCCAACGTTTCTTCAAGCTGCTGGCGATCCGCCGCACGCTTGCCTGCCGTGCGCTGCGCGAGGTTATGCAGCTTGCGCCGCACGCCGGGCAATTCCGCCGCATGCGCAAGCCCGATCAAACCAAAGTCCGGCTGCCCGTTCTCCACCGACCACAGGAACGCGCATGACGGCTCATCCAGCCACGCTGTCACACGCGACAACAGGCGCTCGCGGCTTTCCAGCAAGGTCCCGACCTCAATGGGTTCGGCCGTCATACCCTTGAAATGGGCCTCGAAGGTGGCCTCAAAATTCGCGGGCGCGCGCGGCGCCAGCATCTCCCAGGCAGGCTTGGGGCTGCAGGTCAGGTACACAAGAAAGGTACGCCACAGGCCTGCATCCGCCCGTTCGTCCTCCAGCAGCAAGCCCACATCGAAGAGATCGCGCGGATGCTGCCGCGACAGTGCTGCCGCCAGCTTGCCTGCGTAGAGGTCGGCGAAATCCAGTACCTGCACCTCGGCGAAGCCGAACGCCTCTTCCGCCCGTGGCCGCACCACCATGCTGCGCACCGGATGCACCGTGCCACGCATCACCGGCGTCGTTTCGATCTGCACACGCGCACGGCCCCGGCTGGCCACCATCCGAGTGACCGCCCCGCCCTCGCCCTCGCCCTCGCCCTCGCCGGCCGAAGTCTGCACCTGCAAATTCAGAGGCCGGGCGCGCAACGCATCGGCCAACTGCCCGAGTGCTTCAGCGATCAGCTTCGCATCCTCGGCATAGTCGTGCACCGGCAACCAGGCCAGATCGATGTCCACCGACAGACGCGGCAGATCGTGCTCGAAAAGGTTGATGGCGGTGCCGCCCTTGAGCGCGAAACGCGGCTCCTGCGCGAGTATCGGAAGGATCTCGACCAGCAGCCGCACCCTGTCTGTGTAGCGCCGATCCCAACGGTCAAGCCAGGTGCTCGTCAAGGTCTCCTGGCAAGCTGATCTGGTAGGTCGGATGCAGGCGTCCGCCGGGCACCAGCGCGCGCTTACCCCGGCCCAGATCGACGTCATCCATCGATACGTGCGCCAGCCACGCATGCCGATGGCGATCGGCCAGGGCCAGGAACAGCCGCTTGGCCTTGATGCTGCGGCAGTGGCGCAGCAGCAGGCCGACGCGCTGCGGTCGCAGCGTGGTCATGGCCTGCATCAACGCGTCGGCCTCATAGACGAGCGCCGCGTCCGTCACGCCACCGCACAGTTCTAGCATGGCCCGTTCGGGCGTCGAGCAGACCACGGCATCGGTCCCCGGCGCGACAGAATGCCAAGCCAGGCCCGCTTCCGACAGCGCCTTCTCAGAGACTTCCGCGGTGATAGACACGGCCGGCAGATCGAGCGGCCCCTTGCCCAGGAACTCGAAGCGTTGCGCCAGTGACAGCTTGCCCAACCAGCCCGGCGGCTGCTGTGGTCCATACAGGGTGATCGTCCCGGCATCGCCCAGGCGCAAGTAGTGCTCGTGCCCCTGCAGGGCCAGTGCGAAACGCCCCCCGACGTGTAGCGGCATGCCCTCCCCGACCTGCAGGCTGCGGACCACTCCATCCCATTGCAGCCGCCCGCCCGTACGCATGTAGACGCCACGCGCCGGCGACACCAGCCAGTCGCTGCGCACGTAGCGCGCCACAAGGCTGTTGGAGTAGCCGTGCGCCCGTAGCCAGCGGCTGGACACCAGGCGCGTATCGTCCAGTCCGGCCAGCAAACGGTTCAATTTTCCTGAGTTTTGAGCACTCATAGTGCTCAAAATATCAAATTTATAAACTTCTGCCAAGACTGAGCAGTTTGATAAGAACTGGAAAAGATCACCCAGAGTGATCCTCTATCCATGTAAGCAAACCTTACGCCGCCTACCGACAGCGAGTCCCGATGGAGTCATCATGCAGCCCCTCACAAGGCGCGCTGAGCCACAAGGACCGACACGTTCTCCGGCCGCAGCTGTCGGTACGTGGGTCCGCCCGTCGATCCAGGCATCGACCATGTCCGCGCACTCCTGCAGCAGGTGGCGCCGCTGCTCGGCCTACTCGGCCGTGTTGTAGACCCAGTGCGAAGAGCGCCCTTCCTCGTGGGCCAGGCACTTCTCAATCCAGTCCCCGTTGAAGGCCACTTCGTAGAGCAGCGTCGAGCCGGTACGGCACAGGTCATGCACGGTGATCCGCGCGCTGCCTTCAGTCGCAGCGGAAGAGGGTTTTGCGATGAAGGGCGGCACGGCCATCAATCTCTTCATCCGCGACCTGCCACGGCTTTCGGTCGATATCGACCTCATCTATCTGCCGGTTCAGGAACGCGCGGCCTCGCTAGCTGCGATCGATGCGGCGATGCTGCGCATCGCAGAGCGCATCACTGAAGCGGTTCGTGGCACCCGCGCGCGCCATCGCGCTCACGCGAAAACGTCGTCACCAAGCTCGTGGTTCGCAGCGATAGTGCACAGATCAAAATCGAGGTCACGCCAGTCCTGCGTGGCTGCGTATTCGAACCCGGATTTCGTCCGGTTTCCTCTGGCGTCGAAGACGAGTTTGGTTTCGCGGAAATGCGGATTGCCTCCTTCCCCGATCTTTACGCCGGGAAGATCGTCGCCGCATTCGACCGGCAGCATCCACGTGACCTCTTCGATGCGCGCGACCTTCTGGCAAACGAAGGCATCGACGACGCGCTGCGGCGGACCTTTCTCGTCTACCTCATCAGCCACGGCCGGCCCATGACCGAGGTGCTGGCGGCGCGCGAAGTGCTGATCAGCCAAATTATTGGACTCAATGCCTGATCCTCACCGCCAATTCCTATTGGCGTTCGAACGAGGCAAGCCCGAGCTGTCCGAGCGAAGCAGAAACGGTGCTGGCACGCGTCCCAACGTTCCGTAGCGAGCAATCAGCGCTTGCTCAAGCGCCGCCTCGGCGGACTTGGATTTCCCACTGCGCGACAAATGCCAGCCAAGCAGCTCACGACTGTGGCAGTCCCTCACCAGTGCCAGCACCGCCCTAGCCATCTCTGCCAGTCCAGACGCGGCACAGATCCGTCGCCCATCGCTCGTTCGGGACCGCCGCTACCGAAGGCAGCGCCTGCACCTGCGGCCTGAAGCCCACGGGTCGTTTGCGCACCTGCCACCGCGAGTTGGAAAACACGCTGAACCGTGTTCTTGTTGAAGCCCAGCAGATGCGCCACCGTACGGTAGCCAAAAGCAGGATGCTCCTCGATCCGCTGTTTGATCGGTTGCGCAAAGCGTTCCTGAACGATCGGGACCTTCTTCGTCGGCCGGTAATATACCGTTCGGCGAGGCACCCCGAGCCAGCGACACAGCTTGCTGACTGACACATCGAGACCGTCTTCTTTGAGTCCCTGGCGGATCGTCTCGATCACTTCTCGTCCTCGCCCAGCAGGGACTGCAATTTTTTTCGTACGCGAAGCTCCAACATCGCTTCTCCGTAGGCCTCCTGCAACTCCTTCAGCTGCTTTTCATACTCTTCCCTGAGGTCCTGCGGGTTGGTACGCAACGCGTTTTCCATGCCCGCTTGCCGTCCTCCATCCACTTCTCGATCTCCGAAGGCGGCAGGTCGTAGACCCGGCTGGCCTCGGCCACCGTGGCCCTGGATGAGTTCCAAAACCAGCGCGCTCTTACGACGCGCCGTCCAGCGTTTGATCTCGTCGTCCATCAAGGTGCTCATGTGTATCTCCAGTCAAGATTACACCTGAGCAGGAATTCAGTGGGTCATTACATGGATGCACACGCATCCGAAAGTCCTCGCCGAAAGGGTCGCCGTCCTCGAATGCCAAGAGGCGCTGTTATGGGAACACGACTTTTAAAAACGGCAAGCGCTGGGCTTGAAAGAGGAGGCAGCACGCGCGCGGATCGATGACGTCCTTTCGGCGGAGATCGTTCTGAAGAGGCCCGATCGTCATGGGCGCCTGATCGAACCATGGCGATATCAACGCGCGCGTTTTTGAAGCCTTGAGTTCGCCCGATAACCATTGAAGCAGCGCAGCTGGTTCATGAGGCAGGCCGACCCTCAAAACAACTCATATCTGACGGATAACCGGTATTACCTGTCAGATATGAGTTAAAGGCTGCGCGCTGTCTCCATCTCATCGCAGATAAAAGCAGCCTCATAGTCGCGCGCCCGCGCGCCAAAGACGCCAACCTGTCTGAGGGCTTCCCGCCATCCGCTCGAAACACGCTGCGCCGTTGTCCGGATCGTCTCTCGTGCCTCGGCCTCAGGAATCTCGAAAAACGCGCAGGCTTCCAGTGCTAGGTTGATCGACCGATCATGGGCTCCCCCCTCAAGGATCGCCGTCTCAAGATGGGGATTGCGGTCCGGCGCCGGGTTCACGTCGAATACCGGCGACAAGCGCCACTGACCCGCCCCCACATAGAGGAAGCCGTGGTTCTTCAGGTGATCGTCCTTGTTGGACACGAGGATCGTGAAGATCAGACGCCGATATAGTTCGCGAAAGTCGGCCATGGGGTCGGATGAATGGGACCGCATGAAATCGACGATCTCGGTATAGGAACCCAGCTCCGCTCCCGTCTTGCCGAGTGCGGTGCGCGCGGAGATGTAGGGAATCCGTGCGGCCCCACGCCGGTCGAACCGCTGGATCAGAGCAACTGGAAACGGGGTGTCCGCCAGTTCCAACCGTGTCTCGGGTGTGCGGATACCGCAGGTGGCCGCTAAGCGGAGGGTCGCGACCTCGACGCGCTCGATCGGCTGCTGATCGTGGACCGAGGTGAACTTCGCCAGCCACAGCGCATCACCGTCCCTGACATTGGCTTTGGGGCGAGCGCCGCCGGAGCCGCCGGCGCCGGCCAGCGCCTGCATCTCCTCGGGCGAGATTTCCTTGCCCTGCTCATAGGCGCGCGCGATCGCCGTGATGGTTTCGAGATCGACCAGACGCGGAACGGCGTCCGCTGCCTTGCCGCGAATGACCTCGCCCTTGTCATCCAGAAAGCGCAACGCGCCTTGCCGGCAGGCATCGTCGGAAAGCGTCAGATACTCGAATTCGTTGAGACCATTGCCATAGGCACGTTCGAGCAGCCGGCGTCCCCAACTGTCTGGAGCCGCATCGGCGAAAACGCCCGCCAATGCATCGCGCATGTTCCCGGGCTGTCCCGAAGTGTGGAACGGGCCGGCCTCAAGAGGGAAATCAGGCTGTATGGCGAAGGCGCGCGGGTTCTCGATCCATTCGGCGCCATAGGCGAAGGTCGAGAATTGCCGCGGCCCGGCATGGGTGAAACGCAA
>JBEBRC010000229.1:0-5272 GCA_040395055.1 Steroidobacter denitrificans
GTGGACCACGACTCGAACTTCGTCAATTACCAGCTGGGACTGGTCTACAAGCCCCGGCCCAACGCCAGTGTCTACGCCTCGTTCGGCACGTCTTCCAACCCATCGGGTGAAACGGCCGGCCAGTCCGGCGGTGCGGACGGAGCCGCCGGCGGTGGACTGGGGGGTGGCCGCGACCGGCTCGACCCGGAGAAGAACCGCAGCGTCGAACTCGGCACCAAGTGGGATGTGCTCGACAATGCCCTGGCGCTGACCGCAGCCGTTTTCCGTACCGAAAAGACCAACCAGCGTGCCTCCGACCCGGTCACGGGTGACGTCGTGCTGATCGGCAACAACCGGACCACCGGTTTCGAGCTGGGTGCGGCGGGCAACATCACGGCGAATTGGACTGTGTTCGCCGGCTACACCTACCTCGATCCCGAAATGATCGACGGCGGCGGCGACGGCAGCACCAACGGCAATCGCCTGAAGTTCATCGCCAAGCAGTCCTTCAGCATGTGGTCCACCTACAAGATCACGCCCGACTTCTCTGTGGGTGGCGGCGCCAACTACATGTCGCACCGCTGGATGAACGATGCCAACACCTTGGGCGTGCCCGCCTACTGGCGTTTCGACGCCATGGCCTCGTACAGCGTCAACCGCAACCTGGACCTGCGCTTGAACGTCCTCAACCTCGGCGACGAGACCATCTACGAGGGATCGCACGTAGGCCTGTTCGCCAACGTCGGGCCAGGCCGCTCGGCCATGCTGACGGCCAACTTCAGGTACTGACCCCGATGGACAGCGCGCTCCATCCGCAGGTCGATCGTCCAGTGGATGGGGGCGGGCTTCGGCAAGTTGGTGAGGCGCGTGCGGGCGAAAGGCCTGCACGCGCCCAACCCCGAGGCCCTCGGCCGCGTGCGGGCGTCCCCGCTCCCCTGGGAACGGACTTGCTGCAGCGGCTGCGCACCACCGGCTTGCGCGTGACCATGGCGCGCCTGGGTGTGCTGCAGGTGCTGGAAGCCAGCAGCCGGCGCCTTGCCGCCGAAGAGGTGTTCCAGCAGTTGGAGCTGCGCGGCATCCAGGTGAGTCTCGGCACCACCTACCGCGTGATCCGCGAGTTCGAGATGCGCGGCCTGGTGCTGTGCGAGTGGGACCGTCAGCGCAAGGCGCGCTTTCGCATCAAGGCAATCGGCCAGGACCTGCCAACCCTGCGGCTGGTCTGCAGCGGCAGCGGCCGAAGCTTTGCGCTTGCCGATGCGGATTTGTATGCTCGCCTGGTCGCGGTCGTGAGTCGCGCAGGACTGCAGATCACGGACTCACCCGCACTGAGCATCCATGTGGATGGCCCAGACTGTACGCCTGTCTCGCGCAATCGTTCGCTAAGGCGGCCGCGGTAGGCGCTGCCGCGACGCAGGCGGAATGTGGTGAGAAGCTCCCATGATGATAGAGATCCCCGACGTGCTGTCGTCGGAGCAGGTGCAGCGCTGCCGCCAGGCACTTGATGCCGCGGAATGGTCCGATGGCCGGCTGACTGCCGGGCACCTGGCGCTTTCGGCCAAGAACAACCTGCAGTTGCCGGCCGGCAGCCAGACCGCCATGGAAGTCGGCGGCCTCATCCTCGATGTCATTGGCCAGAACCAGATGTTCATCGCCGCCGCATTGCCATTGAAGGTGCTGCCACCCATGTTCAACCGCTACCAGGGCGGCGGCGCCTACGCGGACCATGTGGACAATGCGGTTCGCGCCATTCCCGGTACGCCGCATCGCGTGCGCACCGATATCTCCTGCACTCTTTTCCTGAGCGATCCGCAGGACTACGACGGCGGCGAGCTGATCATCCAGGATACCTACGGCACGCGGGGTGTGAAGCTGCCGGCTGGCCACATGGTGATCTACCCCGGCACCAGCGTGCATCGCGTCACGCCCGTCACCCGTGGGGCACGTGTGGCATCGTTTTTCTGGGTGCAAAGCCTGGTCAGGAGCGATGTCCAGCGTAGCCTGCTGCTCGATCTGGACACCGCGATACAGCGGCTGACGCCCAAGCTGCCAGCGGATCCCGCCCTGATGCAGCTGGTCGGCGTGTATCACAATCTGTTGCGGCAATGGGCCGATACCTGAGCGGCCTCGTGCCGGCACTGCGCCTACTCCGCTTGACTTCAGGGCTGGCGGGGTACTAAAGCAGAACGCATGAGTGACGACATGAGCAGTGACGCGCAGCTGGTGCGGCTGGCGGTACGCGCCGGTGCGGACCTGCTGGATCGCGAGCGCCGCCTGGTGACGGCCGAATCCTGCACCGGCGGCTGGATTGCCAAGGTGCTGACCGACGTTCCCGGCAGCTCGGCCTGGTACCTGGGCGGTGTGGTTGCCTACAGCAATACCCTGAAGCAGTCCTTGTTGGGCGTGCTGCCCTCGACGCTGGCGGCGCATGGCGCGGTGAGCGAGGCGAGCGCCAGGGCAATGGCGATCGGCGCGCTCGAGACATTGGGTGGCCATATCGCGGTGGCCGTGACTGGCATTGCCGGTCCGGAGGGCGGCCAGCCCGGCAAGCCCGTGGGTACGGTGTGGTTCGGCTGGGCCTGGCATGCGGACGATCGGATCGAAACCCGCGTCGCGCTCGAAACATTTACCGGCGACCGCGAGACAGTGCGGCGCGCCACCGTCGCTCGCGCGCTGCGCGAGCTGGCCATACTGGACGATTGATACGCCATGGCGCTGGATCAGGATCCTTCCCGCAGCGGACGTCGCGGCAGGTACCCGAATGGGAAATGAGTCCCGGGGCGGCCTGCCCTCGAAGGCCAGCGAGTCCCGGCGCCGCCTGTTTTTCGCCTTGTGGCCAACGGATGAGATGCGCTGGCGCATCGAGCGCGAGACGCGGGCGCTGGTGGCGGCCAGCGACGGTCGTCCGATTGCGCCCGACAACTACCATGTGACGATCTTGTTCCTGGGCGCCGTGGCGGCCTCGCACGTGGATGCCATCGTGACCACGGCGGTGCAGATCAGTGCCCATCCCTTCGAAGTGACGCTCGATCGAGTCGAGTCCTGGCCGAATGCGAACATCCTGTGCCTGGCGGCGTCGCATACGCCGCCGGCGCTGGTGGCGCTGGCCGAGCAGCTGCACTTCAAGCTGTCGGCGCAGACCCTGCCTCTGCCCTGGAGCGGCACACCCCGGCCAGACGCCGCATCGAGCCTGGCCACGACACCTATCCGCGTGCCTTCCTCTACGTCATCTACGTCGTCGGCGCCGGTCCCGACATCACCGGTCCCGACACTCGGTCAACACCGGCCGCGATTGCAGGCGCACGTCACCCTGGCGCGGGGTGTCTCGTTCTCGCCGCCATCCTTGCCGATCGCGCCGCTGAGATGGCCGGTGCGCGAATTCGTGCTGGTCGATTCAGTGCCGGCCGCGAGCGGCTCGCGCTACAGCATTCTCGGTCGCTGGCCGCTGTGACGCGGGCGGCGTGAATCGGCAGGGATTCCGCTCTGTGAGCCGGGTCCTTGGGCCGGATCCGCGAGGCGATGTCGAAGGCAAGGCCCAAGACACACTGCAAAATGGCCCAGTGGGCCGTGCGGGCAAGGGGGCGTCGCGGCAGGGGATGGATGTCTTCGAATAACTGTGTAAATATACAGATAATCAGATACGCGCACCCGTCGTCGCTTGTAAAATGCTGAGCATCCGCTGTCGCTGCGCGTGTCGGCGACGCTTCAACTCATTTTTTTCAGGGCAATACCGTTATGGAAGAGAACCGCAAGAAAGCGTTGGTCGCCGCGCTGGGCCAGATCGAGAAGCAGTTCGGCAAGGGCTCGGTCATGCGCCTGGGCGATGCCAGCGCCAGCTACGATGTCGATTCGGTATCGACCGGATCCCTCGGGCTCGATATCGCGCTGGGCGTCGGCGGGCTGCCGCGGGGCCGCGTCATCGAGATCTATGGACCGGAGTCCTCGGGCAAGACGACCTTGACCTTGCAGGTCATCGCCGAGGCGCAGCGCGTCGGCGGTACGGCGGCATTCGTGGATGCCGAGCATGCGCTCGACCCCGCCTATGCGGAAAAGCTGGGCGTCAACATCAAGGATTTGCTGGTGTCCCAGCCGGATACCGGCGAGCAGGCGCTGGAGATCACGGACATGCTGGTGCGTTCCGGCGCCGTCGACATCATTGTCGTGGACTCGGTCGCGGCCTTGACGCCGAAGGCGGAAATCGAGGGCGAGATGGGCGATTCGCACGTGGGCCTGCATGCGCGCCTCATGTCGCAGGCGCTGCGCAAGCTCACGGGCAACATCAAGCGCTCCAACGCCGTCGTTATTTTCATCAACCAGATCCGGATGAAGATCGGCGTCATGTTCGGCAGTCCTGAAACGACCACCGGCGGCAACGCGCTGAAGTTCTACGCGTCCGTCCGCCTGGATATCCGGCGCATCGGTGCGCTCAAGAGCGGCGATGAGGTGATCGGCAACCAGACTCGCGTGAAGGTGGTCAAGAACAAGGTGGCGCCACCCTTTCGCGAAGCGGAGTTCGAGATCATGTACGGCGCCGGAATTTCGCGCTATGGCGAGATCATCGACATCGGCGTTGCCAATGGCATGGTCGAGAAAGCCGGCTCCTGGTACAGCTACAACGGCGAGCGCATCGGCCAAGGCAAGGAGAATGCTCGCACGTTCCTGCGGGAGCACCCTGAGATCGCCCAGGACATCGAGGCCAGGCTGCGTGAAAAGCTGCTGCCGGCCAAGCGCGGCGAGGCGAAAAAGGACGAGGCATTGAAGGGTGAAGCTGTCTAGTAGCTCCCAGGACGTTTTCAAGCGTGTCGAGCTGGCGGCCGTTCGGCTGCTGGCCCGGCGCGAGCATTCCACCGAGGAACTCAAGCGCAAGCTCCAGGGCAAGGGCCACCCATCCGATGTCGTGGCGGCAGTGGTCCAGAAGCTGGGCAACGAGCGCCTGGTATCCGATGATCGGTTCGTCGCCAGTTTCGTCCGTCACCGGGCCATGCGTGGGCAGGGGCCGGTGCGAATCCGCTCCGAGCTGCGGCAGCAGGGCATCGCCGATGCCCGGATCCAGCAAGAATTCGACCACTTGGCGCAGGCGGCCGCCGGACACCAGAACCGGCCGGACGGCCTGTTCGAGGAAGAGCCAGGAGCGTTGCCCGGCAGCGGCGACAGCGAGGGGGACTGGGGGCGGCTGGCGGCGCAGGTGCGGCGGCGAAAGTTCGGCGCTCCGCCTCGCAGCCCGGGCGAGCGTGCAAAACAGGCCCGTTTCCTTCAATATCGCGGCTTCACTGCCGATCAGATTCGTGCTGCCCTG
>JBEBRC010000230.1:0-5181 GCA_040395055.1 Steroidobacter denitrificans
CGCGCTCACTGCGGCCCCGCCTGCGCATCATCGGGCTTCGGCAACGCCACCAGCGCCTCGACGATCAAGCGCGGCTGTCCCATGTTGAGCTGGTGCGACGCGCACTGCACCTCGTCCTGGAGGACGCGTATCGCCAGCTTTGGCAGTACCTTGCGCCGCAATTCATCGATGAGTTCGCAATCCCCCGGCTCCAGATCCAGCTTCCCGCGCCGCCCGCGACTCAAGGAAACGGCCTGCCACTGAGCGGGGAACGGCTCCATGGCGGCGGCTTGCTGGGCACTCTCGCCGCGCACGCGCGCCGCCAGCTCGCGCGTGCTGCGACCCTGCTCTCGTTCGGCCAGGGCCTGTGGCGTCGCCTCGACCGGCGCGGACACCCGAACCACGACGCGCGGCATGCGAGCGATCGCCGAGGGACATCCGGTATCGCGCACCCGCACCGTGGCGTCGGCGCCAAGCTCGCGCAGGATTCTTTCCACCTTGTCTTCCAGTCCGCTGCAGGAATAGAAAACCGTGAAGCTCTGATAATAGAAACTGATTTCCTGCGATTTCCAGATCGCCTGCACAATGGGAGCGTCCTGTGCCGCGAGCGTCCTGGCGCCGCCAAGCAGCGCCAGCAGTCCACCCAGCATGGCCGGGCGCCATCTGGAGCGGGCCGCCGCAGGCAGCCGCCCGAAGATCCGCCGAATCTGCCGCGTCATCGATGATCCTCCTCGGTGTCGCCGGCGCCGCCGCCTCGCTACGCCCCAGCCCTTGCAGAGTGCCTTATACTGCGCTCGCTCGCTGGAGAACCCGAATGAATGCCCTCAAAGCCTTCAATTTTCGCGCCTGGATCGACCAGCACCGCGAATTCCTCAAACCGCCGGTGTGCAACCGGCAGATCTTCCGCGATTCCGAATTCATCATCATGGTGGTCGGCGGCCCGAATTCCCGCAGCGACTATCATGAGGATCCGGGCGAGGAGTTCTTCTACCAGATCGAAGGCGACATGCTGCTGCGAACGATGCAGGACGGCGGGCGCGTCGACATACCGATCCGCGAAGGCGAGATGCTGCTACTGCCTGCGCGAGTGCCCCATTCGCCACAGCGCTATCAGAATACCGTCGGCCTGGTCATCGAGCGCCAGCGCCGCCCGGAAGAGCAGGACGGCTTTTTGTGGTACTGCGAGCACTGCCAGTATCCGCTGTACGCCGAGTACCTCTCTCTGCACGATATCGAAAACCAGCTGCCGCCGCTGTTCGAGCACTTCTATGGCTCCCTGGAGAAGCGCACCTGTCAGGCCTGCGGCACGGTCGCTCACAAGCCCTAGGATCCCACCCATGCCTCCTGTCATGCCGAACCTCATGGTCGAGATCGCCGGCCGGCCCTGGCGCGTGAGTACGCGCGGCCACGATCTGTCCATTCCGCTGGACTTCGACGCACCGCAGCCGGTCTTTTTCGGCGCCCAGGCCGCCAGCGAGCAGCCGCTGGTCGCCGGTTCGTTCACCGGGCAAGTCGATCGCGGCGCCAGCTGCAATTGTTCGATGTTCACCCTCACGCCCCATTGCAACGGCACCCATACCGAGTGCGTCGGACACATCACGCGCGAGCGCCTCAGCGTGCGCGACGCAGCCGGCGATCACCTGAGCGCGGCCGTGCTGGTCTCGATTGCGCCCGCCGCTGCAGAATCGACGGCGGACAGCTGCGATCCGGCGCCACGAAGCACGGATCGCCTCATCACGCGCGCGGCGCTGGAAGCCGCGCTCGCCCCCTATGAGCCAGGCCAGCACCAGGGACTGATCGTCCGCACGCTGCCCAACGATGCCTCGCGGCAATATCGCAACTACGATACCGCTCCCTCCTCGGCCTATTTCACTACCGACGCGATGCGCTGGATCGTGCAATACGGCATACGCACGCTGGTCGTCGATCTGCCATCGGTCGATCGCAGCGATGCCAGTCGACTCACGGCACATCGCATCTTCTGGGGCCTGCCTGCCGGCAGCACGTCCGCCGCGGCTGCGACGCGCAGCGATGCCACCATCACCGAGCTCGCCTACATCGATGACTCGATTCAGGATGGGCAGTATCTGCTCAACCTGCAGGTCGCCCCATTCGTCGCGGATGCCGCCCCCAGTCGCCCCATTCTCCTGCCGCTTCTGCCCTGGTAGCACCATGAACGATTCCGCGGCGCGCGGCTTTGCCGAACGACAAGACGCCGACGATCCCTTGGCCGGCCTGCGCCAGTCCTTCCACTTGCCCGCGTGCACTAGCGGCGGCGGCGCATATCTGTGCGGGCATTCGCTCGGACTGCAGCCCAAAGGCGTCGCGGCAGTCCTCCAGGAAGAACTCGAACGATGGGCGCAGCGCGCAGTGGACGGGCATTTCGATACCGATCGCCCCTGGCTGTCGTATCACGAACGCCTCGCCCCGGCGCTGGCCCGGCTGGTGGGCGCCGCGCCGATCGAAGTCATCACCATGAATACACTGACAGTGAATCTGCACTTGATGCTGATCAGCTTCTACCGGCCGACTCCCGAGCGGCACGGGATTCTGATCGAGCAGGGCGCCTTCTCCTCCGATCGCTATGCGGCGGCGGCGCAGATTCGTCATCACGGATTCGATCCGGCAACGGCACTGATCGAAATCGCGCCGCGTGCCGGGGAGCATGCGATCCGCACCCAGGACGTCTGTGAACTGATCGAACGCGAAGGGGCACGGATCGCCACGGTCATGCTGCCCGGTGTGCAATACCTCAGCGGCCAATATTTCGATCTGGGGGAAATCGCGCGCTGCGCACGCCGCGCAGGCTGCAGCGTCGGCTTCGACCTGGCGCACGCCATCGGCAACGTACCGCTGCAACTGCATGACTGGGACGTCGATTTCGCCGTGTGGTGCAGCTACAAATACCTGAACGCAGGTCCGGGCGCGATCGGCGGCTGCTTCGTCCACGAGCGTCACGCCCGGGCTTTCGATCTTTCCCGGCTTGCAGGATGGTGGGGACACGACAAAGCCAGCCGCTTCCAGATGCCGCACGAGTTCCAACCCTTGCCCGGCGCGGAGGGTTGGCAGATATCCAATGTGCCGGTCCTGTCGGCGGCACCGCTGTTCGCGTCCTTGCCACTGTTCGATCAGGCCGGCATGAGCGCCTTGAGGGAAAAGTCGCAACGGCTGACCGGCTATCTGGAATTTCTGCTCCTGCGCCTGGGCGATTCGTTATCGATCCTCACGCCGCCGCAGCCGCAAGCGCGCGGCTGCCAGCTGTCGATCCGCCTGCATCGCACCGCCGACCAGGCGCGAGCCGTGTTCGAGGCACTGACCAGGCGAGGATTCATCGGCGACTGGCGGGCGCCGGACGTCATCCGGGTCGCACCCGTGCCGATGTACAACACTTTCGCCGAGGCGTGGGACTTCGCCGCAGCACTGGAGCAATGCCTGGCATGACCGTCCCTACCGCAGATCTCGAACAACCCGTGACCATCGTAGGAGCCGGGCTGACGGGCGCCTTGCTGGCGATACTGCTCGCCCGCCGCGGCCATCGCGTACGCATCTACGAGCGCCTGCCCGACATGCGCCGCGAAGACATTCCCGCTGGACGATCGATCAATCTCGCCCTGGCCGCACGCGGCATCCGGACGCTGGAAATGGCGGGGATCCTGGAGCAGGTCGAACCACTGCTGATCCCGATGCCCGGACGCATGCTGCACGCCTTGGATGGCTCGCTCACGTTCGTGCCCTACGGCCAGCGCGAGCACGAGGTCATTCATTCCGTTTCGCGCCCGGGCTTGAATCGTGTCCTGCTCGATGCCGCCGAACAGGCGGGCGTGAAAATATCGTTTCGCCGTCCAGCGGTCGGAGTGGATTTCTCCCATCGATCGCTGGTGCTGCGCAACGAATCCACGGGGAAGCTCGAGGAACTGCCGCTGACGCGCGTGATCGGCGCCGACGGTGCCGGCTCCGCGCTGCGTCGTGCACTCGTCAGCGAACTTTATGTACCGTGCTCGGAGGAACTGCTCAAGCACGGCTACAAGGAACTTACCCTTCCCGCTGGTGCGAACGGACAGCATCAGCTCGACAGGAACGCATTGCACATCTGGCCGCGCGGCGGCTTCATGCTGATCGCGTTGCCGAATGTCGATGGCAGTTTCACCGTCACCTTGTTCCTGGCGATGCAAGGCGAAGACAGCTTTGCGACGCTCCTCGATGGGAAACGCATCCACGCGTTCTTCGATCGGCATTTCCCGGATGTGTGCGCACTCATGCCTGGGCTGGCGGAAGAGTTTCTGCGCCACCCCATCGGCATCATGGGCACGGTGCGCTGCAGTCGATGGGCGCTCGAGGACCAGTTGCTGCTGATCGGCGACGCCGCCCACGCCATCACTCCGTTTCATGGCCAAGGAATGAACTGCGCCTTCGAGGATTGCCGCGCGCTGATCGAGCAATTGGAGGCGAACGGCGACTGGGCCGATGCCTGCCGCCATTTCGAACGAGCCCGGCAGGCTCACGCCAACGCCATCGCCGACATGGCGATCGAGAACTACCTGGAAATGCGCGACACCGTACGCGACCCGAGCTTTCTGCTGCAAAAAGCGCTGTCACTGGAGTTGGAGCGCCGCTTCCCGCAGCGCTTCGTGCCGCGTTACTCCATGGTCATGTTTCACAGCGAAATCCCCTACGGGCTGGCGCTGGAGCGCGGACGCATCCAGAACAAGATCCTGGCGCAGCTGACACGCAACGTAGCCACTGTCGACGCCGTCGACTTCGGCCATGCGGCGCGGTTGATCGAAGAGCGCCTGGCGCCGATACCGACGCAGGCGCCCTGATGCCGACGCTGAACTTTCGCCTCGTCAACGTGTTCACGCTCGACGGTGGAGTACTGACCGGCAATCCCTTGTGCGTATTCGAAGACGGCCAGTCGCTCGATACAGCCACCATGCAAGCGCTGGCCCGCCAGTTCAATCTGTCGGAAACCACCTTCATCCTGCCTGCCTCCAGCGACAGCGCACACGCGAGCGTGCGCATCTTTACCCCCAGCTACGAAATGCCGTTCGCCGGCCATCCAACCTTGGGTACGGCTTTCGTCTGCCGTGCGCTGGGCCTCGCCGCCGACTCGGTGCAGCTGGAAACCCGGGCGGGTGTGATTCCCGTGGCCGCGGTGGCGGATCGCTGGACCCTGCAGGCGAACCCGCCCTCCTGGCGCGACTG
>JBEBRC010000231.1:0-5123 GCA_040395055.1 Steroidobacter denitrificans
TGAACGATTGCGACCAGCCAGTATCGGTCGGCTCGGGTACGCTTACCTGGCATTGCGTCGAGCGCGAATGGTCGTAGCGGATAGTGTTGAGATCGACGTCGATGAAGGGGATGCCCGCGAACATGATCACCACGATGGCGACGAAGACGCGGTTCTCGATGCGAGCCGAGGACAGCACGCCCTTGTTGCCCTCGTCCGCGCCTTCCGCGCGGGCCTTCAGCCATTCCTGGATGACGATCGCCAGGAACGGGACGGCGAACATGCCGCTGGCGACCAGCACCGACCAGATGCCGTTGTGGACCACCCAGGACACCAGCGTCAGGTAGTACTCCAGGTGGTCGGTGGTGGACAGCGTCATGGCGAACCTCGCGCTACCGTGCCTGCATCAGCAGGCTGGCTTCCAGCGCGATCACGGCGACGATGGCCGCAACCTCCGCGCGCAGCAGTCGCTGCCCGGCAGCGCGCTCCGGTTCCCGCGTGCGCAGGCGACGGCGCATCCAGAGCCAACCCCAGGCAGTGATGGCGTAGAGCAACAACCGCCAGACCAGGAAGGCCCCGGATTGTGCCGCCATCCAGCGCTGCCAGCCCTCGATGCTGCCCGCGATGCGGATGCCGACCACATTGACGGCGGTCGCGGCGATCAGCAGCGACACCGCCCATACCAGCACCAGGATGGCACGCCGGCTGGACAGCCAGCGCAGGCACCGCCCCACGGTATTCATGGATGGCTTCCGCCAGACGGCGGCCGCTGCAAGTCATCGACCCGATTGCGTCCCGGGTCGCCCTCGTAGATGCCACGCGCACCGGCGGCGCGGGTGCTGTGGCGCTGGATGATCGCCATCGGCGAGTTGCTGGCCAGTTCGCGGCGCAGCTCCAGCTCTGCCTTCAGGTTGTGAATCTCGCGATCGAGGATGTCGCTTTCGTGGGTGACGGCCTTCTGGGCCAGTTCGTTGGCGGCCACGTTGGGCTCCTTGCGCCCGGTCAGCAGCGTGCGTTGCAGCAGCAGCGCCTTCTCCAGCACGCTGGCCAGCGCAACCTCCGAGGCCAGGCGCCGAGCCAGGATGTCCTGGTCCGTCTCGTCGCGCAGCGCCTCGATCACGCCACGGGTGATGTGCAGCGACGCGCTGCCCGCAGCCTGCAGGTTCTGCGCCGTGGTTGGACGGCTGCCGGCGACCAGCTCCTGCAGGGCCTGCAGCTTGTCCTCGTATTCCTCCTGGATCAGCGGGGTCAGGCCAACGCCCGGCGTGGTGACGGTCTTGGTGCATGCATCGCAGGTGCGCTGTTCCTGCTCGCCCAGCACGCGAACGGCCCAGGCCGCGGCGGCATCGGGCGAACTCCAGGTCTGGCATGCCAGGTTGCCGCTGCAACTGGCTTGCGGAATCGAACTGGCATCGCCGACGCCACGGCCATTGAGCAGGTTGTAGCCGGCGCGGGTCACGTCGCCGACCACGCGCACCGGACGTTGGCCCGCGCCGCCGGCGTTGTCTCCGCCGACCCACGGTACGCCATTGTTGCCACGGTTCGCCTCGGCGTCGTCGATCGCTGAGACCGCATCGGTGCTCGCGACGGCCTGCTTCAGCGCCATGCCTTCGGCGAGCTGGTCCCAGCCGAGCTGCCCACCCGCCATGTCGGCCATGCGATTGGCGATGGCACGGCAGGTCAGCTTGCTGCGATCGAAATCCAGCCTGGCTTGCAGAACCCCATTGGTCAACAGGTTGTACAGCCCTGGATCGGCGCGCTGGATGATCAAGGCGGGCAGCGACGCCACGGCAGCGGTGGCGTTCTGGATCACCGAGGACATGATGGCCTGGAAGCCGTTGGTGATGCCGTTCAACTGGTTCTGCAGCGTGGTGGTGATGCTCATGTCGCCACAGATCAGGTTGCTGTTCCAGCCGACGCCAACACCGATGGAGTGCATGTTGGCCGCACCGCTCATGGATACCGCGCGGCCGCCCCCAATGCTGTAGAGCACGTCGTCGCCGATCACGCTGCCCTGATGCTGGACGCCGTACTCGTTGACGCTGGTCTGCGCCCCGGCGCTGGAGTAGCACAACGCTGCGACAACGGCCAATGCGACGTGCAGAAATCGACGGGCGTTCGGAAATGAATTCGTCATGGCATCGGGCCTCACAGGAAATCGACGCTGCCGAGGAACACCTGGCCGCGGCGCTGGCAGCAGCTATAAGGACGCCACAATGCCCAGGCGTAGTCGCCTTGCCGGGCCTGCACCTTGGCATTGCCGTGGGGGAATACCGCGCAACTGCTGGACAGCGTGGGGGTCAGCTCCTGCCACTTGCCCGTGGCGGCATCGGTTTCCATCAGGGCGCCGGCCGGCCAGTAGCCATCGCGCGAACTGGCGAGCAGCGGTTGGTAGACGTGGATCTGGTTGCGGCGCGTCACGATGTCACCCGCGCGCTGGGCGACCACGGCTGCGGCCTTGTGGTCATCCACCTGGTGCAGGAAGCCGCCACGCGGATAGACGTTGCCCCAGAGATTCATGGCCGTGCGCGTGCCGATCTCGCGCCGGC
Organism: Steroidobacter denitrificans; assembly: GCA_040395055.1. Lineage (GTDB taxonomy): Bacteria > Pseudomonadota > Gammaproteobacteria > Steroidobacterales > Steroidobacteraceae > Steroidobacter > Steroidobacter denitrificans_A. Next base: position 2,529 of record JBEBRC010000231.1, read on the forward strand.
CGGGAATCAGTGCTTCCGGATACAGCGCCTCGGGGATGTTGTAGCGCCATGCCAGCGTGTCGAGCGTGCTCAGCAGATAGGGCATGAAGGCGGTGCCGGCGCCCTCGCAGGTGTAGCCGGAGGCGCTGGCGAACTGGCTGAACACATGGCCACCGGGATGGCCGATGACGTCGGCGTTCTTGAACTTCGCCAGGTTGTTCTCGTGATCCTCGTTGGTGGTGCCGTCGCCACCGGCCTTCGCGGTCGGGTTCGGCAGGCTCATCGCCCGCACCTCGACCCAAGGGTTCTCGCCGGTGTTCGAGTAGCTCGACACCACGGCATCCGGGATGTAGTGGCGCACCTTGACCGAGGTGCGCACGGTGCATCCCGTCCAGGTGCAATAGAGCCAGTAGCAGATGCCGGTGACGCGGTATTCCAGGCAATCCGGCGACAGGGTGGAGGCCACGATGGTGGCGGTGTTCAGTGCAAAGGACGATGCGGAACACCCCAGCAGCAGCGCTGCGATGGTCAACCGCTGGCGCCGGGATGGCGCGAACGGACGCCTCGTCATGGCTGCGTTCTCCGGTATTGGTCGATGCGGGCTACCGCACGGGCCACGTCCGTCTCGCCATAGACCACGTATCGGCGATCCACCACGATGGCCGGAACCTTGGCGACGCCAAGGCTCCAGGCGTCGGCAATGCCCTGGTAGGCGGTGCCGATCCTTCGCTGCAGGTCTGTACCGCCCAGCTTCAGGCGTTGCTGGACGATGGCGCTGGCGCGCTCAGGATCGGTGGGCAGGTTGTCGGCCAGCTCCGCTTCGAGCACCGCGGCCGCGTCCAGGATGAGGTGTCGGTCAGCCTGGCCAAGGACCGGATGATGCGAGTCGGTAACGACCCAGACTTCCGAAGCGGCGGCGCGAGTGGCCAACGCCAGAATGGCGATGGCCGTAGCAATCCATGCTGGGCGAGCGCGAGCGGCATGAGGAACAGCGCAAGAGTCCATGGGACAACACCGGAGGGAAGCCAATCCGGTGGCAGTCGAACCGAAACCAGTCCTCGACGCGACAAACAAAGCGGAGACCACCTCGCCCCGTTTTCACCATCCTTGTCTGCCCCGACTCGCTGATCCGGACCTACGCGCGTGCCATGAGCTGACTGTGTGCAGTGGATGGGTATGGGCCGATCCGGCCCCGTGGCCCAAGCTGTTCACATCGGACGCCGATGTGGCTTGATTGCTGGCCGAGATTGATATCGGCGATGACAACGGCCACGTATCTGGTTGTTGCGACTTGAGCCTAGACGATGTCCCCAGTCCTACTGGATGTCCTCGGCGGAAGGAATGCCGCGGCAGACCACATGGTCGCGGGAGGCGTTGAGCGCATAGACGTACCCGTACTGCCCTTTGCTGGCCGGGAACGCTTTGAGCTCGTGGGCGATGAGGCCAACGATCAGATCGTTGACCTGCATTGTGGACTAGTTGTGATCTCTCAGTAGGTTGTTCATCCGGGGCATCTCTGGAAGATGGGGGTTACGAAGCCAAACCAGCCCCCAGGAGCCCCGGATGAACAACCTACTGAGAGATCACAGCTAGAGGCAGAGAAGACTAAGCCACCAGCATCACCAGCAGAACGACGCACAGCAGCGTGATGTATGCCTTGGCGTGAATGGTATCGGGAATCCGGCCAATCCACCTCGATGTGGCCCGGATACCCAGCCATGAACCAACCGCCAAGACCGCGCAAGCGCGCAAGTCGATGTAACCCGCGTGCCATGCACCCAGCGGTGCATCGTTCCACGCCCGCAGCGCATAAGTCGCCGCGCCGGCGCATCAGCGGCACGGTCATCACGCTGCCGCCCACGCCCAGGAAGGCGGCGATCGCACCAATCGCCGTGCCTGCGGCAGCGGTCATCCACCGTCCCCATGGACGAATCCGCGCAGCCGTTTCCTGGGTGAAGCCCGGCCGCAGGATGCTGTCGAGGATCGTCAACCCCAGGTAGAAGATGAAGGCCCAGCGTACCCAGTCCCCGCTCAATGCCAATGCGGCAGCCGCGCCCGGTATTGCGCCCACGGCGATGTAGCCCAGTAGCGGGCGCACCTGATCCCACGGCACCGTGCCAGCTTTGTGATGGCGCATCGTCGCCAGCCCCGCACCGAAGATCATCACGCAGGTGGACGTGGCAACGGCCACGTGCATGGCGGCGTCGCCCACGGCGCTGCCGCCATGCGTAGCCAGGAGCACGGAATACAGCACGGGCACGACGACGAAGCCACCGCCGAAGCCGAACAGCACGGTCGTTATCCCGGCGAGAAAGCCGAAGAACAAAAGCAGAAAGTACATGACGGAAACCGCATCCTGAGAGGACAAAACCTCACGATAGAGCGAGCCGGATTGGCTGTCTCTCGCGGATTAGTCAATAATCCTTTTATTTAGGTCATCCATGCCATGCGCAACGTACCGCTGAACTCCGTGGATGCCGTGGCGCGCCCCGTGCTGGCCATCGGCACCGACTACCCGCCGGGCACCTTGCTCGACACCCATACGCACCGGCGCGCCCAGGTGCTCTACGGCATGAGCGGGGTGATGGAAGTGGAAACGGACGATGGCGCATGGGC
>JBEBRC010000232.1:0-5095 GCA_040395055.1 Steroidobacter denitrificans
GTGGACGTGATCTGGTCGGATTCGTGGAAGAAGCGCGCGCCGCCGTGGCGCGCGATGTGTCCCTGCCGGCGGACTATCGCTTGATGTGGGGCGGGCAATTCGAGAACCAGCAACGCGCCGCGGCCCGCCTGGGACTGGTGGTGCCGATCGCGATCGCGCTCATCTTTGTCGTGCTGTTCACGACCTTCGGCTCGGTACGCCAGGCGGCCCTGATCCTGGGCAATGTGCCATTCGCCCTGGTGGGCGGCATCGTCGCGCTATGGCTCGCGGGCGAGTACTTGTCGGTACCCGCTTCGGTAGGATTCATCGCACTGCTGGGCATCGCCGTGCTCAACGGCCTGGTGCTCGTTTCCCATTTCAATCATTTGCACAGCATCGGCACGCCCATCGAACAGATCGTTCGAGAAGGCGCACATCGGCGCCTGCGGCCGGTGCTGATGACGGCGACGATCGCCGCGTTCGGCCTGGTGCCCCTGCTGCTGGCGACAGGACCGGGATCGGAAATCCAACGCCCGCTGGCCATTGTCGTGATCGGTGGCCTGGTGAGCTCCACCGCGCTGACACTCCTACTGTTGCCCGTCCTCTATCGACGCTTCGGGCTGCCAAGACTGTCGACTCAAGAATCCGCCGCATGACCACCGAACTCATCCGCCTGACGCTCGTTTTCCCTCCCGCTCTCGAGAGCGCACTGAGCGAGACCTTGATCGCCGCGCCGGAGCCCCATGGCTTCACCTTGCTTCATGGCGAAGGTCACAGCCACAATTTTCCTCATGCCTCGACCGCCGAACAGGTGCGCGGGCGGATCGATCGGCGCGTCATCCTGATCGTGATGAAGGCCGAGGCGCTACCGCCGCTGATCCAATTGCTGCGCGATCGTGTCCCTTCTCAGGACGTCTTGTGGTGGTCGGAGCCGGTACTCGAACTCGGGAGGCTGGCATGAGGCAACGATTGCCGCTGGCTGCGCTACTGTGGCTTTGCCTCGTTCCCGTGTCCCGAGGCCAAAGCTATCTACCGCCTGCCGAGCGGGTCATGGAAGCGATCGAACAGCAGGCCGAAGTCCTTGCAGCCGACGAACGGGCCGCGGCCGCCGGCGCACAGGCTCGCGCCCTCGCCCTGGGTGGCTATGAGTTCGAGGCAAGCCTGACGCCACAACAGCGCCGTACGCAGACCGAAGGCAACTTCGATGAATTCGAAGTGCAGCTCAGCAGGCAATTCCGCTTGCCGGGCAAAGCGCCGCTCGACCGGGAAATCGGTTCGCGCCTGAAGGCCGTGGCGGATCTGGAGCGCAACGATACTGCCCGCGCGGCGGCGCAACGGTTGCTGGAACTGTGGATGCAATGGCTGCGCACGGCGGCGATGAATGAGGAAGCCCAGACTCAGCAACGATCGCTGCAGACGGAGCAGGCGGCGCTGGCCAGGCGCGTGCAGATCGGGGATGCAGCTCAGCTCGAACTCGATTTGATCAATGCCGAGTTGGCGCAGGCTCGCGCCATGGCACTACGCAGCACCGCGGCAGTCACCGCGACCCAACGCGCCCTGAACAACGACTTTCCGCAGATTCCATTGCCGCAGCGCGCGCCCTCGCTTCCTGATCCGACGCCGCTGGTCGAGGATCGCGATGCATGGATCGAACGCATCGTCAGCAACAGCTACGAGTTGCAGAAGCACCAGCAGGATGCCGCACGCCAGGAAGCCGTCGCGGCACGCGCCAGCGCCGATCGGATCCCGGATCCCAACATCGGCCTGCGGCTGCTCGATGAACGCGACGGCCAGGAACGCAGTGTCGGACTGGTGTTCAGCATGCCGCTGGGGAGCCGCCATCGGCGCGAACTGGCCACGGCGGAGCACGCCACGGCGCTGGCGCTGAAGCGCGATACCGATGCCGTGCGCCGCAATCTCGCGCGCGAGGCCCATTCACTCGTGGTTCGAACGAGCGATGCACTGGCGCAATGGCAGGCCCAGCAACAAGCGCGCGAGGCGATGGCTTCCGCGGCGGCGCGAGTGCAGCGAGCCTGGGAGCTGGGCGAGATCGCCCTGACCGAACGCCTGCTGGCGGAACGGCGCGCGCGCGAGACGGCGTACCAGGAACTGGCCGCCAGGGCGGACGCCCACGAGGCTCAACTGCGCGTACGAATCGAAAGCCAGGATCTGTGGCACCTGCCCGGCACGGACGGTACACGCTAGCGTCGCCACCGAACGCCCGGGCAACGCCAGTTCGGACGCGAATCGTCGAGCAGGCATTGGTCGAGCGGGCATTGCCGGCGCCCCGAGGGCCCGGCAATACCCGCAGCAACTCGATCCTTGAAGATCTTTTGTTTCTTATTCGCCTTGCGGCACGAATTCACGGATCTGCTTGACGGCGTAGTCGACCTTCATTTCGATTCCAATCTTGCCAAGCTCGGCACTGGAGCGACGCGCATCGCCGGTGATGCCATTCTTCGCGCCGCCATCGGCTCCGACCTGCGGCCGGCCATCGGCTCCGACGAGATCACCCACCGCCGTTGGCAGCAGGTTCTTGCGCACCCAGGTACCGTCCTCATCCAAGTACATCATCATCGAGGTGTCGACCAGGCCACCGTGCAGGCTGCGCGGATAGCCTTCCGACTCCAGCCACTTGTCGAAGGCAGCATTGGCGGGCTGGTAGACCTGGTCGCAGTAGAACACACGAACGCCTTTGGCCCGATGCTTTTCATCGAGTCTCTCAGCCACTCTCTGGTAGATGTTCGACGGCGCCCTGCCTTGGCCGCCGCCGTGGTCGCCCATCAGCACGACGTTGCGGAAGCCGTTGGTGATCGCCTCCTCCGCCATGCGCTCCAGCACACCCTCAAGCAGTACCGGAGTCAGGCCGATCGTGCCGGGAAGCGCAGCATTGGCTGCATTCGGCGTGAAGGGCAGTACCGGCATTGCGATGGCATCCCCAAGCTTCAAGGCAATGGCCTTGACGATGGCGCGAGCCATGAGATTGTGACCGCCGTTGGCGTTCTGTGGACCGCGCTGCTCGACGCCGCCGGTGTAGAACAGCGCCGTCGTCTTGCCGGCCGCCAAGGCATCCTTGACCTCCGGCCAGGTCATCATCTCGAACTCCACCAGATCCGCGTTGGACGTCGTGGCAGCCTGGGCGAGACCGGACGAAAGCAGAAAGCCTGCCGATAGCGCAATCGCTATGCTCGAAATGCGAAAATTACGCATCATTACCTCATGTAGTATGCCGACACACTCGCAATCTTACGCGTTCATCCTGCTGCAAAAGCAAGCGTTTTATAAGCAAATGCTTTAGTTGACCTCACTCCTGGCGACGCCAGGCCGGCACGCCGATCGATCATGCCGCTGCTGCTACCGGCACTCGACATCGAGCAAAGCTCGCCACACCACCGGATTGCGAAACACTTTTCCAAAAGAGTACATTGCCCCCAGTCGAGCCATTTTTGCCCTCAATCGAGCCATTTCGGCAATTCCCTTCTCTCAATGACCAGCAGGTGACCTCAATGCGGTTCGCTCTTCGTGCCTGTGTCGCAGTCTCGCTTCTGTCGGCCGTCGGCATCGCCAACGCCCAGATCACCGCCAGCAAACAAACCGCCGCCTCCAAGGAGGCGCGCGCCGGCGAAGCGCAGTTCCGCGATCTCTACAAGGAATTGATCGAAATCAACACCACGCTGTCGGCAGGCTCTTGCACCGATGCGTCGAATGCCATGAAAGCCCGCCTGTCGAAGGCCGGCTATCCGGACAGCGACCTGCACGTCATCGTCCCGCCGGAGCATCCGCAAAGCGGCAACCTGGTCGCCGTGCTGCCAGGGACCAACCCGAAACTCAAGGCGATCATGCTGCTGGCGCATATCGACGTCGTCGAAGCCAAGCGCGAAGACTGGGAACGCGATCCGTTCACGCTCACGGAGGAAGACGGATTCTTCTATGCGCGCGGCGCCTCCGACGACAAGGCCATGGCGGCGATCTTCACCGACTCGATGGTTCGTTTCCGTGAGCAAGGGTACAAGCCTGAGCGCGGCATCAAGCTGGTGCTGACCTGCGGCGAGGAAACGCCGAACGTGTTCAATGGCGTCAAATACCTGGTGGAAAACCATCGTCAGTTGATCGATGCCGAGTTCGCCCTGAACGAAGGCGGCGGCGGGCGCTACGACGCCAAGACCGGCGTGTATCAGTACAACGGGGTGCAGGCCGGCGAAAAGCTGTACCAGGACTTCACACTCGAGGTCACGAACCAGGGTGGGCACTCCTCGCGGCCGACGCCCGACAATGCCATCTACCAGATGTCCCAGGCGCTGGACAAGATTGGCCGCTTCGCCTTTCCCGTGGAGTACAACGACACCACACGCGGCTATTTCCGTCAGTACGGAGCCATTATCGGCGGCGAGCTCGGGGCGGCCATGCAGGCGGTCGCGGCCAACGGCGATGCAGCGGCGGTGGAGCGCGTGCAGCAGGACCCGGGCTTGAACGGTACGCTGCGCACCACCTGCGTCGCGACCATGGTCGAGGGCGGACACGCTCCGAATGCCCTGCCGCAGCATGTCAGCGCGAACGTCAATTGCCGGATCTTCCCCGGCCATGCCGCGGAAGAGATTCGCCAGACCCTGATTCGCGCCGTGAACGACCCCGGGGTGAAAATCAGCTTCCAGTCCGAGCCCGAGAAAGCCGGTCCACCGCCGCCGCTGACCAAACAGTTCATGGGTCCGATCGAGCGCCTGACTGCCGAGATGTATCCGGGCGTGCCCGTGGTGCCGGCGCAGAGCAGCGGCGGCACCGACGGACGCTTCATGACTCCGGCGGGCATCCCGACCTACGGCGTATCAGGCATCTTTTCCGATGGCGCGACCACGAATGCGCACGGGCTCAACGAGCGCATCCGCGTGCAGTCGCTGCTGGAAGGACGCGAATTCCTGCATCGCTTGACGAAGATGTACGCCGCTGGCAAGTAATGGCGAAGCTTTGCCTGGCCTGAGGGCCTGGCACCATGGCACGGGTCCCGGCCGACCGCCGTCGCGCGGCCGTCAGCGCGCCCAGGGACAGCAACAGCCAGGCACCCATCGAGCCGCCGCCGCCCTTGCCGGCCGACGGCGGACTCACGCCGATCGTGACGGAC
>JBEBRC010000233.1:0-5061 GCA_040395055.1 Steroidobacter denitrificans
CCCGTCCTGGCGCTCGACGATGGTCCATTTGCCGACGGGCTTGGCGTCCCGCTCCACCGTCACCGGTGGCCAGAGATCGAGACAACTGCGGCGCGTTGCCAGTTCCGGCAGCTCGAATCCGGGTGGGTAGGGGCTCATGAGCCCGGAGTTGACGGTATATACAGTCTGGTCGCAGCTTGGCTGGCCTTTGCGTTCGCCGACGGGACCGTTGCGCAGCTGCCGCACCGGCCATTGGTACAGGGTGTGACCGCGGGAATCGGCGAACACGGGCCCTTCCTGCTCGGTCACCACGACCTGGAAGCCCGGTGGCATCGGCACGGGCTCGAACTGCTCCCTGACCGCGGACGGATGATCGGGCCAAGGCAGCACGGCATCGGCCATCCCCAGCAGGGGGAATCCCACCAGGCACGGCAGCAGACATTTGGCGAGTTGAGTGGGCTTCACGCAAGAATCTCGCTCAAATGGCTGGAAGTCATATTGCTCTTCACTCCCCAGGTCGGCAGATCCAGACCCATCACGCGCAGCGCGGTGTAGCCCACACGCGTGACGCCACCGCCACGCGTGTCCACGTGCAGACCGGTCTTCACCCGGCCGCCAGCGCGTCCGGCCGTGAACGCGATCAAGTGATCCAGCGAATGGATGCGGGCATCACCGTGGTCGGTATTGGCGTAGATCAGCATGTTGTCGAGCAGCGTCCCGCTACCCTCGCGGATCTTGCTGAAGGCTTCGACGAAGTAGACCCACTCCTCGATGGCTCGCGAAGCGAAGTATGCGTGGTTCGGCTGATAGCCGAGCTTGGCGTCGATGGGTTCCTCGTGCGTGGTCGTATGGTGGGGCTTCTCGTAGCCCTCCTTGACCGTGTTGGCCTGGGCATTCGAGTAGGCCATGTTGAACACGCGCGTCTGGTCACAGGCGACCGCCATCACCATCAGATCGGTGAGCAGGCGATGGCGCGTTTTCACCATCTCGACGTCGACGCCCATCTTTGGATCGTTGGCGACCACCGGCGGCGCGTGACAGGCCGCGATCGGCAGTGGCTTGGTGAGTTGCTGGTCGAATTGCTTCTCCAGGTGACGCAAACCGGTGAAATACTGGTCGAGACGCTGCCGGTCAGCGGCGCCGACCGTCTTCTCGAGAGTCTTGATCTCGCCCATCACGGCCGACAGCACGCTGCGACGCGCCATGGTGCGTGGGTTGGGCGTAAAGACCGGCGAGTTGGGATCCTGGAAGTCGGCGCCGTACAGACGGCCATAGAACTCCACCGGGGAGATCTCGGGCGGATTCGGCGAGTTCTCATTTTCGTAACTCACGGTGTTGCGGAAGTCGCCGGTAGCGGAGGCGGTCAGCGTGCGGAAACGGGTCCCGCGACCGATCTGATTGGCAATCGTGATGTCCAGGGTCTCGGTCGGACGGTCGGCGCTGGACTTTGGTGCCTTGCCGGATCGGCCAATGATCCAGCCGGAGTAGTGGCACAGGTTCGGCTCGCCGTCGCGGAAGGCCGTGAGGTTGGAGATCAGATTGACGTGCTCTCGTACGCGCGCCACTGGCGCCAGCTGTTGAGGAATCTCGTAGCCGGCACCCGTCTTGCCGGGAACGAGAATGTTGTTGTTCCCGCCCAGCCCCCAGAACCAGGTGCCGAAACGCACCGGCAGCGGCGCCCCAGACGCGTACGCATTGCCGCTGTCGTTGAGGAGGCAATCGAGCACCGGGAGGCCTACGGCCACGACACCGCCGTTCAGCACACCGCGCAGCACACGGCGGCGACTCAGTTTCCGGATATTCATGAGCGGATTCTCCTGGGATTTAGGGGACCACGGAGGCAGTCAGGTCAGCCTTCGACACCGGCTCTGAATGCTGCGCAGACGTCAGATCGGGCGGTGGAGGAGCCTCGCGCACCTGGGGTTGATACGCCCTGCGGAATGCGCGGCTCAACGCGATCTCGCGCAGCAACTCGGGAAGCACATAGCCGCTGTCGGCGAAGCTCTCCGACAGGAACTCGAATACTTGGCGATTATTGCTGTCGCTGGGCGTGCCGGTGGCGTAAGCGAATGCGCGGCGCACCAGACACCGTGGCAACTGCGGATTATCCCGCAGCGCCGCGCCGAGCCCGATCACATCATCGAATTCGACGCCATCCAGGTCGCCACTGGTATCGATGTCGACGCCCCCTTCCTGGCGCCGGAACTGGCCTGCACCGTCGAACGATTCCATGGCCAGTCCCATTGGGTCGGTGATGCGATGGCAGCCCGCACAGGAGGGGTTCTGGAGATGGAAGGCCACTCGCTCGCGTGCCGTCTTCACGCTGCCATCGGGATTCTCCACCGCGGAGAAGTCGACGTCGGGAGGCGGCCTGGGCACGATCTGGCACATCATGATCTCGCGCAGTGCCTTGCCGCGCAGCGTGGCTGAACTGCGGCCCGGGTGCGAATGCAGGGCCTGGAAGCTGACCTGGGTCAACAGGCCCGCGTACGGACTGTCGACGGGAAATTCATACTGCGTCCAGCCTGGACCCCGCACGGCCACTTTGTAGATCGGCGCCAGCGATGGCGACATGAACGTCTGCCGTGTCGTGAACAGGTCGCGATAGTCCTCCTGGCGCGCGATCAGGTGATCGACCACCGTGCGCAAAGTCTGCTCGCGCGCGTCGACTGCCGTCTCGCCGGTGAAACTGGGATAGACCTGTCCGTCCTTGCTCAACATGGCAAAGTTCTCGAACTCGAACATGTCGTCGAACAGGGCGCGCACACCATCCTCGAGCCGGGGGCTCGCCAGCATGCGGTCGACTTGCGTTGCCAGGCCCTTGCGCGTGTGCAGCGCACCGCTCCCGGCAGCCTCCAGCAAGTCGACATCCGGTGGAGCATTCCAGAGGAAGAGACTGAGCCGGGTGGCCAGCGACCAGGCATCGAGGCGTTGCGCGCCCGGATGATCCGGATCCGGCTCCATCGTTTCCGCCACCAGCAGCACGCCAGGACTGATCAGGATCCCTTCGATCACTACGCTCAGACCTTGGTAGAAATCTCCCAGCGAGTCGGCCGCCTTGTTCGCTTCCTCGACCAGCACATCGATGTGCTCGGGCGACAAGGCCCGCCGATACAGCAGGGGCCCGACCTGCGAGATGAAGCTGCGGGCGCACTCTGGATCGGCCCCCTCGAGTTTGTCCGGCACGCAGGGGACCAGATACTTGCGGCTGTCCTCGCCAATGACCCGCTCGGCGACCGTGGACGCGGTCTTCTGGTACACCTCCAACTGGGAATCCGTGAGGCCGGCGATGGCTGCGCCGCTGGCGAGAAGTCCATCGGTGCGCGGCAAAGCGGCGAATCGCGCCATCGGCTGCACGTCCGGTCCGAATGCGTAGGCCAGCATGTTCATGTACTGCTGCTGGGTGAGCAGACGCATGCTTGCCGGAGTACCTCTGGATTCCGGCTCCACGCGATGTCCAGTGACACCCACTCCTACGGCAATGGCGATGGCAGCCACTACTGCCCCGGCCCCCAGCCATCGTGCCGACCGGCCGCGCGCCCCTATCAGTTTTCGTACTCGTTGCAGCACTTGGCTCATCCCCCTATCAAGACGGGCAATGGACGCGACGCTTGAGGCTAGGTGCCCACCAGATCCAGATCAATGAGATCTAGTTCATCGCGATTTAGCGTTACTTAAGTGGTTGCGCGAGGCACCTGGACCGGGATGCGCGAACCACGTACTCGCATCGCGAGGCCGCAGATTCCGTCCGCATGGTGCCCCGTGAAGTTGGCACACTGATGCAAGGCATCCGGCGCTGAAATTCTCATACGGAGATACCACTCGCGCTCCCGGGAAAGGCCTCATCAACCGGTTCCTGGCTCATCGTCCATCGTCGGTGGCAGCACGGTCCCGTGCCGCCACCCGGTGGGGTCAGAACTCAACGCGTAGGCCCGCACTCAACACACGGCCCAGCACGTCATACAGGTTCGGATTGGCGGCGGGCAAGGTGTCGGCGAAACTACCGAACGCTGCGGCGACCGCCGGATCCCGATCGAACAGGTTGCGCACGTTCAGGAACACATTCGCTTTCGAGCTGTCACCGAACTGGAAGTCGCGCGAGATCGAGGTATCGAAGTAGATGGCGCCGGCGACGTGATTGTCGTTGATGGTGACGTTGCGCGGATTGGACACCGGGCAACCCGTCGTGCACTCGACGAAGTAGTTGTTGAGAGTGCCGCTGCTGATACCGCGCAGCGACAGACTTGCCCGCCAAGAGTCCACCGACCAGCCGAGCGACGCCGTGTAGCGCCAGTCGGGCACCGTGCCACTGCCACCGCCACCTGTCGTACTATTTTGGCCGGCGATGTCGGTCTCGACGCCGTTGTTCACGCTCGAGTTCTGGAGGAAGTTGGTGGCCATGAAGCGCAGCGCAAAGCTCCCCGGCACGAAACCGACCCCGAACCGGTAGCTGGCCTCGATGTCCAGGCCGCGGTAGCGGGCGTTGGCATTGTTGACCGGCGAACGGCGCACCGTGAGGATGCGGCTGCCCGGTCCAGCTGCGTAATCGATCAGCGAACAGAAGTCGGTCTGCCCGCCGAAGCAGTTGTCGACGATCTGCTGCTCGGTCAGGGCCGTGCCGATGGCATCGGTCATGTCCGTATCCCAGTAGTCGATCGAGGCGCCGAAGCCCGGCAGGAAGGTCGGCTGGAACACCACGCCAGCACTCCAGGAGTCGGCCTTCTCCGGCTTCAGTGCGGGATTGCCCACGTTTAGCACGCTGATGCCGTAGCCGGGCGAGGGAATGTTCGGCTGCCACGGATCGAGGATGTACGGCGCGCTGGCGGTACCCGAGCTGTACAGTTCGATCAGATTCGGCGCGCGAATGTCGCGTGACACCGAACCCCGGAGCTTCATGCTGTCGACCGGCGCCCAGGTCGTACCGACTTTCCACGCCGTCACGGATCCGGCGGTGCTGTAGTCCTCCAGGCGAACCGCGGCCTGCAGATCCGCCGACCTGAGGAACGGCAGGTCCTTGGCAAGTGGGATCACGGTTTCGAGGAAGGCTTCCTTCACGTCGAAGGAACCTTTGCTCGGCCGGCT
>JBEBRC010000234.1:0-5059 GCA_040395055.1 Steroidobacter denitrificans
CATGAACATTCCCGAAATCACCCCGGCCGAATTTCTGCAACGGCGTGAGCGCGGCGATGGCTTGATCCTGCTGGACGTTCGCGAAGATTGGGAGCTGGGCATCGCCAGCGTGCCGGACATCGTTCATATCCCGATGGGCCAGGTTCCCGACCGCCTCGGCGAGCTCGATCCCGGCCAGGAAACCGTCGTAATGTGCCGTTCCGGCCGTCGCAGCCTGGAGATCGCAAAGTTCCTGCAACAAAATGGCTTCCAGGCAGTCAATCTAGCGGGCGGCATACTGGCCTGGTCGCGCGATGTGGATGCAAGCATTCCGCTGTACTGAGGCGTCAAGCAGCAAGGCGAACCACAAACGGATGGCTGCACTGGCGCGTATCGCCCGCCGCCAGTGCCCGGCGCGGTCATGGGATCGCCGGCGTGCCATCATGAATCCACTAGAACGACGACGGCGTCTGCGACGCCGATGGAAACAACAAGATGACGTCACGAGTGCATCTCCTCGCCGCCTGCGGCCTGTCACTGTTCGCCCTCGGCGCGCAGGGAGCCGATCTGGTCGCGGTCTACCAGCGGGCATTGCAAAACGACCCGCAGATCCGTGAGGCGGACGCCAACCGCCTGGCCAGTCTCGAATCCAAGCCCCAGGCGCTGGCAGCACTGCTGCCTCAGATCAGCGCCGGCGGCAGCTACTCGAAAACCGACCAGGAGGCCCAACGCACGACCCTCATCAACTCCGATCCGTCCGTGCCGACCAGCCCCCTGGTGCCGCGTACCATCGGCAGCAACAGCGATCTGGACAACCGGCAATACGACCTGAGCCTGCGCCAGACGCTGTTCCGCTGGGATCAGTGGGCAGCGCTCAAGCGCGCCGATGCGCAAGTGGCACAAGCGCAGGCCGACTTCGAGGCGGCTCAGCAAGACCTGATCCAACGCACCTCGCAGCGATATTTCGACGTGCTCGCCGCCCAGGACACCGTCGATGCCTCCGAGGCGGCCCTCGAGGCTTTCTCACGACAGCTGGATCAAGCCGACAAGCGTTTCGAAGTCGGCCTGATCGCCATTACCGACGTCCAGGAAGCGCGCGCCGGGCGCGATCAGGCCGCCGCCACCGTCATCCAGGCAAAGCGTGCGCTGGCGACGGCCAGGGAGCTGCTGCGCGAGTTGACCGGCGAGCCGTTCGACAGCCTCGCCGCTCCAATCGATGACATGCCGCTCAAGTCGCCGGATCCCCTGGACGAAGATCTATGGGTTACCGCGGCGCTGGAACAGAACCTGCGCGTCATTTCGGCGCGCCTGGCGACCGATGTCGCCAAACAGGACATCCAGACGGCACGATCGGGACACTATCCGACCCTCGACCTGGTGGTCAGCCGCTCCGACCAGGACATGGATGGCACGCAGGTCGGCCGCAATGCCGCCGGCCAGATCACCCCGCGCAGTCCGGCCGATCAGAGCCAGACCACCGATTCCATTGGCATTCAAGTCACGGTCCCGATCTATTCCGGCGGCGCGACCTCCTCGCGCATACGCCAGCGCGTCTACCTGCATCGTGCGGCGCGAGAGCGCCTGGAGCGCGCGAATCGTGAAACGGAACGAGCGGCGCGCGATGCCTACCTGGGCGTGCTGAGCGAAATCTCGCGCGTGCAGGCGCTCAGGCAAGCCGTGGAGTCCAGCCGCACGGCGCTGGAGGCGACGGAGGCAGGCTTCGAGGTCGGCACACGCACCACCGTCGACGTCCTGGACGCACGTCGTCAACTACTGCAGGCGCAAACCAACTACTCGCGCAGCCGGTACGACTACATCCTCAACGTACTGCAGCTGCAACTCGCCACCGGTAACCTGGACCTGGCCGATTTGCGGGACATCAACAGCTTCCTCCAGGAGCGCCCGCTCACTCGCTAGGCGTTCAGGCGCCACCTCGGCAGGGCCGAGGCGGCGGCCATCCTTTACCATTCCCCCTGGTTCTGCATCGAAGCCCAGGGCTCCCGCGGTTCAAGCGGCGAGCCCTTTTGCAACAGTTCCACCGAGATCTGATCCGGCGAGCGCACGAACGCCATATGCCCATCGCGTGGCGGACGGTTGATCGTCACCCCGCGATCCATCAGGCGTTGGCAGGCGGCATAGATGTCATCCACCTGATAGGCCAGGTGGCCGAAAGCGCGACCGATCCCGTAGGGTTCGGGATCCCAATTGTGGGTCAGTTCGACCTGCGCCTGCTCATCGCCCGGAGCGGCCAGGAAAATCAAAGTGAAGCGTCCCTTCTCGTTATCGACGCGGCGCAGTTCCCGCAGGCCCAGCGCGTCACAATAAAAGCTCAATGAGGCAGCCAGATCGCTCACCCTGACCATTGTGTGCAGGTACTTCATGACGGCTCACTCAGTATTGGCAGTGGGGGAGCATGATACTGGAACCGGGCTACGACGCTGACGTTGATTCATAGGCGGATTCGCCGCATACAGTATTCTTCTGCAAACCACCCTTGGAGATTCACAGCATCGACGTCGACACCAGGAAAGCAGCAATGACCTGGGTATTGCTGCTCGGCTTGACTGGATTTGGTTACTCCGTTCACGCCCAGGAGGCGCGGCAGGAGGACGCGGACGCGCCGCAGGAAGCCGGCGCAATGGACGGCTGCGCTCAAGCCGACGACTCCGACGCCAGCCTGCTGGAGCAGGTGCGCCGCCGCCTGACCATCACCGCTTGCGCCTCCTCGGCCTGGTTGGATGGCCTGTTCGGCGACCAGAATTTTTACGACGAATACCGCCGCACCTACGGCACTGTGTCCGTCGGCGGCCTATGGAGCGAGTACGATGGCTTCGATCCGCGCCTGCGCTTCCGGGTACGCCTGCAGTTGCCGCAATGGGACGAGCGCATCTCGGCGTTCGCCGGGCGCGTCGGACAAAGCGACTACCTCAGCGATACCGAGGGCGATTTCGACGCCTTGCCATCGCGCCAGTTTGGCGAACTGGAAGATGAAAGGGTGATCGTCGGCCTGGGATATTCCAATCCCGAACGCACAGGCAACGACCTCGATGTCGGCGTCGGGGTACGCGTCGGCCTGCCCCTGGATCCCTTTGGACGAGTGCGTTACGAGATCGTGCGCACGATCGCCGATCACTATGTCCTGACCGCCCGGGAAACGCTCTTTTGGCAAAATACCGAAGGATTCGGCACCACTACCCGCCTCAACCTGGATCGCGCCCTGACCGACCAATTGCTGCTGCGCTGGAGCAATGTCGGCAAATTCACCGAGGAGACAACCGGCCTGGAATGGTATTCCGAGCTTACTTTGTTCCAGAGCGTCGGTACCCGCACCGGGCTTGCGTGGCAGACCCGGGTGGAGGGCGCCACCGACAACGAAGTGGAGCTCACCCGCTTTGGCGCGCGCTTGATCATGCGCCGTCAATTGACGCCGGAATGGCTGTTCCTGGAGCTGCGCGGGGGCGTGGAATGGCCGCGGCGCAGATTGCTGGAACGACGAGAAATGAGCCCGACCGTCGGTGTCGCGCTGGAAATGCAGTTCGGCCATAAACCACAGTGAGCTGCATGCGGCCGGCGACGCTCATCCGGCGCCGCCGCGCCTCTCACAACGGCGTACCGGCGCCGGCCGGACGCATTCTCCAATGCTCGATGAAGTCCAGGAATTCGCGCTTGTCGTATCCGCCCCCGCCACGCTCCAGGCCGGCGGTGGATTGCGAAGCCAGGAGGTGGCGATCCGGGGCGACGATCCAGAAATGGGGCGCCCCGCGTGCGGCCGGCAACTGCGAGAAGAAGGCGTCGTTGTAGTTTTCGTCGCCGACATAGACCTTCACCACGACGAATGCCTGATCGAGGCGCTGCTGAACGTCCGCGTTGCGCGCCAGGAACCGGTTCAGTACATGACACCAGCTGCACCAGTCGCCGCCGGCGACGATCAGAACCAGCTTGTCCTGTGCTTCGGCAAGCGCAATGGCATCGTGATATTGCTCGAATGGATCGGCTTGGGGATCGTAGCCAAGCTTTGCCGCAGCAACGCCCTGGGTCGAGCCGATCGTCGTCGCGATGAGCACCGCCCACATAAGCCTCTTGAGCATCCAGGTCGCCTTGTTGCATGCCCCACGCCGGGCGCACACAGCGTATCGCGCTTTGCGAAGCGTGACATCCGTCGCAAATCCTTACAATAAGCCGCGTTATGTGCACAAAATCATCGCTGGAGTACCATAGCGGGCATGAACGACATCACGATTTATCACAATCCAAGGTGCTCCAAGAGTCGCGCCACATTGAGCCTGCTGCAGGAGCGCGGCATCGAGCCACGCGTCGTCGAATATCTGAAGCAGCCGCCCACGGCGGCGCAGCTCGAGGCATTGATCGCCAAGCTTGGCATCGAGCCCGGGCAACTGGTGCGCAAGGGGGAAGACCTCTACAAGTCCCAGTACGCCGGGCGGACGATGAGCGACGCGCAATGGGTCGAGGCGCTGGCTAGCCATCCGATCCTGATCGAGCGTCCCATAGTGATACGCGGCGAGCGCGCAGTGATCGGACGCCCGCCAGAGAAGGTGCTCGAATTGCTCGGCTGAGACAAACCGCGCAATCGTCCTGCCCCGCCGAAACGCTGGCCGCGTCAAGCTCGGAAATCAGTACTGCGAGCCGGCAGCAGGATCCGCCTAGTATGCGGCGAATGGCCCAGGCGAAACCGGTACCGCTCCGATGAGTCCCGCACACAGCACGCACTTCGTCCAGCTTTTCCAGACCGATGAGGCGCTGATCGATGCGGCGAGCCGCTACGTTCGAGACACGATCGATGCCGGCAGCACCTGCATAGCGCTCACGACGCTCGCGCATCGTGAGTGCATCGCGACGCGCTTGGCGTCACTCGGAATGGATTCCGAATTGCTGGTCTCGACCTATCGCTACATCACGCTGAACGCACATCAGGCACTCGAGCGCCTCATGACCGACGAGCGCCTGGACCGCCAGCAATTCCATCGGAACATGGGCTTGCTCATCCGCCAGGCCGCCTCGAGCGGCCAGCCAGTGTGCGTTTTCAGCGAACTGGTGCCGCTGCTGTTGGCGGCGGGCCGCA
>JBEBRC010000235.1:0-5043 GCA_040395055.1 Steroidobacter denitrificans
GTCGCCGAGGAATTCCAGCTCGAGCAGCGCGGCGCAGTACGGGTCACCGTCGGGCTGTCGGGAACCGGCGGTGGATTCAAGAAGCTTTGCCGCGGCGACGCCGATCTCTCCAATGCCTCACGCCCGATTCTGGTGCAAGAGATGGAGGCCTGCCGTGCCGCTGGCGTGAGCTATATGGAGCTGCCGATCGCATTCGACGCCATCACGGTGGCCGTCAACCCGCAGAACGACTGGGTCGACACCTTGACCATCGCCGATCTCAAGAAAATCTGGGAGCCGGCCGCGCAGGGTAAGATCACTCGCTGGAATCAGGTGCGCCCGGAGTGGCCTGATGCGCCGCTGATGCTGTTCGGACCCGGCGCGGACTCCGGAACCTTCGACTATTTTACCGAAGCGATCGTTGGCGAGGCCAAGTCCAGTCGCGGCGACTACACCGCAAGCGAGGACGATAACGTGCTGGTGCAAGGCGTCGAGCACAACAAGTATGCACTGGGCTACTTTGGGCTTGCCTATTACGCTTCACACAAGGAGCGTATGCGCGCGGTGGCGATCGAGGGACCCGACGGTAATGCGACGCTGCCCGACATAACGACCGTCACGGACGGCAGCTACCAGCCGTTGTCGCGCCCACTGTTCATCTATGTCAGCGATGTGGCGGCTGAGCGGCCCGAAGTGCGCAACTTCATCGAGTTCTACCTGACCGAAGGTTCAAAACTCGCGGCTGAGGTCGAGTTCGTGCCGCTGCCTGCCGAAGCATCGAAAACGGCGCTGCGGCATTTCCGGGAAAACCGCCTCGGTACGGTGTTCGGCGGCGTGCCCGAAGTAGGCGTGACGATCCAGGAATTGCTGGAACGCGAAGCGAAGCTTTAGCCCGTGCGCTTCAGCAGCTAATTCAACTGGAAACTGAGCTTCAACCTGTAGCGTGATTTTCGGCAGTTGCTGCTCATGACCATGTCGCTGACCGCCTTGACGGCGGCCTGATCGAGACTGTCGAACAGGCTGCCGGCAACGGCACGCACTTGGGTCGGGTGCCCAGCCTTGCCGGCAAGAGTGAACTCCACTATCACCGGTCCTTCTTCAGCCGCCGAACGGGCGGCGTCAGGATAGTAATCGGCGATGGCCACGGGCTCGACGACCTCGTATTTACAGTGGGCGGGCGTATTCAAAGGCGGCAGTTTCGCACGCACGGTGCACTGCGCATCGAATGTCTGCGCATCGAAGCTCTGCTGCGCGAGGCTGTCGACGACGACGTAATTCGATCGCTCCGGAACCAAGGCCTTGGAATGCGTGGTCGCATTGCCGCTGATATCGGTTCCCGCATAGGTGATTTTGCCGTCGCACTCCAGTACGTCGTCGGAATCGTTGCGGACCAGTACGGCACGATACAGGCAGTTTTCCGCGGACTGCCGCGTACAACTGCGCGGCGAATCGCCTCGCACGAGGTAATAGCGCCAGCTGCCGCCGGGAATGTCGAAGGTATGGCCCGAGGCCTCAACGATCACCTCGTTCGCCACCGCAGCGCCGGCAGGCCGGCTGTCCGCCGCGGCCTGGATGAAAGTGGCACAGTTCGCCGCCCGCTGCTGGGTCCCGCCACCCGAACTCTTGAAGAGTTCGAGTTGCGCCTGGTAACAGCTGGCCAGTCCCGTGAGCTCACTCGCGGCTTCGTTGTGCTTGTCGGCATGTGTTTTCGTCAGCGCCGCGCGCTGCGCCTCATCCTTGCCGATGGCCTGCTGGCTGGCCTCGCCGTTCAGGCAATGCAGGTACTCTCGCACTTCATCGGCAAATGCGATCAGCGCCGGCTGCGCCTCCGCCAGCGCCTGCTGCGTCGCCGAGGAGCCATCCGGAATCTCGAATGCCGGCCGCGGGCGCGTGCAGTCGGCCAGCGTTGCCGCGCTGTACATCAGCGAAATTCCTATGATCAATCCTGCAGTCGTTGCCCGCATGGTCAGCCTCTTCCAATATCGTTGCGCGCTGTCCGCGCCGCCATTCGTCCCGCCGATGACGATAGGTATGAGTTACGTCCGGCGCTTTTTTTATGGATTTCAAGTACTCACGTTCGACAGCGCTCATCTCCGGACTGCCGGCTCCCAGGCAGCCGATGCCTGCGGCGCGATACGATCGCGAGTACCGTAGACTGGATGCTCATCGCCGAATCCCAGCACCCATGACAGCCACTATGAGGCGATGATACAGCGAGAGCATCGCATGAGCACTGCCGGACTATGGATTTTAGCCATCCTGCTGATGCTGGCCGGCGCGCTAGGTATCGTCCTGCCGGCGCTGCCGGGAGTGCCGCTACTGTTTGCAGGCATGCTGCTGGCCGCCGCGATCGAAGACTTTCAGCGCATCGGCTGGCTGACGCTGGGCGTGCTCGGCCTTCTGGCCTTGCTGTCCGTGCTCATCGAATTCACCGCTTCGGCGCTCGGTGCGCGACGCGTGGGGGCCAGCGCACGCGCGGTCTGGGGTGCCTTGCTCGGTACGATCGTTGGGATTTTCTTCGGGGTTCCCGGACTCGTACTGGGCCCATTTCTCGGCGCCGTCGTCGGCGAACTGACCGCGCACGGCCAGGTGCTCCAAGCCGGCCGCGTGGGCATCGCCACCTGGCTGGGCCTCGTCTTCGGCACGCTTGCCAAGCTTGCCATTGCCTGCGCAATGATCGGCGTATTCGTGCTGGCTTATTTCGTCGACTGATGCATGGATAATCTGACCCATACACTCATCGGCATCCTGGCCGGTGAAACGGCCGCCCGTACCAGCAGCGCGGACCCGCAGGGACTGCCGCCGCAGACCAGGCGCAATCTGCTCGTCACGCTGGCGGCGATCGGCAGCAATCTGCCCGATGCCGACCTGTTGTATTCATTCATCGGCGGCAAGATCAACTATCTGGCACACCACCGCGGCCACACGCATACGATAGTGGGCGCGTTGCTGCTGGCAGTCCTCGCCTACGCGGCAACCCGCTGGTGGCTGCGCAAACGCGGCCTGAACCTGTCACGCAAGGATCGCCGGTGGATCATCGGCACCGTATTGATTGCGCCCTTGCTGCACATTGCCATGGATGCGACCAACAACTATGGCGTGCATCCGTTCTGGCCCTGGCACAACGGCTGGTTCTACGGCGATTCGATCTTCATCATCGAGCCGCTGCTGTGGACCGCTTGCGCACCGCTGGTGTTCCTGCTGCGCACCCCCACCGCGCGGGTGCTGGTAGCCTTGTGTCTTGCAGCGGGCGTTGCGCTGGCCTTCTTCAGCGGCCTGCTGCCGCCGCTCATCCTGGCCGCTTACATATCTCTGCTGGCAGGCATGCTGGCGCTGGGTCGCACGACGCCGGCGCGCACGGCTCTTCTGTGCGGTGTTTCCTTGTGGCTCGGCGTGACCGCAACGTTCATGATGGCGAGCCGGGTCGCCGCAGGACGAGCGCATGAACTGGCTGCTCAATACTTCCCGCAGTCGCGCCTGCTGGATCACGTCCTGACACCGATGCCGGCCAATCCGCTGTGCTGGGAACTGATCCTGGTCAGCACGCAGCACGATGAACTCGCACTCAGGCGCGCCATGCTGTCGCTGGCCCCCTCCTGGATGCCGGCGCAGGACTGTCGCGGCCGAAGCCTGGATGCGCTCACCACCGCTCCCCTGGTACCCGTTCGGGCCGCAGCGACCGACTCCCTGCGATGGCATGGCGAGTTGCTCACCCCCAGCGACCGCCTGGTCGAACTCAATGCCACCGATTGTCGCGCGGCTGCGGCATTGCGCTTCATGCGTGCTCCCTGGCTGGCGTCGGTCGAGGGGCAAACCATTCTTGGGGATCTGCGTTATGACCGGGAGCCGGCACTGGGCTTTGCCGAGATCGACCTGGATGAACGCTCCGGCTGTCCGATACTGACGCCGAACTGGCTGCCGCCGCGCAAGGACTTGCTCGAGCCTGAAGTCGACGTTGGCGGGCACCGGCCGGACCCGCCCTCTTGATGGCTCGAACCAGCTCCGTACCGCGAACAGGCGATCCAGCGCATCAGCGATGCCTCGGGGACGACTCGCAAGCGGCCCGGCCCCGGGTGTCGAGGCTGGTGCAACCGGCCGGGGGCGGCTCGTTCAGGCCGGTTCCGGCGTGGCGACGTGATTCGGGAACTGCGACAGGATCTCTCGAACCACGGCATCCGCCTCTTCCTGGGTAATTTCCCCGGCACGGAAGTCGGTATCGAGCGTACCGCTCCATATCTGGGAATTGCTCGCGACATCGATCACATCGAGCGTAAAGGTGACGCTTTGTCGATTCTTGCGACCGATCGGAAGGCTGACCCCGAGGCCGCCCCCCAAGCCACCGGAACCCCCACCCACGCCGACGCCAACTCGCGGCTTGGCAGGGCTGCTCTCCTGCAGCGACAACACGTAGGTGATCCGGCAATCGGGGTTCTCGGCCGCTTGGGCATAGCCTTTGGCCAGCAATTGCGACATGGTCGCGGCGCGTACTCGCTGCTCGCCGAAGGAAGCGGCCTCCTGCGAGGCAGGTAGCCAATCGAACGTCCTGCATGCCGTCAGGTCCGTCTCGCCCTGCTGCACTCTCACACCCGAGCCGATGCTCGCACAGGCGCCGAGGCTCACGGCCAGTGCTGCGATGAAAAGCTGCCGTCCTGGCCGACTGATCTTGCTCATGGAGTTTCCTTTGATCCTTGCGATTCCTGGTGCGGGGACTCCGGGCCTGGGGCCGCTGCAGTCCATTCCTTCTCGATCACGATCGATCCCTTCAGCACCAGCGCCGCAATCGCACCGATGGCGGCAAGCTGGGGCGCAAGCAAGGTGCCCACCACGCCGATCGTCAGTGGGACGTCGATCAGGATGCGGCCCTCCTCGTTCTTGATGATGATGCGGCGAATGTTACCGGCGCGTATGACTTCCTTGATCTTCGCCAGTAGTGTATCGCCGCTGAACTGGAACTCCTCGGTTCGGGCATTGCTATCTACCATGGCCAGCCTCCGATTGCGCATACGGCAACACTACACGCCGCGCGAGCGGAATCGTCCGCTGACGAGCGCCGTGCCACGTGCC
>JBEBRC010000236.1:0-5042 GCA_040395055.1 Steroidobacter denitrificans
GAGATTGGCGCCCCGGGCAGGAATCGAACCTGCGACCTGTCGCTTAGGAGGCGACCGCTCTATCCACTGGGCTACCGGGGCGTAGCCGTGTAATTGTAGCAGCGGAACTCGCAGGTGCATAACCTATCCGGCGCCGAGCCGGCCATGATCCATGTCGTGCCCGTTGGGGCTTGGCCACGGCTCGTTGTTCGCTTCTCTTGCGCTTGCTCGATGAGCTGCCGCTGTGCTGTGATCCACCGGACAGCGCGTCTATCCGCCACCGCAGGGGGCGTCACATGTCCAGGCATAGCCATCTCAAAGCGGTCGCCGGCGTCTCGATCTTGTTTACCGGCCTGTGCATGCTGGTCATGGCGCTGGCGATGTTCGGCATCATCAGCTTCGAGATGGCGCTGCTGATGCTCATTGCCGTGGTCGGCCTGCATGTCGGCTTCGGCGTGCTCTTCATCGTCTATCGCTTCATCAATCGCCTCGAGTAAGCCGCGGGATCATCGCCGCCAGCTCAGAGGCATGAATGCCGAGGCCGGGCAGCAGGGGCTGCGGGCTATTTCGAACTCGGCATGGAGAACTCGGCGCCTTGGCCGGCGTCTTGCGGCCAGCGCTGCATGACGGATTTTTGTTTGGTGTAGAAGCGCACGCCTTCTTCGCCATAGGCATGCGTATCGCCGAACAGGCTCTTTTTCCAGCCGCCAAATCCGTGCCACGCCATGGGTACGGGAATGGGCACGTTGATGCCGACCATTCCCACCTGTACTCGCCGGGCAAACTCACGCGCGACGTGGCCGTCGCGCGTGTAGCAGGCCACGCCGTTGCCGAATTGATGCGCGTTCACCAGTTCCAGCGCGGCGTCGAAATCCTTGACCCGCATGCAGGCCAATACCGGTCCGAAGATCTCGTCGCGATAGAGATTCATCTGTGGTGTCACGTGGTCGAACAAGGTGCCGCCGATCCAGAATCCGTTCTCGTGCCCGGCCACGGTGAATGCCTGGCCTGTTTGCGGATCGATGCGTCCATCGACCAGCAGTTGTGCGCCACTGCTTACGCCCTCATCGATACAGCTGCGAATTCGCTGCAGCGCTTGAGCGGTGATGATCGGCCCCATCTCGACCTCGGGGTCCATGCCGTTGCCGATCTTCAGTTGCTGGGTGCGCTCGACCAGCAAGGGAATGATTCTGTCCGCCGCCTCGCCGACCAGGACTGCCACCGAGATCGCCATGCAGCGCTCGCCCGCGGAACCGTAGGCGGCACCGATCAAGGCGTCGACCGTCATCTCCGGGCTCGCATCCGGCATCACGACCATGTGATTCTTGGCTCCGCCCAGCGCTTGCACGCGCTTGCCCATCTGTGCTCCGCGCTGGTACAGATAGTGTGCGATCGGGGTGGAACCGACGAAACTGATCGCCTGTACGTCAGGGTGTTCCAGCAGCGCATCGACTGCGACCTTGTCGCCCTGGACCACGTTGAACACCCCATCGGGCAGGCCTGCCTGCTGCAGCAGATTCGCGATCAGCAGCGATACGGAGGGATCGCGTTCGCTGGGCTTGAGGACAAAGGTATTGCCGCAGGCGATGGCCACCGGGAACATCCAGCAAGGCACCATGCAGGGGAAGTTGAAGGGAGTGATGCCGGCCACGACGCCCAGGGGCTGGCGCAAGGTCCAGTTGTCCAGGCCGGTGGCGACCTGGTCGGTGAAGCCGCCTTTCAGCAACTGCGGCATGCCACAAGCGAACTCGACGATCTCGATGCCTCGCATCACTTCGCCGCGGGCGTCTTCGAATACTTTTCCGTGTTCGCTGGTGATCACGGCCGCGAGCTGGTCGCGGTGTTCATTCAGCAGGCCCAGGAATCGATTCAGGATGCGCGCCCGGCGTACGGGCGGCGTGTCGGCCCAACTGGCAAAGGCCTGCTTCGCGCTCGCCACAGCCGCATCGACGTCGTGCGCGCTGGCCATGAGAACCTCGCGTGAGCTATCGCCGGTCGCGGGATCGAATATCGGCTGGCGCCGACCGGCATCGCCGGATGCTGCCCTGCCGTCGATCCAGTGGGCCACGATACTGGCGGCGGTGTCGCAATGGGAGGCGGGCGATGCATTCATGTGGGCATGGTAGCAAATTCACTGAACGGCAAAAATTGCAGATTCGCCGGCAGTTGCGGCGCCGGCCGGCGCCTCGGAGATGGCAGGAGCAATCTGCATGCTCGCTGTCTTTTTCGGCTGTGCGGGCCACGCCGGAACTACCGACGGTAATCGCCTGACACGTTTGAAGCGCGACAATAGGCGGTGGCATGATGCGTGCTACGTTCGAAGGTCGCCACTCCAGTGCAAACACTGCATCCTGACGTCAGGATTTCAACGAGGCAGCCATGGCCGCACGTTCTATCGGATCTCTTACCGTCTCCTTCGGTCTGGTCGCAATCCCGGTGAAGCTCTACACCGCGACCCAGACCGCCAACACCATTTCCTTCAACCTGCTGCACAAGCACTGCGGCTCGAGGCTGAAGCAACAGTATGTATGCCTGAAGGACGGCAAGGTGGTCGAGCGCAGCGACATGGTGAAGGGCTACGAGTTCGCCAAGGATCAGTACGTCACCTTTACGCCAGAGGAGATCAAGGCGCTGGAGGAGGTCGGTACCCATGAGGTGGAGATATCGGAGTTCGTACCGATCGAATCCATCGATCCGGTTTATTTCGACAAGACCTATTACCTGGCTCCCGACAAGGGCGCGGCCAAGCCTTATGGGCTTCTCACCCAGGCGCTCAAGGATGCCGGGCGCTGCGCGGTTGGCCGGTGGGCGACTCGCGGCAAGGCCTATATCGTGATCCTGCGGCCGATCGGCGATGTGCTGGCCATGCAGCAGTTGCATTTTGCTGCCGACGTACGCCCGGCGACGGAAATGGAGGTGCCCAAGCCGGACGTCAAGACGGGCGAGCTGAAGCTGGCGCAGCAGCTCATCGAGCAGCAGGCGACCGACGCCTTCGATCCGTCGGCCTATACCGATGAGTTGCGTGGCCGGATCGAAGCGGCGATCCAAAGAAAGGTCGATGGCCAGGAGATCCTGGTGCCGGAGCGCGCACCCGAAGCCAGCGGCAAGGTGATCGATTTGATGGAGGCGTTGCGAGCCAGCTTGCAGAAGACCGAAACCGCCAAGGCGTCGGCCTCGCGACTGGGCGCGCGCAAGGCACCCAAGCGGGTCGAGCGGCGAGCGAAAACGGCGCGCAAGGCCAGCCGTCGATAGTTGCCGCCGACCTTGCCGGATCCGCCGATGCAATCCTACAGTGTGCGAGACGTCGAGCGAGTACTGCGCTTGTCCCGCAGTACCTTGCGCGGTTTGATCGACGTCGGCTTCGTCAAGCCCACACGCGGCCCTCGGCGCCAATATCGTTTTTCCTTCCAGGACATGATCGTGCTGCGCGCGGCACGAGTGTTGATCCAGGCCAAGGTGCCGCGCCGTCGGATCAGGCGCTCCTTGGACGACTTGCGCCGCCATCTGCCTGCGACCGCACCCTTGTCCGGCTTGAGCATCAGCGCCGTCGGGGACCGTATCGTGGTGCGCGACGGCAAGAGCCAATTCCAGGTCGACGATGGACAATATGTGCTGGGATTCGAAGTCAGCCTGGAGGAGGGCGTACTGCGGGTCGTCGAGCGCAAGCCGGATCCGATTCGGACGCCGCCGCTGCGACATGAGGAGCACGACGGCGATCACTGGTTCAATCGCGCACTGGAGCTGGAAAGCGCCGATGTGCCCGCGGCCCTGGATGCGTACCGAAAATCCATCGCGATCGATCCGGACAACGTCGCTGGCTGGATCAACCTGGGGCGCCTGCTGCATGAGACGGGCAGTACCGCCGAGGCGGAAACCGTTTATGACCGCGCATTGCAGCAGTGCGGCATGGATGCCGTGCTGCTGTTCAACGCCGGGGTATTGTGGGAAGACCTTGGGCGCACGATGCAGGCGCTGGAAACCTACCAGCGGGCGATCGGCGAGGATCCGACGCTCGCCGACTGTCACTTCAACCTGGCGCGCCTGTACGAAAGCCTGGGCAAGCCGCAGCACGCGATCAGGCATCTGGGACAGTACCGGCGATTGACCTTCGGCGAGAGCCGGTGACGGCACCCTCGAGCGAGGCAGGGGACTGAGGTATTGCATGGCTGTATGGGTGGGAACATCGGGCTACAACTATCCGGAATGGAAAGGTAGCTTCTATCCGTACAAGCTGCCGGCATCGCAGATGCTGGCCTATTACGCCCAGCGCCTCTCGAGCGTGGAAATCAACTATACGTTCTACCGCTCACCGGCGCAGAAGACACTGGAGGGCTGGAGTCTCGCGACGCCGGAGCATTTCAAGCTGACTCTGAAGGCGCCCAAGCGGATCACCCACGATGCGCGCCTGCGCGATTGCGAGCAAGCGCTGCAGCACTTCTGTGGTCTCGCCTCGACCCTGGAACCAAAACTCGGTGCGTTGTTGTTTCAACTTCCACCGAGCTTCAAGAAGGATCTCGTGGTGCTGGATGCCTTCCTCGAAGCGCTGCCGGCAGGCACGCGCGCGGCGATGGAATTCCGCCACGGCTCCTGGCTCAGTGATGAGACCCTGGCACGCCTGGCGGCCCGCAATGTGGCCTTGTGCGTGGCGGACAGTGAAAACTTCTGGACGCCGGTGGAGGTCACGGCGGACTACGGATACTTCAGGCTGCGCGACGAGGGATATGGGCAGCAGGACATCGAGCGCTGGGCGCGAACCATCCATGAGAAGACCGCGGCCTGCACCGATGTGTTCGTGTATTTCAAGCATGAGGAAGCCGGGAAGGGACCGCAGTTCGCGCATGCGCTCATGGCCGCCATGGCAGCCCTTTGAGCCTGCGCCGCGCTTGCGCGGCTGGCTCCAGCACCATGAGCGGCACCGGCTGCATACGACGCTGAAGTCGAATCCGCTGGCCATGCGCTGGCGGATGACCCGCTCTTCAGCGGCTGGCCCGCCGAGGGTACTGAGGATCAGGCGGACAAGCCGAGACTGGCATGTCCGGGACGCTGCGGGCGATGAGGGTGCT
>JBEBRC010000237.1:0-4967 GCA_040395055.1 Steroidobacter denitrificans
CCCCGGCCGCGGCGGCGATGGCCTTCAGGCTACCGCCGTGACCGGCGCCGACTTCAGCTGTATACCGAGCGCTTCGCGAATGACGTCCTCGACGCGCTCGCAGAACACGAACTCGACTTCGTCACGCACGACCTGGGGCACATCCTCCAGATCCTTGCGGTTTCGCGCCGGCAGCAATATTTTGCGAATACCGGCACGATGGGCCGCAACGGTCTTTTCCTTGATGCCACCCACTGGCAGGACCAGTCCGCGCAGACTGATCTCGCCGGTCATCGCCAGGTTGCTGCCCACTGTCTTATCGGTGAACAACGATACCAGCGATGTGAACATGGCCACGCCGGCGCTCGGGCCGTCCTTGGGAATCGCGCCCGCCGGCACGTGAATGTGCACATCGATGTTGTCGAAAACCGCAGGCGCAAGCTCCAGGCGGGCGGACTGCGACTTCAACAACGACAGGGCGGCTTGAGCGCTTTCCTTCATGACGTCGCCCAGCTGTCCGGTCAGGATCAGTTTGCCGTTTCCAGGAATGCGAGTCGATTCGATGAACAGGATGTCGCCGCCGACCGGCGTCCAGGCCAACCCGGTCGCAACGCCGGGGACGCTGGTGCGCATGGCGACTTCGCTCTCGAAGCGTGGAGCGCCGAGGATCGCATGCAGGTCCTCGACGTCGACGGTCTGTTGCTCGATCGCGCCTTCCGCGATGCGTACCGCGACGTTGCGCAATACCGAGCCGATCATGCGCTCCAGGTTGCGTACACCTGCCTCGCGGGTATGGTCGTGCGCGATCTGGCGCAGGGCGGCGTCGGTGATCGATGCCTGCCCGGGCGTCAGGCCATTGGCCTCCAGTTGCCGCCCGACGAGGTAGCGCTTGGCGATCTCGAGCTTTTCATCCTCCGTGTAGCCGGTGAGTTCGATGACTTCCATGCGGTCGCGCAGCGGCCCTGGAATGGTATCGAGCATATTGGCAGTGGCGATGAACATGACCTTCGACAGGTCGAACGGCAGCCCTAGATAGTTGTCGCGGAACGAGTTGTTCTGCTCCGGATCGAGAACCTCGAGCAGTGCCGAGGACGGATCGCCCTGAATGCCGGCGCCGAGCTTGTCGATCTCATCGAGCATCATCACCGGATTGCGTGCACCGGCCTTGCGCAGCGCCTGCACGATGTTGCCGGGCAGCGCGCCGATGTACGTGCGGCGGTGACCGCGTATCTCCGCTTCGTCATGGACGCCGCCCAAGCTGACGCGCGCGAACTTGACGCCCAATGCGCGCGCGATGCTCTGGCCCAGCGAGGTCTTGCCGACGCCGGGCGGGCCGACGAAGCACAGTATCGGGCTGCGCCCTCGCGGATTGAGTTTGCGCACGGCGAGATACTCGACGATGCGGCGCTTGATTTTGTCGAGGCCGTAGTGATCCTCGTCCAGGACACGACGCGCCTTCTCGATGTCGATGGATTCATCGTCGAGCTTCGACCAGGGTAGCTGGATCATCCAATCCAGCCAGGTTCGCAGCATGGAGTACTCGGCGCTCGCATCCGACATGCGTTCCAGCCGCTTGATCTCCTTGGTGGCTTGTTCGAGTGCCTCTTCCGGCATGCCCGCCTCGTCGATCGCTGTGCGCAACTCGGCGATTTCCTCGCCCGCCTCGCCTTCCTCACCCAACTGCTTGCGGATCTGGTGCAGTTGCTCGCGCAGCAGGGCCTCCTTGTGGCGCTCGCCGATCGCCTCGCGGGTCTGATCCTCGAGTTCGCGCTGCAGCCGCAGTACCTCGATGCGCTTGGACAACAGCTCCGTTACATGGTCCAGTCGTACCTTGAGGTCGATCGTTTCCAGCAGCGCCTGCTTTTCGGACGATTTGATGTCCATGAAGCTGGTCACCAGGTCCGCCAGCGCCGCCGGCGACTCGATGGCCTGCAATGCATTGGCCAGCTCGGCCGGCGCCTGCGGCAGCAGCGAGACCGCTTCCGCGGCCAGACGCTTGAGATTGAGCGCGCGTGCTTCGATTTCGCTGGTGGTCGGCGGCTCATGCAGATACTCGACCCGCGCGACCATGAAAGGCAGGCCGCTTTGATAGTCCAGCACGCGAAATCGCTGCTCGCCCTGCACCACCAGATGATGCGTGCCATCCTGGCCGGTGACATAGCGCACGATACTTGCGACGGTACCGACCTTGTGCAGGTCGCGACCGGTCGGGGATTGCAGGTCCGGATCCATCTGCAGCAGGAAACCGACTTTACGCTCGGCGCGCACGGCCTCCTGGGCCGCAGCCAGCGACCGTTCGCGATTGATCGCGATCGGCATGACCGTGCCCGGGAACAGCACCACATTGCGCACTGGGACGATGATCAGCATGTCGTCCGAAATCGTCGTCGACGGACTCGCGCTCGAGGTCTCGGGAGTGTCCGTCACATCATTCTCGGGCTGTCGAGGGTCATTCATGAAGGCTCCTGCTCAGCGTATCGCCAGGCGAAGTATCAGGCATCCGTTCGTATACGCTTGTTCCATCAACTCGTAGTGTCCGGCCGGCAGCGCAATGCGCCGCTCGAAGCGTCCGTAAGGGATTTCCAGCCGGTGTACCGCCGTCATGTTCTGGTGCATGGGCGGTGGGCGCAACGCGGCCACCAGCAGCAGTCCGCTGTCGGTATGTACCTCGATGTGCTCCGGGGCGACGCCGGGCAGCGCCACGGTCACTTGCACCTCGGCACCATAAGCCACGACGTCGACCGGCGGTTCCCAGCGCGCTTGAGCCTTGACCGTGTGCCCGAAGCGAAAGAACTGCCGTTGCATCCGCTCCGCGCGCTCGATCATCTCGCAGGCTTCTGCCCACATCCACGAAGGCGGCTTACGAATGGCCATGGTTTGAATCCTGTAAGGACATGCCTGCTAACTGGGGTCGGATACCTGGGAGTCAAGGAGTCGGCGGCGCCCGTGCCGCCTTGCCGCTGGTAAGCTGTCGCCAGGCCGTGGCTGAACGGCGGCACTGTCTTTGCGTCCTGGGGCCGGCCGGGTGAGGTCCGCGAGACGATCGCCGTCGATGGCACGGTTCACGGCCCAGGTCAGCGCCGCCTGCTTCGGCGCCCAGCTCGACACACATTCGATATGCCATGGCTCACAGCGCTTTCGATTCCGAATTCTATCAACGCTTCTATCTCAGCCCGCGCACGCGGGTGACGACAGCGGCGGAAATGAGGCGCCGCGCAACCACTGTAGCGACCATCGTGAAGCAATTGCAATTGCCCGTGCGCCGCATATTGGACGCCGGATGTGGGCTGGGATGGATGAGGCCGGCTTTGTCCGAAGCCTTCCCGCGCAGCACATATGTGGGGTTGGAGGTCAGCGAGCACCTGTGCCGACTGCACGGATGGACACAAGCGTCGCTCGCCGCCTATCGCAGCCGCGCTCGCTTCGATCTGATCATTTGTTACGACGTCATGCAGTATTTACCGCAACGCGAGGCGGCGCGTGCGATGAGCAATCTGGGCAGGCTGTGCCGCGGCGCCCTGTATTTTCATGCCTCGACCGTGGAGGATTGGCAGTACAACGCCGATCGTTCGAGCAGCGACGACAATGTCCATTTGCGCGACGCCGATTGGTATCGCTCGCGCCTTGCGCGGCAATTCCGCTACCTTGGCCTGGGTATTCATTTGCAGCGAGACGTTCCGGCCTTCCAGTGGGAGCTGGAAAAGCCACGGCGGATCTGACGTCGCGGGGCGTGCTGCGGGCGGCATGGTGCGCAAGCGTCGGCTTGCGGCTGCGCCGCAGCGGTCCTGGCTGAGAGGCGAATTCATCGCGTGGCGTTCATGAATGTCATTCCCGCCGACCCATTTATCGATCCGCCCTGATCGCCGACAGTAGCGGCCGAGGACAACCGAGATCACGCGCAGCGGCCGAAGTGGTGCTGCCTGGTCGGGAACGGACAGGGTCATGAGCGATGCAAAAGCACTTCCGCCGGTAGCAATGACGGTATGCGCTGCGATGCTGGCGCTTTTGGCAGCCCAGGCGGGCGCCGAGGACGACCGGGCGAGCGACAACCTCGCGGGCGTCAGTATTCAGATCGACAATGACCTGCTCGCCGGACGCGAAATGGATCGCGACTATACCGGTGGCATGAGTGTCACGATCTCCGGGGCGAGGGCGCGCGACGGCGTGTTGTCACTGGACCCCATGCTGGCCGCCTTCGATCGTTCGAGTGGGAATCAAGCGGCGGATCGCCAGGACGGAATCAGCCTGGCACCGCGTGTGCACCACGCTCGGCAGTTTGGCCTGATGGCGTTTACGCCGGCCGATACGCTGACCCGTGCGGTGCAGCCGAACGACCGGCCGTATGCCAGCCTGCTGTGGGTATCGAATGGCCGAATGCAAGTGCAGAGCGATGATAGCGCCCACTTCAGTAGCTTGACGATCGGTGTGCTGGGGCTGTCCTTGTCCGAACACCTGCATGGCGCCGTTCATGAACTGGTGGGCTCGGCGCGGCCGCGGGGCTACGAGCATCAGATCTCCGCCGGGGGCGAACCGACGGCGCGCTACAGCGTGGCACGGCACCGGCTTTGGGTCGCACATCCCAGCGGCAAGCTGGATGTGAAAACGACCCTGCAGGGAAGCATCGGGTATCTCACCGAGGCCAGCATCGCCATGTCGGCGCGGTTCGGCCGCATCGATACGCCTTGGTGGGGCTTTGCTCCGGAACTGGCCGATTACATGGCGGCGCCGGTGCCGGTCACGTCGGGCAGCGGGCCGCGGGAGCTGTATTTTTTTCTTGGCGGCCGGGTGAAGGCGCGAGCGTACAACGCGTTTCTACAAGGCCAGTTTCGCGACAGCGCCGTACGTTATTCGGCCCATGAGGTCCAGCACCTGCTGCTGGACCTGTGGATCGGGATGACCATGCAGCTCTTCGAACAGACCCAGTTGAGCTACACGCTCAACTACCAGACAGCCGAGCTGCGTACGGGGCAGGCGAAGCGCGATGCTCT
>JBEBRC010000238.1:0-4959 GCA_040395055.1 Steroidobacter denitrificans
CGTCAGGGAAGGCCATGGTGGAAATGGGACCATTCTAGTCCCAATGCAAGCCCTAGGCCACAGTTGGGTGTCTTCGGAGTGAAATAATTCACCGGGAGGCGGAGGAGCCAGAGCGGAGGAGCCGGACTTGAGTTATTGACGTTTGCCCACGAATGCCCTGCGCCAGGCAGCCGCATGGAAGCGGGGCGGGGCAGTCCGCTCTATCGCTGGAGTCGAGCGGCAAGGTTGTCCACGGCGACCCTCGGTGAGGATGCAGGCGATTTGCTATCCTACGCGCCATTCGACAAGACAGGCTGGCTGGACCGGCTGACGGCGCATGGGCCGTTGGCGGCTGCGGAGCCGATTTCCAAGGTGGAGGACGTAATGAATCGCAATGAACTCGAGACGATCGCACGGACGATGGTCGCAAAGGGCAAGGGCATCCTGGCGGCGGACGAATCCAACGGCACCATCAAGAAGCGCTTCGACAACATCAAGCTTGAGTCCACGGAAGAGGCCCGCCGCTCGTATCGCGAATTGCTGTTCACCACCCCGGGTGCGGCCGACCATATCAGCGGCGTGATTCTTTACGATGAGACCCTGCGCCAGAAGACCAAGGACGGCACGCCATTCCCCCAGTACCTGGATCAGCTCGGCATCGTTCCGGGCATCAAGGTCGATGCAGGCGCCAAGGCGCTGGCCGGCTTTGCGCAGGAGACCATCACCGAGGGACTGGACGGCTTGCGCGATCGCCTGGCGGAATACCACAAGCTTGGCGCGCGCTTTGCCAAGTGGCGCGCGGTGATCGACATCGCACAGGATATTCCCAGTCAGTTCGCCATCGATGCCAATGCGCATGCGCTGGCGCGCTACGCGGCGCTGTGCCAGGAAGCGAACATCGTGCCGATCGTCGAGCCGGAAGTCCTGATGGACGGCGCGCACACGATCGAGCGTTGTGAGCAAGTCACCAGTGACGTACTGAGCGCGGTGTTCGCACAGCTGCATTCACATCGTATTCATCTGGAAGGCATGATCCTGAAGCCCAACATGGTGATTTCAGGCAAGAAGTGTCCGACGCGCGCCAATCCGCAGCAGGTCGCGGAAGCAACCTTGCGCTGCCTGAAGCGATACGTGCCGACGGCCGTGCCCGGCATCGCCTTCCTCTCGGGCGGACAGAGTTCGCCGGAAGCGACCGAGCATCTGAGCTTGATGAACAAGATGGGACCGCATCCCTGGGAACTGACGTTCTCCTATGGGCGCGCGTTGCAGGCGGAGGCCTTGCAGGCCTGGGGCGGTAAGGCCGAGAACTATGGCGCCGGCCAGAAGGCCTTCGCACAGCGCGCGAAGCTCAACGGCCTGGCACGCGAGGGCAAGTATGAGGCCAGGCTGGAGCAGGACGCAGCGTAACGGCTGCCGGCGATCCGACAAGCAGGACCTCGAACAGGCAAGATGGAACTACTCGTGAATCCGATGTACTCGATGCCAGGGAAACCATCACCGGGCCGCGCCGACGGACAAGCCGGCGTCGCCGCCGTGCGTCGTTCGCAGGTGTCGATCGCGGCGCATGCGGCGCCCGGCTTGCGGCTCACGGCCTGCGGCAACGTCTTGCCATCGGGTCGCTGAATGCCCGCGGCATCGGATATCCAGGCTGCGTCCCCTGCGCAGCAGGACATGCTGGTCGAGATTCGCGACGTCCATTACTCGATTGGCGAGCGCGCGATCTTTTCCGGGCTCAACATGAGCATTCCGCGCGGACTGGTCAGCGCCATCATGGGCCCCAGTGGTACCGGCAAGACCACGCTGCTGCGCTTGATCACGGGCCAGATCCGCCCCGACAGCGGACAGGTGTTGTTCGATGGCCAGGATGTCTCGCAACTCTCGCGCGATGGGCTGTACGCGATACGCCGGCGCATGGGCATGCTGTTCCAGAACGGTGCGCTGCTCACCGACATGGATGTGTTCGAGAACGTCGCCTTCCCGCTGCGTGAACACACCGACCTGCCTGAATCCCTGATTCGCAACATCGTCCTGACCAAGTTGCAGGCGGTAGGCCTGCGCGGCGCGGCGCGGCTCATGCCGGCGGAGCTTTCCGGCGGCATGGCGCGGCGAGTGGCGCTGGCGCGTGCCACGGCGACCGATCCGGACATGCTGATCTACGATGAGCCTTTCGCCGGGCTGGACCCGATATCGATGGGCATGATCGTCAGATTGGTGCGCCAGATGAACAACGCGCTGGGCATCACCAGCCTCGTGGTCTCCCACGACGTCGAGGAACTGGCGCAACTGGCCGATACCAGCTATCTGCTCTCCGGCGGCAAGGTGGTCGCGGCCGGTACCTTTGCCGAGCTGCGGCAGCATGACAAGCAGATCGTCAATCAGTTCATGAACGGCCTGCCGGACGGACCGGTGCCGTTTCACTATCCCGCGCCCGATTATCATGAGCAACTGCTGGCAGGTTCGGTATGAACCTGCTGCGTGAGCTGTTGGACAGCCTGCGGAATTTTCTCGTCACCATCGGCGCCACCACCTTGTTTTTCGGCCGCCTGCTGGCGCAGGTCCCACGGGCCCTGCTGCGCCCCGGGCTGATCATCGATCAGTTGCACAATGCCGGCGCGCTGTCTCTGGTCATCATCATGACCTGCGGTTTGTTCGTGGGTGCGGTGCTGGGCCTGCAAGGCTACGATCTGTTGCAGCGATTCGGGTCCGAGGATGCGCTGGGCACGGCGGCGGCACTGGCCTTGATCAAGGAACTTGGCCCGGTGGTCACCGCATTGCTGTTCGCCGGACGTGCCGGCACCGCTCTGGCCTCGGAGATCGGCCTGATGCGTGCGACCGACCAGCTCACGGCAATGGAAATGATGGCCACCGATCCCATGCGCCGGGTCGTCGCGCCGCGCTTCCTGGGCGGGGTGATTGCCATGCCGCTGCTGACGATCATCTTCATCGCGATCGGCATATTCGGCGTGCAATTGGTCGGCGTGCAGTTGTTCGGGGTGGATTCGGCCTCGTTCTGGTCCCAGATGCGCTCCAGCGTGGGCATCGAAGATGTGATGGAAGGCTTGATCAAGGGCTGCGTATTCGGTGTCGCATGCAGCCTGATCGCCGTGTACGAGGGTTACACAGCGACGCCGACCGCCGAAGGCGTTGGCCGGGCGACGACCCGCACCGTCGTGACGTCGGCGGTGCTGACGTTGATATTGGACTACATGCTCACAGCCGTGTTGTTGTGAACTCGCCAGGCGCGTTGAAGGCCAGGCTCGTCAGAGATTGAATATCGGGGTTGCTTATGCGTGCGACGCGCACTGTGGAAATATCGACTGGGCTGTTCGTGCTGCTCGGCTTTGCTGCGCTGTTTTTCCTGGTGACCCAGATCACCAACCGCGAACTTTCCATCAACGGCAGAAGTTATGAGGTGACGGCGCAGTTCGAGAACGTCGGCAGCCTCAAACCCGGGGCGGCGGTCTCGATGGCCGGTGTGACGGTCGGGCGGGTGGAATCGATCGTTTTCGACCAGGACGTGTACAAGGCGGTCGTGAGCATGCGCATTGCGTCCGCCTATGACCGGATTCCGGCGGACAGCGATGCCAGCATCATGACCTCCGGCCTGCTCGGTGGGCAGTACATCGGCATAACCGCCGGCGGCGACGAGGAATATCTGGCGCAGGGCGATCGCATCGTGTTCGTGCAGGATGCGCTGGTGCTGGAGAATCTCATCAACCAAATGGTCGCGTCCTTTGGCCGGCGCGACGATGCCTCCGCCCCGGAATCAGCGGGCGGACAGCCACAGGAGGCACAGCCATGAACCATTCGACGAGTATGAGTCCCGGCGTCGACATCGCTGATCGGCCAGCCAGCGGCTTCGTTGGCGCGCGGTGCGTGGCGGTTGTGCTGCAAGCAAGCCGGCGGGCGCGGGATGCGGCGAAGTCGGCGCTGGCCGCTACCGCGGGCCTGGCGATGCTCATCGCCTTTGGTGCGCCGGTGAGCGCCGCCGACACGGCTGCAGAGCAGCTGGGTCCGCAAGAGGTGGTGACGAAGGTGGCGCAGGAGACGCTCAAGGACCTCGATGCGCATCGCCAGGAGTATCGCCAGGATCCGAAAAAGCTGCGCCAACTGGTCGACCGGGTGATGCTGCCGTATTTCGACACCCAGTATTCGGCGCAGCTGGTGCTGGCCAAGCACTGGCGTACGGCGACGCCTGAGCAACGCAAGCGATTCATCGAGGCCTTCTACCAGTCGATGCTGCAGAACTACGGTGAGGCGCTATTGGAATTCACGCCCGATCGCCTGCGCATCCTGCCTCACCAGGGCAAGCCCGACGAGCGGGTCACGACCGTGCGCAGCGAAGTGCGCCGTGACGACGGCTCGCGCGTTCCCGTGAACTATTCCTTGCGCAAGACGGCGGAGGGCTGGAAAGCGTTCGACGTACAGATCGAAGGCGTGTCTTACGTCAAATCGCTGCGCACCGACTTTGGTTCGGAGGTTGACCAGAAGGGGCTGGACGCCGTCATCAAGCGTCTCGAGTCGCAGGTTGCCAGCGGCACCGTGGCCAAGCCGACCGCTACGCCAACGTCGGGTTCTTGACGCGGGCCTTGAGTGGAACTGTCAAACCGGGCCGCACTGTCCGGTGAACAATCAAGCGTCGAGCCAGGTGTCCACGTCCATGCATAAATCGACCGCCAGCCAAGCCAGCCTGGAAGCCCTGGGAGAAGGGCGCTTTCGTCTGCGCGGCGTCCTGGATGCTTCGACGGTCACCAGCATCCTGTCGCAGGGCATCGATCGCTTCAAGGGTGTTTCCCGGATCGATCTTGATCTGACGGATGTCTCGGAAAGCGATAGCGCCGGCCTGGCATTGTTGCTCGAATGGTTGCGTCTCGCTCGAGAGCGTCACCAGGAAATTCGA
Organism: Steroidobacter denitrificans; assembly: GCA_040395055.1. Taxonomy (GTDB): domain Bacteria; phylum Pseudomonadota; class Gammaproteobacteria; order Steroidobacterales; family Steroidobacteraceae; genus Steroidobacter; species Steroidobacter denitrificans_A. The sequence goes on from JBEBRC010000238.1 coordinate 4,880, forward strand.
TTCTCGCATCTGCCCGCGCAGCTGAGCGCGCTGGCGCGCATCAGCGAAGTCGAAGAGTTGCTGGTGGGCCCTGACGACAC
>JBEBRC010000239.1:0-4944 GCA_040395055.1 Steroidobacter denitrificans
GGCGTGCGGATCGCATCACAAATGAAAACCTGGCGCATGAACGAAACTCGATGGCGGTGGACCGCTGCCATTCTAGCGTCCTGTCGCGAACCTGGCACACGAATCGTCAGCGAGCTTTGGCCAGCCGAGCAAGCGTCCGCCCGGCCCGCCAACGCCGCAGTGCGAAGCGGCGCAGCAGGAGCGCGCGGGTCAAAGACTCGGGGTTCCGGGCGTAACGTGCGTTCTCTCGTGGAGTTCCTGGCACGACACACAGCGCACCGCCGTTGGTTCGGCCTCCAGTCGAGCCACGGGAATGCGCCGGTCGCAGTCCGCGCAGGCACCATAAGTACCACTCGCCAGGCGCAGCAGCGCGCCATCGATCCGCCGCAGCTCGGCCGCATCGCGATCGATTTCAGCCAGGTTCACGTCGACGATGAGATTGGAGAATGCATCATCCTCCGCATCCCGCGTCTGCTCGGCGATTCTCACATGCGTCTCCTCCGACGAGCGCTCCAGGGTCTGCCGGATTTCACCTCGCAGCTGCGCCGCCCGCTCCCGCAGCAGCGATTCGAAATGGACGCTCTGCTGCTGGCTTAGAATCGCCATGATCGTCGGCCTCGCACGGTTGATACCGAAACAATCCTTGGCAGGGTGCGCGGTTCCCTGCCGGGCAACAAGGTTTCACGCTAGCATGTTGCATGCCGACGAAAAATCTCCGCGGGATTCTCTTCATGCTCGCCGCTGTCGCAACCTTCTCGGTCATGGATATGACGATGAAAAGGCTGGTCGAGACCTATCCGGCGATGCAGGTGACCTTCCTGCGCGGCGTTGCTTCGCTTCCTTTCCTGCTCGGCGCCGCGGCGGTGCTCGGCAACTGGCGCAGCCTGATTCCTCGTCGCATGAGTCTGCACCTGCTGCGCGGCTTTCTTGGCGTGGCCACACTATGGGCATTCGTGTACGCGATGAGTCAGCTCTCCCTGGCGGATGCCTACGCGATATTCATGTCGGTTCCGCTGCTGATCACTGCCCTGGCGGTACCGCTGCTGGGCGAACGCGTGGGACCTCGCCGCTGGGCCGCGGTCCTGGTCGGACTGGTTGGCGTCATGGTGGTCCTCAATCCCAGTGGCGCCGGCTTGAGCATCGGTGGACTGGCGGCCCTGGCAGCCGCACTCGGTTACGCCCTGAACGTGATCACGATTCGCGTCCTGGCGCGCACCGACACCAGTTCCGCGACGGTCCTGTGGGCATTGTTGCTACTCGCGGTCTTCAGTGGTGTGCTGTCGATCGCCGACTGGACGGCGCTGCAATGGAGCCATCACTGGGCATGGATTGCTGCGCTCGGCCTGACCGGCGCCATCGGGCAACACTGCATTACGGAGGCATTTCGCGCCGCGTCGCCCGCTGTCATCGCGCCGCTCGAATACACCGCCCTGGCATGGGGAATGCTGTTCGACTGGATACTGTGGATGACCGTTCCGGGGCTGCGCCTGCTCATCGGAGCCTCGATCATCGTCGCCAGCGGTCTGTACGTCATTCACCGCGAACGGATCAAGGTGGTTTTCAATCCCTCTTCAGGCGAGCCGCCCGCAACGCGCTAACACGTACTGCGCAAGGCGGCTCGCGCGCGCCATCCACGCAGCAGCTTCGAGATGCCGAAGTCCTGCAACAGAACCAGCGCCACGCCGGCGAGAACCAGTATGGCGGCCGCGACTGCCAGCGGCGTGATGCGTTCATTCAATACCAGCGTGCCGAGCAGCAACGCCACCACCGGATTGACCAGCGCATAGGTCGTCACCTTCTGCGCGGAAACGCGCGTCAGCAGCCACAGGTAGCAGGTCTGGGCAATGATGCTGCCGAACACCACCAGGTAGAGCACGGCCAGCACGGAATTGCGGGATATTGCCGTGGCGTCCAGCCGGGCCCACTCGCCGGTAGCGAATGCCATCGACAACTGGAACAAGCCGCCGAACAGCATCTGTGCGCAAACAAAACTGATCACCGAACCCGCGGCGGCGCAACGCTGGTGCAGCAAGGTGCCACAACTCCATCCGATCACCGCCACGAACAAGGCCAACAAGTACAGCGGCTGGGTCTGAGTGGAGGACGACTGCGTATGCATCACGATCATCGCGACGCCGGCCAGCGCAACCGAGATGCCGAGCAAGGCGTGAGGCGCCGGAGCGCGACGGCTGAAGAAGATCCAGTCCAGAACCAGCACGAAGATGGGCACGGCCCCGACGACCAGCGCGGCGCTGCCCGAGGGCACTCCCTGCTGCGCCCAGATGACGAAACCGTTGCCGATTCCCGACAGTAGTACACCGCACACCGCCGCCATCCCCAATCCGGTGGCGGCGAACGGCCGCGGATGCTTCCAACGCAGCCAGGCATACATGGCCGCACCGGCCAGCAGAAAGCGCAGCGCCCCGGTGATGAACGGCGGCAGTGTCTGGATCGAGATGGCGATCGCCAGGTAGGTCGTGCCCCAGATGACATAGACGCCCGCGAATGCCGCCATGACGGCCACAGACAAACGAGCCGGCGAGGATAATGAGGAAGTGCTCATGACAGGACCATGTCTTGATATCGGACCCGGTTGGTAGCATCGCGCCCGCACGGCGGGAGCCTGCCGCGTCAGTGTCGGCGCGGACCCGAGACGGTTTCGTGGCTAGCGCCAATGAAGCAGCGGCACCCACCCATGGCGCCTGGGCGAGGGATGCCGCCGCGCGCAGCGCGGCACCTGCTTCGCTTCCTCCAGGACTGGCCGCGAGCCCTGCCGGCGCTGCGACCGGAGTCGGTCGGAGCGCAGTTTCGCCCACAACAAAAAGCTGTATTCGTCCATCGTGCGCTCCGTCGAGATGTGCATGTTCGTAACGTGGACATAGCCTAGAACTCGCACTGAACCGCGAAAAGCGATAGTTTGTGCCGATCAAATATGACGAGCGGTCATAGCAATGATGCGCATCCCGGTCGGCCCCCTGCGCGCCTTCGACGTCTCGGCCCGGCACTTGAACCTGAGCGCGGCGGCCCAGGAATTGAACGTGACCCATGCCGCGATCAGCCGCCAGGTCAAGCAATTAGAACAACGCCTGGGAGTCCAGTTGTTCGAGCGCCTGCCACGCGGGCTCAGACTGACAGCGCACGGCGCCTTGCTCGCCGAAGGCACGCGCGAGGCCTTCGATCGACTGGCCAGCGCGTTGGAAGATGTGTCGCTGCCGACGGTGCGCCGCAAGCTCACGGTGTCGACCTTCTCATCCCTCTCCACCCGCTGGCTGATGCCACGGGTACAGGCGTTCTCCGCGCTCTTTCCTGGCGTGGACCTGCAGGTGCAGACCACGACCCGGTTGACCGACTTCGCCCGCGAGGATGTCGACATCGCCATCCGCTTCGGACGCGGGCACTACCCAGGGCTGCACGTGGTGCCGCTGTTCAAGCCAAAGGACATCGTGATCTGTGCACCGTCATTCCTGGATCATGGCCCCCCGCTGCGAACGCTCCCCGATCTTCAACACCACACCCTGCTGCACGATGATTCGTACAGCGCCTGGACACGCTGGCTGGATGCGGCGGGCGCAAAGGGAGTGAATCCCAGGAGAGGAATCATCTGCGGCGACCGTAACTCGATGCTGCAGGCCGCGATCGATCGGCAGGGCGTAGGCATCGCCGCCGAGGTCTTCGTCGCCAACGAGCTGGCGGCGGGGCGGCTGGTCAAGGTGTTCGACCTGGAAGTCGCAGCGGAGTTTGCGATCTATGCCGTCTGCCTGCCGCAGCGACTCAATGACCCGGTCGTCTCGGGCACGCTGGATTGGCTGCTGCGCGCGGCGCAGACCTCCTCCGACGCGCATCCACCCGCGCCCTGATCGGCGGGTGGCCGGCATGCGTCACCCGTGATCCCCGTCACCGGCTTCGGCGGCGGTTGCGATTTCGTCGTAGCCATGCCCGATGAACTGTATCAGGCAGATGCCATGGCCGAAGGGATCGGCAAACATCGCTATCCGGCCCCAGTTGTTGGTCCTGACCGGCACTTCGAGACGCGCGCCGGCATTACGCGCGCGATCGACCGCAGCGTCGATGTCCTGGACCACGAAGTCCAGGTGTACCGGCGTCCAATGTCGCGCATACGAACGTAAATGACGGCAGCCCGAGGAGGCAGCGGTGCCGTTGGGTTTGGCGAGCAAATAGATCGGCGAACCTGCGCCCAGCAACTCCACCGCATCGCCGCCAAAGCGGCGCCCCACATGCAACTCGAAGGCCTTGCAGTAAAAACCGACGGCTTTCTTCAAATCATCGACATCGATATTGACCAGCAAAGTCGCGGCCATCGTGAACCTCATTCAAGCAATAGGGGAGCAGCGGTCCGAACGCCTCGGCGCCTGGGCCGCCACAGAGTAGCGCGTCGTCACGACGATGGCAGCCGTCGCGGAAGTCCGACGCCGCGCCGCAAGCCGTGGCTCAGGCCGCCTCGAGCCGGGGCCCCGGCGCCGTGAACGCGCGCGCCAGGCCGATCAGCGCCGGCAGTCGCGTGTGAATGACATAGGCCGGCACGGCGGCCAGGTAATCCGTGTAGCGCCCTTTGTCCTCGAAACGATCGCGAAACGGCGAACTCGTGAACAGGCGGCCCAGGGAAGGCACGATTCCGCCACCCAGATACAAGCCACCGGTGGCGCCCAAGGTCAGGACGAGATTGCCCGCCACCGTGCCCAGCAGCGAGCAAAAAATACTCACGGCCTCCGTGCATAGCGTACATGAGCCCTCCGCCGCGCGCCGCGTGACGTCGGGCGGTTGCAGCAGTTCCGGGACGATCCCCTCCAGGGCACACAGGGCATGGTAGAGATTGACCAGTCCCGGACCCGTCACCACCCGCTCGGCAGAAACATGCGAGAAGCGCTGGCGCAGTTGCTTGTACAGCGCCATTTCCCGCTCGCTGACGACCGGCAAGGTGACATGGCCACCCTCGCCCTGCAACGG
>JBEBRC010000240.1:0-4861 GCA_040395055.1 Steroidobacter denitrificans
TACGGCAGAGCTGGCGCAGGACCATCGGTTGTCAGCCACGCTAAATGTGCCGGCTGCAGCGGCGCCGATCTGCAGAAACGAAGCCTGACGATATCAATGAAGCTGCGGGCTCCTGACGAGCGCCAGAGTACGAAGGCGCGTGTCAATTGGCTTATGCGCCAGCTGCAACGCACCGAAAGCCCCAATGCTCATATTCGCATGCTATGGCCCGGCCGGGCGGCGTACACCCAGTACCGCATCGGCGTTTTGCGCGACAATCCCGACATCGTTTCGACTGATCGCGCTGGCCAGCAGGTCTCGTCATTCGAGATTCTGCTTGTAAAGGATCTTGGGGCGAGGTTCGGCCAGCGGCGCAACTTCATCAGCGAACTCGAGACTGCTGTGCCGGAGTTCTACGAGCAGGTGGGGCAGCACCTAAAGGCATGGCAGCCCCCGGCACCCCGGCTACGTGAGGACAAAGCCGATCCCAGCACTGTCAACACGGAAGCGATCCGAGATGAAGCGGAAGAGGAGGCTCAGGAGGGGACGGCAGCAGAATCAGCTTCGGGTGCGCTAGTCGCCTCAGGGGAGATTTTCGACCCGTCAAAGTCTTAATGCTGCGCGTGGCGACCTGGCGGTTATGTGCGTAGGTGCTTGAATGCCGGCCCCAGGCCCGAGTCGAAGGTGACCAATGGATTAATACTCCGCTCGGGGGCAAGCTGTTGAGATGTTTGGCTTCAGCTGCCTCGAATCGTCTGGCTGAGCAGGACAACCAGTGCGGAACGCCACTCGAAGTGGCGAAGAATGCCAACGTCGACCGGGCCGCTGCATCCATTCACGCGTCCTGTTGATAGAGCTGCGCGACTCGATGACTAAAAAAGTTCCGACTCCAGAGTTTCAGGCTCTCGTGTTCGGCGGCGCCCAGGAACCGTTCGACGTCGGCTGCGGCGCGATTGACGAGACCGTAGCGGCTGGCGGCGTTAGCCGAACCAATCAGACGGGCGAGCTGACACTCGGACAAAATATGGTTCGCAAGTTGCTGTTCAATAATGGTTTTTGTCAGTGTTTGCACGGGAAATATAATTCTAGATACTTCCGTTTTTTTTGCGAGTTTCTGGGTTTTCTTAGCCATGAGCCATGCACCACGCGCTCCGCGGCGCGGGGGGTCTACGGGTTGTCGGCGACTGCTGAGATGGCGGTTCCGCTCACGCCCTCCCGACGTGATCGCTTTTGATGCAGTCGCCCGGCAGGCCGTGAGCGGGACTGCGCGCATCTGGAGGTCGGTCAGGGAAAAATGTTGCTCCCCCAACGCTGGCACAGCACGGTAGATGCGTTCGGCGACAGAGCGCAGGTCTGCTGGCGGTGGAAATTCCGCTACGGCGTCAGAGAGCCTTTAGAGGATGGATGCTGTAACGTCTTGTGTCCTACCGGGCACATAGGTAACACTCTTTCCGAGCACGTAGGTAAGGCGGTCTCAACCGGTCATCGAAACATCTCGATTAGTCTAGGACTAGGAGGTGTTCGGCATGGGACGTCACTCGGTGATCGCAGGTGCACAACGGATTAACAGTCCGTCGCTCTACCACTGAAAGTAATAATAACCATTTGCGTAGCGGCCATGATGCCGCCCCCGGGGAAGCAGTGACCAGAGAAGTCATCAAGAAGATCGGCGCCGTTGCGCTGGTGGCCGGACAATTGTTCATGCAGGCGATGGCTGCCGAGGAATCAGCAGCGGTGGTGCCCGCCCGGGTGCAGATCGTGCGTACGGATACACCGCCCGTGATCGATGGAAAACTGGACGAGGCGGTCTGGAAGAACGCAGCCGTCATCGACGATCTGCGGCAGATTCGCCCCGGCGATCGTGCTACTCCCTCGGAGCGTACCGAGGTTTACCTGCTTTACGACAAGGACGCGATCTACGTCGGCGCGCGGATGTGGGACAGCGGCGCGCCGCATGAAATCACCCGCAATATCCTCAAGCAAAGCTCGAGCCTCGCCGAGGATGATCGCCTCGCAATCATACTGGATCCCTTTAATTCAAGGCGCCAGGGCTACCGATTCGAAGTGAACGCGAACGGTGTGCGTAACGACATGCTGTACCAGAACAACAGGATGCAGTCGGAATGGACGGTGATCTGGGAAGCCGCGGGCGATGTCAACGAAGAGGGCTGGACCGCGGAAATGGCTATACCGTTCAAGACGCTGCCGTTCGACCCGAACATGGAGTCCTGGGGCTTCAACGTCTCACGCGCCATCCGGCGCCGTGGTGAAGAGATGGTCTGGGTGTCGCGCAATCGGACCTGGAATCCCAGCATCGTCGGCGAGCTGAGCGGACTGCGCGATCTCGATCAGGGGATTGGGCTCGACGTCGTGCCCGGCTATTCGGTGACGCATCGTAAATCTTATGCTTCTTCCGCCAGCGACTGGGAGAGCGAGCCATCGCTCGACCTGTACTATCGCATCACACCCTCGCTCAGCGGGTCACTCACGCTCAACACGGACTTCTCCGCGACCGAAGTAGATGAGCGGCAGGTCAATCTGACGCGCTTCAGTCCGTTTTTTCCCGAGAAGCGCGATTTCTTCCTGAACGATGCCGATCTGTTCGAGTTCGGCCGCATCGGCGTGGCGGGGTTCATCGAGACCATCCGCTCCGTGGGCCGGCCGGCGCAGGAGAATGGCCGCCCGTTTTTCTCACGCCGTATCGGACTCAGCCCGCTAGGCACGCCCGTGGGCATCGAGTACGGCGGCAAACTCAGCGGGCGGATCGGTGCGTTCAACATCGGCGCACTGGCGGTTCGCCAGGATGAATTCGTCTTTGCAGACGGTACACGGATCGAGCCGACAACGACCGCCGTGGCGCGGGTCACTGCGAACGTTCTCGGAGAATCCGCGGTCGGTTTCATTGCGACCTCGGGAGATCCGAACTCCAACCTGGATAATTCGCTGATCGGTGCGGACTTTCTGTTTCTGAATACGCAGTTGTCAGGTGGGCGCTCCCTGGAAGCAGAAGCCTGGTTCCAGCAAACTGATACCGAGGGATTGGAGGGGGAGGATTCCGCATTCGGCATCGGCGTGCGCATGCCCAATGCCAGCGGCCTGCGCGGCGGGCTCGGATTGCGCGAAATCGAGGCGAATTTCTTTCCCGCGCTGGGCTTCGTGAATCGTACCGACATTCGCGATACGGTTGCCGACGTCGGCTATACCCGGGTGGTGGGAGGACGGTTGCTGCAATCCATTTACGCTGGCGTCGACGGCCAGCGGGTGACCTCGCTGGCGGATGGAGATCTGCGCACGCAGGTGATTGCGATGCGGCCGCTGGAGCTGGAGTCGCGAGGTCGTGACAAGCTGAGGTTCGTCTATACGAGCAACGATGAACGTGTCGTGTTGCCGTTTTCGATCTACAGCACCAGCCTCGGGACGGTTGTAGTGCCGCCCGGTCGCTATTCCTTCGACGACTACGGCTTCGATCTCGTGACGGGGCCGCAGCGCACGTTCGCGGGCGAGTTCAGGTATCGCACCGGCGACTTCTACGACGGCGAGCGGGTGAACATCGGCGGCAAGTTTGCCTGGAAGCAATCGCGGTACCTGACGCTGCGGCTGGCCTACGACTGGAACGACATCGATCTGCCGCAAGGGCGCTTCATCACACGCCTAATGAGCGCCACGGCCGAACTAGGACTCTCATCGCAATTGAACTGGATCAATCTGCTTCAATACGACGACGTCTCCGAAGTGTTCGGCATTCACAGCCGCCTGGTATGGATACCGCAGGCGGGGCGGGAAATGTTCCTGGTCCTGAATCGCAACTTCCAGGATTTCGACAAGGACAATTCATTTCAGTCCGTGATGTCGGAGCTCAGCGCGAAGCTGAATTACACGTTCCGGTTCTGAAGGCATGCGCGGTTCGGCAACAATGATGGAACAGAGTCGCGCGCCGGCGGCATCGAAGTCGAGAGTCCGGGACCGGCATCTCCACCTTGAAATCTACGTCCTCGGAAAATCGTTTGATGAGGTCCCATCCTATGGATAGGGAAGTGCCGCCGGAGAATACGGGCTGGACGTCGCCGTGTTACGTCTTGCATCCTTAGCGGCGACGCCGTCGCGATCGATGGAGACGCGTCCTCAACGCTCGACGTAGCTGTGCCCGAGCGCGAGAAAGGTCTGCCGGTGCCTGATCAGGCCATCCTGACCGAATCGCCAGACATCCGCGAAGCGGACCCGGCGCGCATCTCCCGACGCGCCTTTGCCACGGAACTCGCCGATGGCAACCACGCTGTCGGTATCGGTCCATATCCGCTCGATGGAATGCTTGCCCCTGATCTGGCGATCGTGGCGGAAGAACTTGGAGATGGCGGAGATGCCGCTATAGGTCGCATCGGCCCGCTCGTACACGGCATCGGGCGAGAACAGCGCGACCACCCAGCCGATGTCCTGCTGGTCGATGTGCTGGTAGTAGTCGGCGATCAACGCCCCACGCACGCTGCTGCTGGGCTTGGACAAATCGTTCCTGAGACTCATGGCATCCTCCCGAAGTGAGGAGGTTAGAATCGTCAAGAATTCAGGTAATTACATCGGATGATTATTACGGTTTCCGACTTTTAGGGTTATTATTTATCCATTGATACGATAATCCGATAATGAAAATACCTCTGGACAGCACCGACAAGGCCATCCTCTCATTGCTACAGGAGGACGGTTCCCTTTCCGTCAGCGAGCTTGCCCACAAGTTGGGGATGACACCGCCGCCGTGTTGGCGGCGGGTGCGCCGGCTGAAGGAGGAAGGCGTGCTCGAGCGCCAGGCCTGGATAGTCGACGCACCGTCGGTCGGGGTGAACCTGGTCGTCTACGCGACGATCCGCCTGGCGACCCACGACGTCAAAGC
>JBEBRC010000241.1:0-4703 GCA_040395055.1 Steroidobacter denitrificans
TGTAGCGCAGCGTACCGCCGCTGACGACGGCCATGCCGACGGCGCGCCCGATCGGATTTGCGATCAAGGCGGTGCGCAATGGCAGCAGGAATCTGTGCCTGCCCGTCGCCAGACGCAGGGCAATCCCTTCGTAGGTGCCGACCAGCAGGTAGATCCCGGCGGAGCAAGCCAGCGCGCCGGCAACGGCGGATCGAGGTTGCAACCATAGTTGGCCGATGACATCGTCGAACTCGATCGAGCCCAGGCGATCGGCCAGTATCCGGCCTGTGACGGCGATGATCGGGATCCACAGCAGCGGCAGCCATCTCTTCACGCTACTCCAGCTTCTCGTGTCGCCTTGCGGTAACCTGGATTTCGATCTTCATCCGCGGATCGGCAAGTCCTGCGGACAGCATCGTGGCCGCGGGCCGGATCTCGCCGAAATACTTGCGCAGCACCGGCCAGCAGGCAGGAAAATCCTCGGCATCCGGCAGGATGTAGAGGATGCGGACCACATCCGGTAGCCCACCGCCGGCCTGTTCGAGCGCCGCCTGGATATTGTGCAGGCATTGCTCGGCCTGTGCGACGACGTCGTCTGGAATCGTCATGGTGGCGTAGTCGAAACCGGTAGTCCCGGAGACGAAGATCCATTCACCATCCACGAGCGCGCGCGAATAGCCGATGTCTCGCTCGAATGTCGAGCCTGAACCGATGAGGCCGCGGGCCATGGCATCTCCTGGTCGATATGTGTGCCGATGATGGCGCATTCCCGGCTGGCGCTCCAATAGCATGGATGGCCAAAATGGCATCACGGCCGGGGGTGCGTGTCGGGCCAGGCCGCATGCCGATACCTGCGACGTCCAGGATGGAAATCCGGCACAATGGCGCATACGAAAAACACAAAGGCATCGCCACGTGGGTTTGCAGAGCTCCGCCGCTCTCGGCATCTTCGTCATCACGATCGCGCTCAGTCTGTTCGGGCTCTACCGCTCGCCGCGGTTTCTCGATCGCAGCTTGTTTCGCCCGTACTGGTTTTTCAGGCGCCGGCAGTTCGATACCGTTGTGCTCAGTGGCCTGATGCATGCCGACCTGATGCATCTGATCTTCAATATGATGACGTTCTATTTCTTTGCGTTCGCGCTGGAGCGCTACATCGGGGCGTCGAGATTTCTGATCCTGTACCTGGCGGGACTGCTCGTGAGTCATGCCGGTACTTGGTATAAGCAGCGCAACAATCAGCAGTACGCGTGTCTGGGTGCCTCGGGAGCGATTTCCGCGGTGCTGTTCGCTGCCATCGTCTACTTCCCCGATCAGTCCCTGTTCATCATTCCCATTCCGGTGCCGATTCCCGCGCCGTTGTTTGCGATCGGCTACTTGGCCTATACCTGGTACGCCGCCCGGCACCCTCACGGGCGCATCAATCATGATGCTCATCTTGGCGGAGCACTGACGGGGCTGGCTTTTGTCGCACTGACAGACCCGGGCGCCTACAGTGCCTTGCTTGGATATCTGGCTTGACGCCCGGAGCCGATCGTCCGGTGTGGGATCACAATAAAAGAAGCCCCGTCGTGGAAGGCGGGGCTTCGCGCTCGAAATCCTTTAATTGACAACCTCAATTGAATGAGGCGGATTTCAGGCGCTGGAAGAGCTGAGTACTCGGCTCCGGCTCGTGAAGTAAAAATTACCTCCGCTCTCCTTTGCCGATGACTTAGCTGCTTCCGTTGCTATGCCGCTTGGGGAAGCGCAGGGGGTCCGGCGCAGCCCATCATTTTTTCTTCACTGTCACTCACTGGAAGGCTTGCTGCATTCGCAAAAGCCTGTCCCTGGTTGCGAGCACGTATCCGACACCTGACTAAAAGGACCAGGGAGTGAACGCCACGTAAGAGGCATTGCTCGAATCGCCCGAGTCAGGATGCTGCGGGTGCACCGCCTTGGAGCCGCTGTCGCTCTGTCGTGCCGCGACTCAAGGTGAGGGGCTGGGGGTCAGTATTTGAGCGTATCGGTGGGCCACTGTGCGAGTGCTATTTTCGCGACACTCACACCGGGTGATCCGCTATGGACAATTCAACTGTTGTAGTCGGAGTTGGGGGAAGGCGATACGCAGTGATTGCGGTCTCCTGTATTGTTTGTGCAACGTGTATGAATGCATCGGCTGCGGACCTGGAGGAGGTGGTCGTCACCGGTTCGCGCATTGCGCGCAGCTCGGATTTCGAAAGTCCTTCGCCGGTCATTACCGTGGACCGCGACAGCATCGAGCGCTCCGGGTACAACAACTTGCAGCAGCTGATGGAGAAAATCCCGGCCAATGGCAATGGGGCTTTCTCGACGCGGGGCAATAACCAGGACTCGACCGCCAATGGCGCGGCATCGATCAGCCTGCGCGGCTTGGGTGCCGATGCGACGCTGGTGCTGGTGAATGGCCGGCGCGTTGCCGTCAGTGCGTTCGCGGAGAACGTCACCACCAGTTTCGTCGACATCAACAGCATTCCGGTGGCAGCGATCGAGCGTGTCGAAGTGCTAAAGGACGGCTCCTCGGCCGTCTACGGATCCGATGCCGTGGCGGGTGTGATCAATATCATTCTGCGCAAGAACTTCGACGGCTTTGAAGCCGCGGCAGGATACGGTACAGCGGATGGTTATGACGAGACGACGGCTTCCGCCATCTGGGGCCTGGATGGCGAGAAGGGCAACGTGACCATGATCGTCGACTATTTCAAGAACACCAATCTGTTCAACACGGAACGTGGCGCCATGGGTAGCGCCAATCAATCGGCGCGAGGCGGGCAGGACTTTCGTTCATCGCGCGGCTATCCCGGAAACTTTGTCGTGAACGGCACGGTGGTGGTGGATCCTGCCTGCCCGGCCGGCAGTCTCGCTGGTGTGAATTGCTTGTACGACTTCGGCATATGGAATGTGTTGCTGCCCAAAGCAGAGCGCACCGGGTTCATGCTGCTGGCTCATCAGGAACTCGGCCCTGGTATCGAGATTTTTGGCGAAATGGCCGCACAGCACAACAACTCCTTTGCGCAGGGTGCTCCGACGCCCCTGGATGAAAGCGCGGGCCTGACCGTACCGGTTACCCATCCCGACAATCCTTTTTCAGGCGCGACCTCGATCGAGATCAGTCGCTATCGCACGGTGGATGCCGGGCCGCGGCAATGGGATATAGAAACCGACAATCTGCGCGGGGTGCTGGGGCTGCGAGGCGTGTTTGCGGATTGGCATTGGGAGGTGGCGGCGCAGCGCGCGCGCAGCAAATCGGAACAGACCGGGGATCGTTCCCAGGGTTGGGTGCGGACGGATCTGCTGCAGACCGAAATCAATGCCGGCCGATACAACCCGTTTGGAGGTGTGCAGAACCCGCAGTCGGTGATCGACGCGACGACGACCAATCTGGTGCGTCGCGGCAGAGCTCGCTTGACCATGTACGATGGACATGTCACTGGCGATCTATTCGAGCTGCCCGCGGGCATGGTACGCATGGCGGCCGGTGCTGAATATCGAGATGAGGATGTTTCCGACGTTCCCGATGATCAGTTCCAGCGCGGCTTGATCTTCGGCACCGAGGCAATCTCGGCCGCCGCGGCGCGCGACAGCTGGGCGGCTTTCGTCGAGTTCTCGGTGCCGCTGCTCACGGGCCTGGAGCTGTCGGTAGCGGGCCGTTATGACGACTACAGCGATTTCGGCGATACCACCAATCCCAAGGTCGCACTGCGCTGGACGCCGATCGAATCGCTGGCGCTGCGAGCGTCCTGGGGTACCGGCTTTCGTGCGCCCTCGCTGGCACAGATTGGTCTCGGACCCTCCCAGGAGTCGCAGTTCTTCATCGACACGCAAGGTTGCGCCGCGGGCGTTCCGGGCGCCTGCCAGGCGCTGGACTACACGCTGGTTTTTTCCGGCAACCCGAACCTCGAAGCCGAGGAGTCCGAGACCTTTAACCTCGGTCTCGCATGGCAGCCCGCTGAAAGGATGGAAATCACTCTGGATTATTGGGACATCAAACAAGAGAAGAAAGTCGACGAGGTTCCGTTCGGATTCCTTTATTCGCAGTTTTGTGGTGTCCAGGACAGCCAGGTGTGCGTGCGTAGCGCCCCGCTGCCGGGCCAGGCCCTGGGACGCCTGCAGTCCATCAATACCAGCTTCGTCAATATTGGCGAGCAATCTGCCAGTGGCATCGATCTGAGCGGGTATCTGGGCTTCGACCTTGCGGGCAGCCGGCTGACCCTGAGCTTGAACTATAGCCGCCTGCTGAAATTCGAGCGGGTGGAGTTGAATTCCGCCGGCACGGCGTTCGTCACTCGAGCGCTGGAAGGCGAATACGAGTACCCGGAGGATCGGGCGTCGCTGACCGCGGACTGGAGTATCGAAAACTGGGGTATCTATGGGCTGCTGACCTACGTCGGTCCATTCCAGGACACACCAGATGTCGATTTCGACGGCACCTTGGATTTCGACACTAACAAGACGCCCGAGGTCGGTTCTTTCACCACCCTGGCCTTGCAGTTGCGCTACGCGGGCATCCCGAACGTGCAGTTGCTGGCGGGTGTCGACAACGTATTCGACCGGGAACCGCCGTTCGCAGTCGGGGACGGTGACACGGATCTCTATGGGTATGTGCAAAGCCAGCACAGTCCGCGAGGACGATTCTGGAATGCCAAGGCGATATTCAGGTTCTAGGCTGGATTCCAAAGTTCAAGATTGAATTTGGAGATCATCGACATGCG
>JBEBRC010000242.1:0-4637 GCA_040395055.1 Steroidobacter denitrificans
CTCTGGGTCCGTCGGCGAATGCAACTAAGTCAATCGCCGACGGACCCAGAGCGGGGACGGCATCCACAGACCTGGCAACCAACAAGAGGACTCTTGCTGACGCTCGATTCCTGACAGGGCTCTAGTGGAACGTGGCGCTCAGCTGCCCTCGAGCAGCGGCTGCTCGCTGTCGGCCCGCGCATCCACCACCAGCTTGTCATCCGGCCCCAAGGTCACGAATGCATGACCGCCGCCGCTCAGGCTGCCGAACAACAGCTCCTCGGCCAGCGGCCGCTTGATCGACTCCTGGATGACGCGCGCCATCGGACGCGCGCCCATCTTCGGATCGTAGCCCTTGCGCGCCAGCCATTCGCGCGCCGCATCGTCGATGTGCAGCTGTACGCCCTTTTGCTCCAGTTGCGCCTCCACCTCCACCAGCAGCTTGTCCACCACCCGCTGGATCGTGCGCGGATCGAGGCCGTCGAATTGGATGATGCCGTCGAGGCGATTGCGAAACTCCGGTGAGAACAAGCGCTTGATCGCCTCCATCGCATCGCTGGTGTGATCCTGCTGCGTGAAGCCGATCGACGGCCGGCTCATCTCGAAGGCGCCGGCATTGGTGGTCATGACGATGATGACATGGCGAAAATCCGCCTTGCGGCCGTTGTTGTCGGTCAAGGTGCCGTGGTCCATGACCTGCAGCAACAGGTTGAAGACGTCCGGATGGGCCTTCTCGACCTCATCCAGCAACAATACCGAATGCGGATGCTTGTTGACCGCTTCCGTCAACAACCCTCCCTGGTCGAAGCCCACATAGCCCGGCGGCGCGCCGATCAGACGCGAGACCGTGTGGCGCTCCATGTACTCGGACATGTCGAAACGGATCAGCTCCACACCCAGGGCGATCGCCAACTGGCGGGTCACCTCGGTCTTGCCTACGCCGGTGGGGCCTGCGAACAGGAAGGAACCTACGGGCTTGCGCTGATCGCCCAGGCCGGAGCGCGACATCTTGATCGCCGCGGCCAGCGACTCGATGGCCGGATCCTGGCCGTAGATGACCAATTTCAGATTGCGATCCAGGTTGCGCAGCACGTCCTTGTCGGTCGCCGACACATTCTTGGCCGGGATGCGTGCGATGCGCGCCACCACGTCCTCGATCATCCGGGTGGTCACCGTGGTCTCGCGCTGGTCTTCCGGCTTCAGGCGCAGGCGCGCCCCCGCCTCGTCGATGACGTCGATCGCCTTGTCGGGCAACAGCCGATCATTGATATGGCGCGCGGCGAGTTCCGCCGCTGCGCTCAGCGCTTCGTCCTCGTACTTGATGCCATGATGTTCCTCGAAGCGCGAGCGCAGCCCGCGCAGGATCTCCACCGTCTCCGGCACCGATGGCTCGACGATGTCCACCTTCTGGAAGCGCCGCGCCAGCGCATGATCCTTCTCGAAGATTCCACGATACTCGGCATAGGTGGTCGAACCGATGCAGCGCAACTCGCCGTTGGCGAGCGCCGGCTTGATCAGATTGGAGGCATCCATGACGCCGCCGGAAGCCGCCCCGGCGCCGATCACGGTGTGGATCTCGTCGATGAACAGGATCGAGCCGGGAATCTTCTTCAATTCGGTCAGCACGCCCTTGAGCCGCTTCTCGAAATCGCCCCGGTACTTGGTGCCGGCGATCAAGGCGCCCATGTCCAGCGAATACACCGTACTGTCGCTGAGCACGTCCGGCACCTTCTCCTCGACGATCAGGCGCGCCAGCCCCTCGACCAGCGCCGTCTTGCCGACGCCCGCCTCGCCCACGTACAGCGGGTTGTTCTTGCGGCGGCGGCACAGGATCTCCACCGTGCGCTCGATTTCCAACTGCCGGCCGATGAGCGGGTCGATGCGTCCTTCCAGCGCCAGCTTGTTCAGGTTGGTGGTGAACTTCTCCAGCGTCGTGCCGCCTTCCGGCTCGCGCTCGCCATCGTTGCCGGGCGCCGCCTCGTCCTTGTCGGGGCGTTCATCGGCAATCTTGGACAAGCCATGCGAAATGAAATTGACGACATCCAGGCGCGCCACGTCCTGCATCGACAACAGATAGGCAGCGTGCGAATGCTTTTCGCTGAAGATCGCGACCAGTACGTTCGCCGCCGTGACTTCCTTCTTGCCGCTGGACTGCACGTGGAACACCGCGCGCTGCAAGACGCGCTGGAAGCCCAGCGTCGGCTGCACCTCCCGGTCGTCATCGTCCTTCAGGCGCGGGGTGGTCTGATCGATGAAATCCTGCAGGTCCTTGCGCAGCCGGCTGACGTCGGCGCCGCAAGCGCGCAGGATCTCGCGCACCTTGGGCGTATCCACGATCGCAAGCAACAAGTGCTCCACGGTCATGAATTCATGCCGGGCTTCGCGAGCCGCCTGGAACGCTTCATTGAGGCAGATTTCGAGTTCGCTGCTTAACACTGATTGTTTCTCTCAGGGCAAGTCTGCATCGCTGGGACGAATCTTCGCCGGTCCGATAGGACAGATATCGAGGTCTTCGCGCCTAAGTTCAAGCCTGCACCGACCTGGACGGCGGATCGATGCCCGGATTCGAGTCCATCCAGGCCAACGCGTCGCGGGCATGGATCGCGCCGCGGAATCAGGCCTCTTCCATCGTGCAAAGAAGCGGATGCTGATGCTGGCGTGCATAGGTCGTCACCTGCGCCACCTTGGTCTCGGCGATTTCGTATGTGAATACTCCGCATACGCCTTTGCCTCGGGTATGGACTTCCAGCATAACGCGCGTGGCAGTCGTGCGATCCATGCTGAAGATGCGCTCCAGGACATCGACGACGAATTCCATGGGAGTGAAATCGTCGTTGAGCAAGACGACCTGGTAGAGCGGCGGCCGCTTGAGCTTGGGCTCAGCTTCCTCTGCGACCAGCTCGCGATCATGCCGTGTACTCTCTTCCGCCATCAACGTCGATGCTTGAACCTGTTGAAAGGCTTTATAGGGGGGAAAGCGTGACATTACAAGGCGGCAGTCGAGGCAATGCACAAGGATGCATCCGGCGGCCGGCATTGTCGGGTTTTACCGTCAGTCGAAATGAAATTTCTGCCAATTGCGACATAGGTTTCATCAATTGGAACAATCTCTTGTGAGAAACTGAGAGCACTCTTTATGATGGTGCATAATGGCAGGCTACGGGTGTCGTCCGGGATACCCGATGACTTTCAGCAGATTGACATGCAGATTTGAAAACGAACCCTGTGCCGAACCGCGGTCGAACCGAGGTTCGGGCGAGCCGGGATTGCCGCCGACCGATTGACGCGATGCGCTTGCCGCCATTGACATCTCGATGATACCCGCATGAATCTGGCCACTCTCACCACTGAACTCTTGCCTGCGGCCGGCGTCGGTTCGCGGACACCATAATGTCGCTTTCCGACAGCCTGCGTGACCTGCAAAGTCTCCCGGCACAGCAATGGCTGGCGCGGGCCTCGAGAACGCTGCCGTCGGTCGTGTCCGCGGTGCTGGTGGTCGCGATCGCCTGGCAACTGGTGCAATGGGTCTGGCTGTTGCTGGATCGCGGCCCGGGCGAGGAGTCGCCGGCCCTGGCCGCCGCGTCGCAGGATTTCCCGGTGCGCAAGGGGATCGATGTGCAGACGATCGTCAACGCGCACCTGTTCGGCCTGCCCCAGGCTGGCACGCCCGCCGTCCAGGAGGCGCCGCAGACCCAAATGAACCTGGTGCTGTCCGCGGTCTTTGCCGCCGGCGATCCACGCCGGGGTCTGGCGATCATCGGCGAGTCGGCCCAGGCGGGCAAAGTCTACAGCGTGGGCGCCGCGGTGCGGCCCGGCACACGGTTGCATGAGGTCTATGCCGACCGGGTGATCCTGGACAACGGCGGCCGCCTGGAGGCGCTCGCCCTGCCCAAGCTCGGCAGCGGTGAGGCGGTCGCGATCAATCGCCCGCCGCCGCCGCAAACCACGCAGTTCGCCGACAATCTGCGAGAGCTGGCGCAGAACAATCCGAGCGCGTTCGCGCAAATCGTCCGCGCGCAACCGGTGTTCGCCAACGGCGTGCAGCGCGGCTACCGCGTCTATCCAGGTCGCAATCGCCAACAGTTCGCCAGGCTCGGCCTGCGGCCCGGCGACCTGGTGGTGGCGATCAACGGTACCCCGCTCGATGATCCGCAGCGCGGCATGGAGATTTTCAACACCCTCTCCAGCTCGGACCGTGCCAATCTGACCATCGAACGCAATGGCCAGTCCCAGGACATGACGCTCGACACCGCTCAGATCTCGCTCCCCGACGCCAATGCCCCGGAGGAACCGCCGGCCGCGGAGCCGGATGCAGCGGAAACGCCCGCCAACGCCCCCGCCGAGCCCGCCCCGGATGCCGGTGCCAGTGCCGGCCTGCCGCCGCAGGACGCCGGCCAGGTGGCACGGCGACGTATGGGCACGGCGCCGGAGTTCGCCACGGCGAGGCCACGGCTGTGAGCGCTGCCGTGGCAATGCCCGCGCCCGGAACGTGGCCGACTGGCACAGGGCCGGCACGCCGGCCTGGGCGGATGCTCGCGGCGGCGCTGCCGGCCCCGATACGGGCTCGACAAGATAAAGGCGACCTCGCCGGAATCCATGGCGGGAGTACAGGGCGAGAATGATTGCAATGAATCGGATCAGTGACATGTCTCATCGTT
>JBEBRC010000243.1:0-4595 GCA_040395055.1 Steroidobacter denitrificans
TGCTATCGATCCTGCTGGTCGCAGTCTTCGGCGCGGGCGTGCATTCGGTCATCGCAGCCATCGTCATCATCGACTGGACGCGTTTCTGTCGTGTCGTCCGTTCGGAAACGATGGCGCAGGCGCGGATGGACTATGTAACGGCAGCGCAAGTTCTCGGCTTCTCGCGCTTCAAGATCCTGATCGGCCAGATCCTGCCGAATGTCGCCCCGGTCCTGATCGCGCTCATCAGCCTGGAAATGGGTATCGCCGTCATCGTCGAGGCTATTCTCTCATTCGTCGGTCTTTCCGTCTCGTCCGACACGCCAACCTGGGGCGGCATGATCGCGCAGGGCCGACAGATCATCTATCAGGGATGGTGGGTATTGGTGGCGCCTCTCGTGATGCTTTTCCTGACCGTTCTTGCCTTCAACCAGCTCGGCGACGGCCTGCGCCGCGCCCTTGACCCGATGATGCGCCGATGACCGAACCCCTTCTCTCCATCAACAGCCTGTCGGCGGTCTCGGATCGGGATGGCGGCTCGCCCGTTCTTCGTGATGTCGCATTGACACTCGGGCGCGGCGAGGTCCGCGGCCTCGTCGGTGAGAGCGGCGCCGGCAAATCGACCATCGCCAAGGCGCTGCTTGGTATCCTGCCGCGCACGGTCCGCATTACCCGCGGCACCATCAATTTCGAGGGCCGCGACCTCCTGACCATACCGGCTCCCCAATTACGCCAGATTATGGGCAGTGAAATCTCGCTCATCCCGCAGGACCCGCAGACGGCGCTTAATCCAGGCCGTCGTATCGAGGCCCAACTGACCGACGGCTTGCGCCTCAAGCGCGGCCTGTCAAGCAAGGCGGCCCGTGAACGCGCGCTGACCCTGCTGGAGGAAGTGCATATCCGCGATCCGGAGCGGGTTCTGCGCGCTTATCCGCACGAGCTATCGGGCGGCATGCGCCAGCGCGTGTTGATTGCCTCGGCCTTTGCGCTCGAACCCAAGCTCGTGGTTGCCGACGAACCGACAACCGCGCTCGACGTGACCGTGCAAAAGCAGATCCTGCGCCTCATTCGCAGCATGCAGCGCGCTCATGGCACGGGCGTGATATTCGTGACGCATGATCTGGGCGTCGTTGCCCAAATCTGTGACAGCGTAACGCTGCTCTACTCCGGTAAGGTGATCGAGCAGGGCAGCACCGCCGATGTCCTGCAGCGACCCAAGCACATCTACACTAAGGCGCTGATGGCCGCTGGCCCGCGTTACGACCGCCCCAATAGTGGCTTGGAGCCGGTGCCACAGTCGGTATTCGAGCAACTGCGCGCCGAGATCGGAAAAAGCTGATGACCAACATGCTTCTCACAGCTCGCGGCATAGAAGTCGCTTACGGTGCGGGTGGCCTTTTCGGCAGGTCTGCTGGCCACAAGGTGCTGCATGGCATCGACATCGACATCGCGCGCGGCGAAACGATCGGCATCGTCGGCGAGTCCGGCTCGGGTAAGACAACGCTTGGCCGGGCGCTGCTGCGCCTCGTCGACATCTCCGCCGGCGAAATCCGGTTCGACGGTCAGGATATTACCAGTCTGCCCGATAACAGGATGCGACCGCTGCGCCGACGTATGCAGATGATCTTCCAGGACCCGATGGCATCGCTCAATCCGCGCCATTCCATTCGCCGCATTCTGGTGGAGCCAATGCTGTTGCACGGTTTGGCGAACAACGCCGCGGAGGCCGAGGCGAAGGTTCTCAAAATTCTCGACCGCTTCACTCTGCCCAAGGTCGTACTTGGCCGCAACGCCCACGAACTTTCGGGCGGCCAGCGCCAGCGAGTGGGCATCGCCCGCGCCGCCCTTCTCGAACCGGACTTCGTTCTGGCTGATGAGATCGTCTCCGGCCTTGACGTCTCGACGCAGGCACAGGTTCTCAACCTGATGAAAGACCTGTCGCGTGATATGGGCCTTTCCATGGCCTTCATCAGTCACGATCTCAGCGTCATTCGGGCCATCTGCGACCGCGTCTATGTGCTTCGTTTCGGCAAGGTCGTCGAAGCAGGGGCGTGCGAACAAGTCTTCGCTGATCCGAAGTCAGCCTATACCCGCGCGCTGCTCGACGCGATCCCACTGCCGGAAATCGACCCGGAATGGCTCGAGCGCGAAGCACTGCCCGAACCCCACTGACGATCAGCGCCCGAGCAGCGTTTCGAGATTAATCGACTCGGCCATTGTCAGATTGCCCTTATCGCCGGGGTGAAGATGATCGCCGGAATCGAAAGCTGGCGCGATGCGGGCGTTATTGTCTGGATCGCGAAGAAGCGCATCAAAATCGACCACCGCGTCGAACGCACCGCTCTTGCGAATCCACTGATTGATCTCGTTGCGAAGCGCGTCCTTGTCGGCGTTGTAGTAGCCCTCGAGTGGGGTCCCAGAAAGCGCACCCTCGAATGGTGTCAGTGTTGCGCCAATGACACGGATGTTGTGCGCGTGTGCCAACGCGATCAGCTGCCCGTAGCTCTCGATCATAGCCTCAACGCTCGGTCGCTTGGAGTTCGGAGCAAAGGCAGTGCCTGGCCACGAAATATCGTTGATGCCGATGAATACGATGAGCGCCTTCACGTTGGGCTTGGACAGTACATCGCTCTCCAAACGGGCAACTGCGTTAACACCCATTTTGTCCTCGAGCAGGCGGGCGCCGGAAATACCCGCGTTAAGGACGGCGATGCGTCGGGGCGCAAGCCGCTTTGCAAGAAAATCGGGCCAGCGCGAGTCTGCATCCACTGTCGCTCCGTTACCATCGGTAATGGAATCGCCGATGATGGCGACTGCACCTTCGTTAGGGGTATCGACCAGAACGTCTGTTAAAAGAATGCGTGCATCGGTCGTGTCAAATGCCGGGAAGTCGCCCGCCGCAGTAAGGTTACCATTGCCGAACCATGCTGTCTGACGGCCATCCCAATGAAAGGTGTCCAGAGCCGTTTCATCCGGCAGAAAAATGGAAACCGCGAGCCGCGATTGCGCATCGGTTTGCAAATCCACCGGATCACTAACCACCGGTGCGCCGGGCAGCATGACGACGCTCGATTTACCGCCAAAAGTGAGCTTTCGGATAGTCGACGGGGCTACTGCCGCCTGCTGACCAGCGGGGGCAACGCTGGCTGCGCCAATTTTCAAAGGCTGTTTTCCATAGATGTTTGAGAAAACGAACCTCAGTCTCATGCCTCCAAGACTAACTCGAACAATCTGGCGGAAAGTACGATCTTTCACCCTTGCAGGGATTTTTGTCGGGAAGGCGAAATCCCCTCCCCAGACCGGTTGTGGACTGGCCGTCCACGTGCCGACCCACTGCCCATCATCGGCGATCGCGGGCGCTGGGCCGAGAAGGATGGCCCCCATAGCCAGGGCGCTTGCAATCCAGCCAGTAAATAGGAATTTCCGACAAGCTCGACGGCCAGTGCGCGCGCTGTTTAGTCGAAGCGACATTATCTTCTTATCCTCTCGTTACGAGCGCATCGCTTGGGCGATGCATTTTGCTCGCGATGTTTCGTTCGCGAGAGAATAGATCGTGTTACGATAGTGATATAGATTGCTCATTGTAATATCATTTGTGAATTCAAAGACCAATTCCAGCACCACCGTCGTCGCGCTTCCCTCATCAGCTAGTCGACGTATCTAAGGAAAGAAAATGGCGCGCGCTGAAATCAATCGCTCGGGTGAAATGGAAGTGTTTGTCTGCGTGGTCGAGCGGGGCGGATTTTCGGCGGCGGCACGCGCCTGTCGCATGACACCGTCCGCAGTCAGCAAGTTGATAACACGGTTAGAGACCCGCCTTGGCGCACGATTGGTGAACCGCTCCACACGAGCGTTCCAACTCACCCCGGAGGGATGCGTGTTCTACGAACGCGCCATGCGAATTCTCGCAGATATCGCCGACGCCGAGAGGGGCGCAGGCACAGGCGAAGAGCCCGTCGGTCGCATCCGCCTCAACACCAGCGCATCCTATGCCACCCATATCCTCGCTCCTATTCTTCCGGAGTTTCTGGCGCAATTTCCCGGTGTCTCGCTTGATCTGATACAAACTGACACCGTCGTGGATTTGCTTGCCGAAAGAACCGATGTAGCGGTGCGTGCGGGACCGCTGAAGAGTTCGAGCCTTGTTGCGCGAAAACTGGGCGACTCCGCCATGCTGATTGTTGCCGCCCCAGCCTATCTCGACCAATTGGGCGAACCGAAAACAATCGAAGACCTTGAAGGCCACAACAGGCTCGGCTTTGGCTATGTCCGCTCTGGGGATGGCTGGCCTCTCATGCGGAATGGGGAGACCGTCGTCGTACCTACCGTTGGACGTATTCAAGCCAGCGACGGCGAAGCTCTGCGGCGACTGGCGCTGAGCGGCGTGGGCCTTGTCCGCGCGCCGAACTTCACCGTACGGGAGGACATTGCAAGTGGACGTCTCGTACCGGTTTTGGAGGAATTTAATCCCGGGGATCGGGAATCCTTCCACGCCATACATATCGGTCAGGGCGGCCCACTGCCCTCCCGCGTGAGGGCACTTCTCGACTTTCTGGCCCTCCGAGGAAGAGTTTCGTAGCATCAACGCGCCTGAACACCTTATTTAGTGATGCTGG
>JBEBRC010000244.1:0-4558 GCA_040395055.1 Steroidobacter denitrificans
GCCGAGGAAATGGGCGTGCTGCAGGAGCGCATCACCTCGACCAAGACCGGCTCGATCACCTCCATCCAGGCGGTGTACGTACCGGCGGACGACTTGACCGATCCTTCCCCCGCCACCACCTTTGCGCACTTGGATGCGACCGTCGTGCTGTCGCGCCAGATTGCTTCCCTGGGCATCTACCCGGCAGTGGACCCGCTGGACTCCACCAGCCGCCAGCTCGATCCGCTGGTGATCGGCGAGGAGCACTACGGCATCGCGCGCGGTGTGCAGGCCGTGCTGCAGCGCTACAAGGAACTGCAGGACATCATCGCCATCTTAGGGATGGACGAGTTGTCGGAAGAGGACAAGCGCACGGTATCGCGGGCGCGCAAGATCCAGCGCTTCCTGTCGCAGCCGTTCAACGTGGCGAAGGTGTTCACCGGCCAGGACGGCAAGATCGTGCCGCTCAAGGAGACGATTCGCGGTTTCAAGGGTATTCTGGCCGGCGAATACGACCACCTGCCGGAGCAGGCTTTCTATATGGTCGGCGACATCGACGAAGCGGTCGAGAAAGCGAAGACCTTGCAGTAACAAGCTATGGCAACTTTACACGTCGACATCGTCAGCGCCGAAGGGGAAATCTTCTCCGGCGAGGCCGCAATGGTCTTTGCCCCGGCAATCATGGGCGAGCTCGGCATTGCGCCCCGGCACGCCCCGTTGCTGACCACGCTCAAGCCGGGAGAGGTTCGCGTCCAGACACCCGCCGGCGAGGAGCAGTTCTTCTATGTCTCCGGCGGCGCGCTGGAGATCCAGCCGCATCTGGTCACGGTGCTTGCCGATACCGCGTTGCGTGCCAAGGACCTGGACGAGGCGGCGGCCTTGCAGGCAAAGCAGCGTGCCGAGGAGGCGCTGCGCGATCGCGGCAACAAGATGGAACTCGCCGAAGCGCAAGCCGAGCTGGCACGCGCGATCGCACAGATCAAGGCTATCGAGAAGCTGAGAAAGCTGAAGCAGTGAATGGTCCAAGGATCGACCGACTGCCCTGCACAGTGCGCCCTTCGGGGCGCATTTTGCTTTCGTAAACCGGAATCGACGTTCAACATCCGAGTTCTGACATCAGCCCGGTGCAGTGCCGAGTAGCAATACCGGACCGCACGTCCACCAGCGAGAGCCCGTCATGTCGCTTTCAATAGTCATCCTCGCCGCCGGCCAGGGCAAGCGTATGAAATCGGATCTGCCGAAGGTGCTGCAGCCGCTCGCCGGCCGGCCGCTCCTGGCGCATGTGCTGGACGGCGCCAAGGCGCTGCACGCCGACGCCATCCATGTGGTGTATGGGCACGGCGGGGAGCAGGTGCGCCAGGCACTGGCCGATGAGCCGGTGCAGTGGGTGCTGCAGGCCGAGCAGTTGGGTACTGGCCATGCCGTGGCGCAGGCGATCCCGGCCATACCCGACGATCACCGGGTCCTGATCCTGTACGGCGATGTACCGTTGGTGCGCCAGGCGACGCTGGCGCGCCTGCTCGCGCAATGCGACGAGACCTCCATCAGCGTGCTCACGGTCGAACTGGCCGATCCCACCGGCTATGGCCGCGTGGTGCGCGATGCGGCGCGCAATGTGGCGCGGATCGTCGAGCAAAAGGACGCGAACACCAAGGAACGGGCCATCAAGGAAGTGAATACCGGATTGATGGCGGTGCCGGCCGGCGCCTTGCGCAAGTGGCTCTCGGTGCTGAAGAACGACAACGCCCAAGGCGAGTACTACCTCACGGACATCATCGTCATGGCCGCTCGCGAGGGGCTGCGCATCAATGCCGTGGTGGCGCCGACCGAGGCCGAAGTGCTGGGCGTGAACGACAAAGTACAGCTCGCCCAGCTGGAGGCGGCACTGCGTGCCGCAAGGGCGCAGGCATTGATGGTGGAGGGAGCGACCCTGGCCGATCCGGGGCGAATCGATGTCCGTGGCGAGGTCGTCGTCGGGCGGGATGTGTTCATAGACATAAACGCCGTGCTGGTCGGCCGGGTCGAGCTGGGCGATCGTGTGCATGTCGGGCCCAACTGCTACTTGAAAGACTGCCGCATCGAGGCCGATACCCGGATCCATCCCAACTGCGTCATCGATACCGCGCATATCGGTCCACGAAGCTCGATCGGCCCTTTTGCACGCCTTCGTCCCCAGAGCGTCTTGCACCAAGAGGTCCACATCGGGAATTTCGTGGAGGTCAAGAACAGCGAGATCGGCGCCGGCAGCAAGGCCAATCATTTGACCTACCTGGGGGATACGACGGTCGGACAAAAGGCCAACATCGGCGCCGGCACGGTCACGGTCAACTACGACGGCGTCAACAAATGGCGTACCGATATCGGCGACGAGGCGTTCATCGGTTCAGGCTCGATGTTGATTGCACCGCTGAAGATAGGTGCGCGCGCCAATACCGGCGCGGGATCGACGATCACCAAGGATGTGCCTGAGGGCAAATTGACCGTGGCGCGGGCGCGGCAGGTCACGATCGATGGCTGGCGGCGTCCCGCCAAGAAGCAGGCCAAGGAATAAGACCTGGGGCCCGGTCCCCGATCGGCCCTGGCATGGAATCCGCATCGGTGCGTAGGAAACGGATGATCGTGACCTGTGCATAAGATTTGCTCATGCCCTTCTGTACAATGTGTTGCTCTTATCGAGGGTTTCTCATGTGCGGCATCGTCGGCGCGATCGCTGATCGCAACATCGTCCCCATCCTGATCGAGGGGCTGCGGCGCCTGGAGTACCGCGGCTACGATTCCGCGGGTGTGGCGATCCTGGGCCAAAGTGGCCGTCTGAGCCGCCTGCGCACCGTCGGCAAAGTGAAAGTGCTGCAGGAGGCGCTCGGGGAGAATCCCGTCGATGGGCACCTGGGCATCGCCCACACACGCTGGGCAACCCATGGCGTGCCCTCCGAACGCAATGCACACCCGCACATTTCCCGCGACGGTATTGCCATCGTTCACAATGGCATCATCGAAAATCACGAGGAACTGCGCGAAGAGCTGACGAAACTCGGCTACCACTTCAGTTCGGAGACCGATACCGAGGTCATCGCGCATCGGGTTCATCATCACAAGCAGAAGCTTGGCGATATTTTTCGCGCCGTGCGCGCCACGGTCGCCGAGCTCGAAGGCGCCTACGCGCTCGCCGTTGTCAGCGAGGACGAACCGGACGCCATCATTCTTGCCCGCGTCGGATGCCCGGTCGTGATCGGTGTCGGCGAAGGCGAGAACTTCGTCGCCTCCGATGTCAGCGCGCTGCTGCCGGTCACGCGCGAGTTCATTTTCCTCGAGGAAGGTGACGTCGCAGAGATCCGGCGCCAGAGCATCCGTATTCTGGACAATGAGGGCAACACCGCGCAGCGGCCGGTGCGCCAAAGCGCCCTGTCAGCCGGCGCGGCCGAAAAAGGCGAGTATGCCCATTACATGCTCAAGGAGATCTACGAGCAGCCGCGTGCCGTGGCGCAGACGCTCGAGGAACGGGCCGTGGCCGGCAAGCTGCTGGAAGCCGCCTTCGGTCCTCTGGCGACCGAGGTGTTCCGGCGCGCGGAAGCGGTGCAGATCGTTGCCTGCGGCACCAGCTATCACGCCGGTGCGGTCGCGAAATACTACATCGAGCAGATTGCGCGCCTGCCCTGCTGGGTAGAAATCGCCAGCGAGTATCGCTATCGCAATCCGGTGGTGCCGAAGAACACCTTGTTTGTCACGATTTCCCAGTCGGGCGAGACGGCCGACACCTTGGCCGCGTTGCGCATGGCCAAGCAGGCGGGGTATCTGTCCAGTCTGTCGATCTGCAACGTGCCCGAAAGCTCGCTGGTGCGCGAATCCGAGCTGGTACTGCTGACGCGCGCCGGCCCTGAAATCGGCGTGGCATCGACCAAGGCGTTCACGACCCAGCTCACGGCGCTGGGCATGCTGGTCGTCGCGCTGGCGAAGTTCCATGGCACCGATGCCGAGCGCGAGCGCGGCCTGGTGCAGCGCCTGATCGAGATTCCCGGATTGATCGAGAAGACCTTGCGCCTCGATGATCAGATCAAGGAACTGGCGGCGCGCTTCGCCGATAAGCGTCACGCATTGTTCCTGGGGCGCGGACAGATGTATCCGGTCGCCATGGAGGGAGCACTCAAGCTCAAGGAGATTTCATACATCCATGCCGAGGCCTACCCGGCCGGCGAACTCAAGCACGGACCTCTGGCGCTGGTCGATGCCGACATGCCGGTCATTACTGTCGCACCCAATAACGATCTGCTGGAGAAGCTCAAGTCGAACCTGCAGGAAGTGCGCGCGCGCGGCGGCGAACTGTATGTGTTTGCCGATCCGAAAGCGGGCATCCAAGCCTCCGAAGGCGTCACGGTCATCACCATGCCGGAGCATGTCAGCCATTTTCAGGCGCCTGCGGTCTACACCATACCGCTGCAGCTGCTGGCGTATCATTGCGCGATCCTGAAGGGAACCGATGTCGACCAGCCGCGAAATCTCGCCAAGTCGGTGACTGTGGAATAGAGTAGCAGGAGCACCGCGTTTCTGTGCGTCGGAAACAAAGTCGTTACTCGGCTAGTGT
>JBEBRC010000245.1:0-4551 GCA_040395055.1 Steroidobacter denitrificans
CTCCAATGCACGGCCGGCAAGGGCTTCGAGCGGAAAGGCTTTAAGGGCTTTAGACGTCCAGCTTATCGAGCGTGTGTCGTCGCAGTCGCCGACCGTGGGTTCGCGCCCGCGGCGGATATGAAATTCCGCTAGTGCGACACGAGTGCATCCGGGCTTCACGAACCCGGCAGGCTGGGTTAAGTTGTATGCTTCGATGTATACCACTCGGCTCAATCGGAGGCGGCGCTACGCCGGTCGTCACGTGCCAGTCAGCATTCGCGATGCCCATTCCACGCCGGACCATGCCTGGATTCAGGCGCAGTATCCGGAATACCTGGAAGATCTTTCGCATCCGAGCATGAATACGGGCATGTTCCCGATAGCCGATGAGTACGGCGAGCGCCATGCCGAGTTGATGGCGCGCTGGTTTGCCGATGACAGCTCGCATCCTCTGATCATCCTCAAGAACAACAGGCCCGCGGGCTTCGCACTGGTCAGCCGGCCACTACGGCACCAGCGCGATCAAGTCGATTTCCGGATGGCTGAATTCTTCGTGGCCCTGAATTCCCGCCGCCGCGGAATCGGCCGCGATGCGGCGCGCCTGATCTTCAATCGCTTCGCCGGTACCTGGGAGATCGTCGAATTTCTGCACAACAAGGCGGCCATCGATTTCTGGCGCTCGATTCTCACCGAATACACCGGCGGGCGGTTTCAAGAATCGTTGTCGCATGGCGAGGTGCGCCAGGTATTCAAGTCGACGGCGCCGAGAGGGCCGCGCATCTAGGCGCCGCAGGCTGTCGGCGTGCGTGGGTGCTCGGGTGTTCAGCGCAGACGCGCGAATCGGTAACGCATGGCGCCGAATTCGGGGGGTGTCACGCTGTCCTCGAAGCCGTCGATGGCGAACGCCACCGGATGCCCGAAATTGGGCCCGTCGTAGACGAAGGTGTGAAACTCTCCGTTCTCGCCAGCGACATCGACCTGCGGCGGCAGGTCGCGAATGAAAGAGGCGTCGTATTCGCGCCCGCAGAAGTCATCCGGCAGATGGCGCGAATCCACGCATACGACTACGGCGCGAAAGCCTTCGGACAGCACCTGGTGCGCCAGGGCGCGCCGGTCCTGGCGCCATAGCGGCAGCAAGGCGCTGATGCCGGCGGCGGCACAGGCCTTTTCTTCCCAGTCGCGATGTTCCTGCAGATCGATGTCGCCAAAGACAGCGAGTTCGTGGCCGCTGGCGCGCAGTTCGCACAGTGCGGCGATGAAGACCCGCTCATAGTCTTGCCAGCTGGCACCGCGCGTCATCAGATCCAGACGCAAAGCCTGCGCCTGGCGCTCGATCACGGACAGTGGGATGGCGTGCGAGCGGCTGCGTTCGCCGGATTCCTCGAACATGACCAGCAGGCTGCGTACGTCCACGCCTTGCTGCTGCGCGCGCCATAGCGCCAGGCAGGAGTCCTTGCCGCCGCTGAAGGAGCACAGTGCCTGCATGTCAGGCTCGCTTGCGCAGCCGCTGTCCGTGACGTTCCAGCATCGGGCGCAGGTATTGTCCGGTATACGAATTCGCTTGTGCCGCGACCTCCTCGGGCGTCCCCGTTGCCACGATCATGCCGCCGCCGCCACCACCCTCGGGGCCGAGGTCGATGATCCAGTCGGCAGTCTTGATCACATCCAGATTGTGCTCGATCACCACGATGGTATTTCCTTCGTCGCGCAGCCGGTGCAATACGCCCAGCAATTGCTCGATGTCGTAGAAATGCAGGCCGGTGGTCGGCTCATCGAGTATGTACAAGGTGCGGCCGGTGGAGCGCTTCGACAACTCCTTGGCCAGCTTGACGCGCTGCGCCTCGCCACCCGATAGCGTGGTGGCGTTCTGTCCCAGGCGGATATACGACAGGCCCACATCCATCAGCGTCTGCAGCTTGGGGGCGATGACGGGTGCATGGCGGAAGAATTCAAGCGCGTCCTCGACCGTCATTTCCAGCACTTCGTGAATGCTCTTGCCCTTGTAGCGCACTTCGAGCGTCTCGCGATTGTAGCGTCGTCCCTGACACACATCGCAGGGCACGTACACGTCCGGCAGGAAATGCATCTCGACCTTGATGACGCCATCGCCCTGGCAGGCCTCGCAACGCCCACCCTTGACATTGAAGCTGAAGCGGCCCGGCTCATAGCCGCGCGCGCGTGCTTCGGGCACGGCGGCGAAGAGGTCGCGGATCGGCGTGAACAAGCCGGTGTAGGTCGCCGGGTTCGAGCGAGGCGTACGCCCGATCGGGCTTTGATTGATGTCGATGACGCGATCGATGTGCTCAAGTCCTTCGACACCGTCGCTGGGTGCCGCATCGACGGAGGCGTCGTTGAGCTGCCGCGCGACGAAGCGGTACAAGGTGTCGTTCACGAGCGTCGACTTGCCTGAGCCCGAGACGCCGGTGACACAGGTCATGACCCCCAGCGGGATCTCGACCGTGACCTGGCGCAGGTTGTTGCCGCGAGCGTTGAGGATGCGCAGGAAGCGTTCGTCCTGCCTTGGGGTACGCATCGCTGGCACCGCGATCTGGCGCGTGCCCGACAAATATTGGCCGGTGATGGAGTCGGGATGGGCGGCGACCTCATCGGGCGTACCCTGTGCGATGATCTGGCCGCCGTGCGCGCCGGCGCCCGGACCCAGGTCCACGACATGATCGGCATGCCGGATCGCATCTTCGTCATGCTCGACCACGATGACCGTGTTGCCCAGGTCGCGCAGCCGGTCCAAGGTACGCAGCAGCCGGTCGTTGTCGCGCTGGTGAAGGCCGATCGACGGTTCATCGAGGATATACATGACGCCGACCAGGCCCGAGCCGATCTGGCTGGCCAGGCGGATGCGCTGCGCCTCGCCCCCGGACAGCGTCTCGGCGCTGCGATCCAACGTCAGGTAATCGAGTCCGACATCGCTGAGGAAGCGCAAGCGGTCGCTGACTTCCTTGGCGATCTTGGCGGCGATTTCGCCGCGCCAGCCCTCGAGCACCAGTTCCGTGCTGAACGTGAGCGCGTCGGCGACGGACAGCCTCGACAGCGCCGGCAGCGTACGTTCGGCGACGAACACGTTGCGCGCCGCGCGATTCAGTCGCGTCCCATCACAGTCGGGGCAGGGCTGGTTGCTAAGGTATTTCGCCAGTTCCTCACGCACCGCCATCGACTCGGTTTCTCGATAGCGGCGTTGCAGGTTGGGTATCACGCCTTCCCACTGGTGTGCCCGGCGGACCGTGCGGCCCTTGGAATCGATATAGCGAAAATCGACCTTGTCCTGGCCGCTGCCGTACAGGACCACTTTCTGTTGCGCGTCGGGCTGCTCCTGCCAAGGCGTCTCGACGTCGAACTTGTAGTGCTTCGCCAAGGACTGCATCAGGGCAAAGTAATAGGCGTTGCGCCGATCCCAGCCGCGGATCGCGCCGCCGGCCAGCGACAGGTGCGCGTGGTGTACGACTCGCGCCGGATCGAAAAACTGTTGCACGCCCAGGCCGGAGCAGGTCGGACAGGCGCCGGCAGGATTGTTGAACGAGAACAGCCGGGGTTCGAGTTCCGGGAGGCTGTAGCCGCAGATCGTGCAGGCAAACTTGGCCGAGAACACGATGTCCTCGCGCTCCGAGGATGAGGGCTGCTCCATGAACGCGATGCGCGCTACGCCGTCCGAGAGGCGCAATGCCGTTTCGAAGGACTCCGCCAGTCGCTGCCCGATATCGGGGCGTACCTTGAAGCGGTCGACGACGGCTTCGATGGTGTGCTTTTTCCTGAGGTCGAGCTTGGGCGGATCCTCCAGTTCGACGACGGTGCCATCGATCCGCGCGCGCACGAAACCCTGACTGCGCAGTTGTTCCATGACACTGGCGTGCTCGCCCTTACGGGCGTCGATCAGTGGCGCCAGCAGCAGCAAGGGAGCGCCTTCGGGCAGGCGCAATACCTGGTCGACCATCTGGCTGACGGTCTGCGCCACCAGGTCCATGCCGTGATCCGGACAGCGCGGAATGCCTACGCGCGCAAACAGCAGGCGTAAGTGATCGTAGATCTCGGTCACGGTGCCGACCGTCGAGCGCGGATTGTGCGATGTGGACTTCTGCTCGATGGCGATCGCTGGCGACAGGCCATCGATAGAGTCGACATCCGGCTTTTCCATCATCGACAGGAACTGACGGGCATAGGCCGACAGCGACTCGACGTAGCGGCGCCGTCCCTCGGCGTAGATGGTATCGAAGGCGAGGGAAGACTTCCCCGAGCCCGACAAGCCGGTGAAGACGATCAGCTGGTCGCGCGGGAGCTCCAGGTCGATGTTGCGCAAATTGTGCGTGCGCGCGCCGCGGATGAGGATGGAGGACATCGCCGGAGGATCGTCAGGATGGACCAGACACTATAAGGGAGTCAGATAGTGGGGGGTAAACTGTCGAAAACAAATCTGGAGCGCTGGCGGCTCGCGCGGCCAGCCGGGATGGAAAGCCAGGGGCCCGGACGCACAGCGGGTGCGGGCGGCGGCATCGACAGCCGGCGCCAACGGCCATCATGGGCGCTGGCGCGGACGCCCGGCACGCTGGGCGCGGAAAAGCT
>JBEBRC010000246.1:0-4517 GCA_040395055.1 Steroidobacter denitrificans
CCAGCGCGATGCGGTTCACACTACTGTCGTTGTAAACAAACATTCACGAATGTCCGGTTGACAAAAAAAGAATGATCGTTCATTCTTCGCGCCGTCGTCGGCCATTTGGCCGTGCTCAGACCCCATCGTAGCCGATGGTCCCATAGTCCTCAGTCCATCGTTCGAGACCGCCATGTCCCGTCGTCAAGCTCCCGTTTCCCGAATTTTCGCCGTACTGTTGTTCGGTGCCTCGCTGGCTGCCGGATTGGGCGGCTGCAGTGCAGACCAGAATGCCGCCGCCGAGGAGATGGCGGCAACGCCGGTCACGGTGGTGACGCTGGAGCCGGTATCGGTCACCCTGACCCGTGAACTGCCTGGCCGCACCCATCCGTTCATGGTGGCCGAAGTGCGACCGCAGGTCAGCGGCATCGTGCAGAAGCGTTTGTTCACCGAGGGTGCGCTGGTCGAGGCGGGCCAGGGCCTGTACCAGATCGATGATGCGACCTATCGCGCCGAGCTGGCCAGCGCGAAAGCGTCCCTGGCGCGCGCCGAGGCGACGTTGAAGTCCGCTCGCCTCACCGCGGCCCGGTCGGCGGAACTGGCCAAGATCGATGCCGTGAGCCGGCAGGACAACGAGAACGCCGTCGCCGCGCTGCAGCAGGCCGAAGCGGACGTCAAGGTCGCCGAGGCGGCGGTGCAAAGCTCCGGCATTCTGGTCGGCTACGGACGTATCGAATCACCGATCAGTGGCCGCATCGGCAAATCATCCGTCACCGCGGGGGCGCTGGTTACCGCCAATCAGGGCGCTGCCTTGGCCACCGTACAGCAGCTCGACCCGATCTATGTCGACCTGACGCAGTCCAGCGCCGAGTTGCTGACGCTGCGCAAGGCGCTGCAGAGCGGGAAGCTGGAGAGCACCGAGGGCTTGCCGGTCACGATCCTGTTGGAGGATGGCACACGCTATGAGCACGACGGCAAGCTGGCCTTCTCGGAGGTCACGGTGGATCCGTCGACCGGCAGCTTCGCGCTGCGGGTGCTCGTGCCCAATCCGGACCACGTCCTGCTCCCCGGCATGTATGTGCGCGCATTGGTCGGCAATGGTGTGCGCCAGAATGCGCTGCTGGTGCCGCAGCAGGGTGTCGCGCGCGATCCGCGTGGAAACACCACGGTGATGGTGGTCGGCAAGGACAACAAGGTTCAGGTGCGCACGGTGCAGGTCAGCCGCACGATTGCCGACAACTGGCTGGTGGAGGGCGGCCTGGTCGCCGGGGACAAGGTGATCGTGTCCGGCTTGCAGAAGATCCAGCCGGGTGCACTGGTCCAGGCAAGCGAACGCGAGGCGCCGCAGAAGGAATCGGCTGCGATCAATGCCGGCGTCGTCCGGACCAACTCAGCGATCATCGCCGCCGCGACACAGCAGTAAACGAGAACCCACATGGCGCGCTTCTTTATCGATCGTCCGATTTTCGCATGGGTGATCGCGATCATCATCATGTTGGCCGGTACGCTGGCCATCTTCACCCTGCCGGTGTCGATGTATCCCACGATCGCGCCGCCCGCGGTGGAGATCCGCGCCAATTATCCCGGCGCGTCGGCCAAGGTGGTCGAGGATTCGGTGACCCAGATCATCGAGCAGAACATGAAGGGACTGGACGGCCTCATGTACTTCTCGTCCAACAGCTCCTCCAACGGCCGGGCGACGATTACGCTGACCTTCGATAATGCCACCGATCCGGATACGGCGCAGGTGCAGGTGCAGAACAAGCTGCAGCTGGCGATGCCGTTGATGCCCCTGGAAGTGCAGCGCCAAGGCATTTCCGTCGGCAAGGTCGCAACCGGATTCCTGCAGGTGCTCGGCTTCGTCTCCGAGGACGGCAGCATGACCCGGGACGATATCTCCGACTACGTCAGCTCGACCCTGGTCGATCCGCTCAGTCGCGTGCCTGGCGTCGGCAACATCCAGGTATTCGGCGCCAGCTATGCGATGCGGATCTGGCTGGATCCGAACAAGCTCAACACCTACCGGCTCGGCACGACCGACGTGATCGCGGCGCTGGTGGGCCAGAATGCGCAAGTCGCGGTCGGCCAGCTCGGCGGCACACCGGCGGCCGAGGGGCAGCAGCTCAATGCCACCATCAATGCGCAGGATCGCCTGCAGACACCCGAACAGTTTCGCGACATCATCGTGCGCAGCAACCGTGACGGCTCGGTGCTCAAGCTCGGGGACATCGCCCGGGTCGAGATCGGCGCCGAAACCTACGATTTCGTGACCCGCTACAACGGTCGCCCGGCAACCGGCGTGGCGATCTCGATGGCGACCGGCGCCAATGCCCTGGATACCGCCGCGGGTGTGCGCGAGACCTTGGAGCAGCTGACGCCTTATTTCCCTGCCGGAATGAAGGCAGTGGTGCCGTTCGACACCACGCCCTTCGTCAAGGTGTCGATCAAGAACGTGATCAAGACCCTGATCGAGGCCATCGTGCTGGTGTTCCTGGTCATGTATCTGTTCTTGCAGAATTTCCGCGCCACCTTGATCCCGACGATCGCGGTGCCGGTGGTGCTGCTGGGAACGTTCGGAGTGCTGTCGGTGCTTGGTTTCTCGATCAACATGCTGACCATGTTCGCGATGGTGCTGGCGATCGGCCTGCTGGTCGACGACGCGATCGTGGTGGTCGAGAACGTCGAGCGGATCATGAGTGAGGAGGGTCTGTCGCCGCTGGCAGCGACCCGCAAGTCGATGGACCAGATCACGGGCGCGTTGATCGGCATCGGCCTGGTCTTGTCGGCCGTGTTCGTGCCGATGGCGTTCATGAGCGGCTCGACCGGCATCATCTACCGCCAGTTCTCGGCCACGATCGTGACCGCGATGGCGCTGTCGGTGCTGGTGGCGATCGTGCTGACACCTGCCTTGTGCGCCACCATGCTCAAGCCGCTGGACAAGGGCGAGCACCACGGTACGCGGGGCTTCTTCGGCTGGTTCAATCGCAAGTTCGACGATACCAGCAACCGATACCGCCGCGGCGTGCGCGGCATCATCGGCCGGCCGGCGCGATTCATGGGCATTTTCGTCGCCATGGCAGTGGTGATGGGCCTGCTGTTCGCGCGCATGCCCAGCGGCTTCCTGCCCTCCGAGGACCAGGGCGTATTGATGACGATGGTGCAGGCGCCCATCGGCGCCACCCAGGCGCGTACCTTGGAATCGATCGAGAAGATCGAGCGCCATTTCCTGGAAGACGAGCAGGAGGCGGTCGAGTCGGTGTTCGCGATCCAGGGTTTCAGCTTTGCCGGCATGGGTCAGAACAACGGCATGGCCTTCATCAAATTGAAGGATTGGAGCGAGCGTACCTCGAGCGAATCGAGTATCGACAGCGTGGTCGGGCGTGCAATGGGCGCGCTGTTCGGGATCCAGGACGCACTCGCGTTCGCCTTCAACCTGCCGGCCATGCCCGAACTCGGTATCGCCAACGGCTTCAGCTTTTTCCTGCAGGACAATGCCGCGCAGGGCCACGAGGCGCTGCTGGATGCGCGCAACCAGCTGCTGGGAGCGGCGGCGCAAAGCTCGCTGCTGGCCAACGTGCGTCCGAACGGACAGGAGGATGCCCCGCAGTTGCGGATCAATGTCGACAAGGCAAAGGCCAGTGCGCTGGGGCTGTCGATTGCCGACATCAATGCCACGCTGGCGGCGGCCTGGGGTGGTCAATATGTCGATGACTTCATCGATCGCGGCCGGGTCAAACGAGTGTACCTGCAGGCCGATGCTCCCTATCGCATGACGCCCGAGGATTTCAACCTGTGGTCGGTGCGCAATAGCGAGGGCGAAATGGTGCCGTTCTCGGCCTTCGCCGGCTACGAGTGGGAGTATGGATCGCCACGGCTGGAACGCTACAACGGCGTGCCGGCGATGGAGATTCAGGGTGAGGGTACGTTCGGCGTCGCCTCGGGCGATGCCATGGACGAGATCGAACGTCTGGCGGCGCAGCTGCCGCCTGGCTTCGGCATCGAGTGGACCGCCTTGTCCTACCAGGAGCGTCAATCGGGTTCCCAGACGCCGCTGCTGTATACCTTGTCGCTGCTGATCGTGTTCCTGTGCCTGGCGGCATTGTACGAGAGCTGGACGGTGCCATCCGCCGTGCTGCTGGTAGCGCCGCTGGGTATCCTGGGCGCGGTGCTGGCCAATACCTTGCGCGGTATGGAGCGCGACGTCTACTTCCAGGTGGCGATGCTGACCACGGTCGGCCTGACCAGCAAGAACGCGATCCTGATCGTCGAATTCGCCAAGGCCAACCTCGAAAGCGGCATGGAGCTGATTGCCGCCACCATGCAGGCAGTCCGCGATCGTCTGCGGCCGATCATCATGACCTCGCTGGCCTTCGGCCTGGGCGTGTTGCCGCTGGCCCTTGCCGCCGGCGCCGGCTCGGGCGCGCAGCGTGCGATCGGCACCGGGGTGATCGGCGGCATGCTGGTCGGCACCTTCCTCGGCGTGTTTTTCATTCCCTTGTTCTTCGTGGTCGTGCAGCGCCTGTTCGGTGGGCGCCAGG
>JBEBRC010000247.1:0-4448 GCA_040395055.1 Steroidobacter denitrificans
AATGTCTGGACAGGCGCGGTATTGCGCGGCAATCGACGGCGGATCGGATGTTGTCGCCGATTGGCGGCGGCGTGGGTGTGACGCTTGTTCGACGAGCGCAAAGTCATTGTCGGAGACTCACGACATTTTGCTTGTGCGCGAACCTTTCGATTAACTGCGCGCGCCACGCAAGTTCAATAGTCCGTCGCATCGGCAAGCACCATGTCTGCGATGGCCGACCAGGAAGAGTCAGGCGGAACGGCAGATT
Source organism: Steroidobacter denitrificans (assembly GCA_040395055.1). Lineage (GTDB taxonomy): Bacteria > Pseudomonadota > Gammaproteobacteria > Steroidobacterales > Steroidobacteraceae > Steroidobacter > Steroidobacter denitrificans_A. The sequence goes on from JBEBRC010000247.1 coordinate 248, forward strand.
GCTGTGCGGGTGAATGCTTCGTTGCACTGTTGCGGCGAAGGCCATGTTTTGTACAAGGGCAAACCTGTCGTGAGACGGGGACGCAAAGCCACCGGTCCTGTGTCGATGCAGGATGGCAGGGCTGCCAAACACGCACAAGCGGCTGCAATGGCGACTGATGTCGCATAGCGGGTCGTGTACTTGATCGTGCAGCGTCCCCGAATCGGCGTACCGGCGGGCCCGATGAGGATTTCATATGCGCATTTCAGTGAAACGCACGCCCGCTGCAGGCGTGTATGGTGTTCTTTGTCTCATCCTTGCATTCCTGGCAACCTCGCCGGCCTATGCGGCCGGGCCGACGATTTCCGGTTCGCCGCCGACCACAGTCAATGTCAATGGCTGGTACAACTTCAGGCCTTCGGCCAGCGATCGCGATACGCCGACCCGCAATCTGCGTTTCAGCATTGCCAACAAACCTTCCTGGGCCGGCTTTTCCGAATACTCGGGCACCTTGTATGGCTCGCCGACCAGGTCCGGCACTTGGTCCAACATCCGTATCACTGTAAGCGACGGCCAATCGCGGGCAACCCTGCGGGCTTTCTCCATCCAGGCGAGGGCGCCGAGCGGCGGTGGCAGTGGCAACGGAGGCGGTGGTAGTGGCGGTTCGACCGGCAACCGGGCACCGACGATTTCCGGATCATCGGCGACCTCGGTCGCGATCGGCACCGCGTACAGCTTCCGGCCGAGTGCCGCGGATCCGGATGGCGATACGTTGACGTTCTCGATCAGGAACCAGCCATCATGGGCTCGCTTCAATACTTCGAACGGCACGCTTTCGGGCACCCCGACCGCGGCGCAAGTCGGCACTTACGCCAATATCGTCATCACCGTGAGCGATGGCAGGAGCAGCGCCTCCTTGCCAGCCTTTGCTCTTACCGTGAATGCCGTGGCGAACGGTTCTGCCACCTTGAGCTGGGTGCCGCCGACGCGCAATACGGATGGCTCGGCCTTGGGCAACCTGGCCGGCTATCGTATTTACTACGGCACCAGCTCGAGCGCACTGAACCGTACCGCGCAGGTGAGCAATCCGGGCGTCGCGACCTACATGATCGACAATCTCTCGCCTGCCACCTGGTATTTCTCCGTGCGCGCCTACACCTCTGCCGGCGTCGAGAGCGCGCCGTCGAACGTCGCCAGCAAGCGTATCCAGTGACCGCAGGGGGACATTGACCGGATCCTCATGCGCCGTTGCGACCAGGCAGTGCAGCGGCGCATGAGCGATATCGGGATGGCGGCGACAGCAGGCACAGGGTAGTCTTGGGGCAGTCTGATCGATGGAGCCAAGCCATGTCCCTGAAGGGTCGCACGCTGTTCATCACGGGGGCCTCGCGCGGCATTGGCCTGGCCATTGCACTGCGCGCGGCGCGCGACGGCGCCAACATCGCCATTGCTGCCAAAAGCGCCGCACCGAATCCCAGGCTGCCCGGGACGATACATAGCGCCGCGGCCGAGATCGAGGCGGCAGGAGGGCGAGCGTTGCCGCTGCAGGTGGACATCCGCGATGACGATGCGGTCACCGCGGCGGTGCGCCAATGCGCCGAACATTTCGGTGGCATCGATGTTCTGGTGAACAACGCCAGCGCCATTTCCTTGACCGGCACGCTCGACACGCCGATGAAGCGCTTCGATCTGATGTTCGACGTGAACGTGCGTGGTACGTTCGTGTGCTCGCAGGCGTGTATCCCATATCTCGCCCAAGCGGCGCAGGCGGGTCGCAATCCACATATTTTGAATCTGTCGCCGCCGTTGAACATGAAGGCGCACTGGTTCGGTCCGCACGTCGCCTATACCATGGCCAAGTACGGCATGAGCATGTGTGTCCTGGGCATGGCCGAAGAGCTGCGTCCGCGCGGGATCGGCGTCAATGCCTTATGGCCGCGCACGGTGATCGCGACCGCGGCGCTCAACCTGATTCCCATGGCCGATCCGAAACGGGCGCGCAAGCCACAGATCATGGCGGATGCCGCACATGCCATTCTCACGCGCGAGGCGGGCGGTTGTACCGGAAACTTCTTTATCGACGATGAGGTGCTGGCCGAGGCAGGGGTGAAGGAGTTGGGCCAGTATGCGGTAACGCCCGGGAACGAGGATTTCCTGCCGGACCTTTTCCTGGATCGATGAGACGATCATGCAGCACCGCGCTTGCGCTCGTGGCCTCGATGCTGACGGCTCCATTGCAGGCCGCTGCCCCAGTGCCGGACTCTGATCCATGGCACACGCTGGAAGGGCAGCCGCCGCTGGTCATCGCGCACCGGGGGGCTTCAGGCCACCGGCCCGAGCACACGCTGGCATCCTATGCGCTCGCCATCGAACTCGGCGCCGACTATATCGAGCCGGATCTGGTGATCACGCGGGACGGCCATCTGATCGCAAGGCACGAACCCCTGCTGGATGAGACGACGGACGTCGCGCTGCGGGCCGAATTTGCGAGCCGCAAGACCACTCGAATGCTGGATGGCAAGCCGATCACGGGTTATTTCGCCATTGATTTCACCCTGCACGAGATCAAGCAGCTACGAGCCATTCAAGCGAATCCGGCACGCTCGAAGGAATATGACGGCCGGTATGAGATTCCGACCTTCGAGGAGATCCTGGATCTGCTCCAGGAGCAAACCGCTGTGCGCAAGCGGACCATTGGCTTGTACCCGGAGACCAAGCATCCGGCATTTCATCTGTCGCTCGGCCTGCCGCTCGAGGATCCTCTGCTCCAGGCCCTGCAGGCGCGCAAGCTCGACCGGGCCGACGCCGCGGTTTTCATCCAATCGTTCGAGAGCGACAATTTGCAGTACCTGCGCCGCCGCACGCCTCTGCCGCTGGTGCAATTGCTCGATGATCGCTCGCTGAAATTCGATGACAGCGGGCAAAGGGTCGTCAGCGTCGCGATTCCGCGGTTCGGGGATCCGCGCGGCGGCACGCCTCCGGGCAGCCTGGATGACATCGCTGCGTATGCGAATGCGGTCGGTCCCTGGAAGCGCCAGATATTTCGAGATGTGGGCGGCCCCGCTTTGCTGCCAACGACATTGATCCAGCAGGCGCATGCTGCGGGCCTGCACGTTCACGCCTACACCTTTCGCGACGAGCCGGCGACCTTGGCGCCCCAATATGCCGGCGATCCTGCGCGAGAGTATTGCGAGTTCTATCGTCAGGGCATCGATGGCGTATTCTCGGACTTTCCGGATACGGCACTCGAGGCGCGAAACCGGCGAACCTGCGACCAGAGCAATCCTCGCCGCGCCGCTGGCCTCGACGCTGCCGATGCGGCCGGGGAGTGAGCGGCAAGTCGATCAGGCGTTCACCACTGCGAGCGGATCCATTCCGGCCAGGCGTCGGCCCAGCAGCAGGCATGATCGTAATCCTCGAAAACCTGTCGTTGTGCCAGGGGATAGCGCCTGAAGTAGGCGCCAGTCGTCGCCGGCGGCACCACGGTATCCCTCGCCCCCTGCAGATGCATTTCACGCCAGCTATGTGCCTGCGTACTGAGTGCAGGATTCAACGATCGTACGAGCGGTAGATAATCGTGATGCGTCGTCCAGGCATCGATGTCCAGATTCGCTGCGATCGTGACCACGGCGGCGACGTGCTCGAGTCGTTCCGCAATCAGTAAGGCCAGCACGCCGCCGCCGCTGTAGCCAACCAGGATGCTCTGGCGAGCATCCGCTTGCCTCATCGCCTGCCGCACGGCGGCTGCCATGTTCTCGACGATCCTTTCCGAGTAGCGTCCGCCGGTCCATTGTTCGGGCGCACAGTGTTTCGCCTGCAAGCCGTGATAGCAGGGGCGGGTGAGATAGACGCCCGGGTACGGCGTGTTCATCAGCAGTCGCAGGGCGAGCGGATTGCCGGTAGTGGGATCGGTGCTCGGCTGGCGCCCGTTGCGCCATGGCAGGCCGTCGCCCTCCAGGAAAATCAGCAACGGAACATCGCCTGCCGCGGCGTCGCGCTTCATGTAGGCAACACTCGAATAGTCAGGCGTGTCGATGACCGACCTCGTCAGTCCAGCCGCGGCGGCGAGCCGGTCGATACGGTGTCCGTTCGATGCGCAGCCGAGCGTGAGGAGGGCGGCCAGGCAGAGGGCCAGGGCAATGAAATACCGATGCATAAGTGCGCGATTGCGACCTGCGTCACGACCAATGTCAATACCAGGCTGCACAGTGCGGGGCTCGCC
>JBEBRC010000248.1:0-4360 GCA_040395055.1 Steroidobacter denitrificans
GGAGCCGGACTTGAGTTATGGAGTTTAGAGGTACGCTGTGTGACGTTGGTGGGCGAACCTGTCACGCGAGAGCGCTATTGTTCGCCGATGTTCCTGCTGTTGGCGGATGCTCCTGCCGGTAGCGCAAATTAAGTCAATAACTCAAGTCCGGTACCGAAGACGGAAGACGTAGGGAGATACTCGTGGATTTCAATAAGCTCATTGCCCGTGCCAAGGCGATTCTGCTCAGCCCGAAGTCGGAGTGGCCCGTCATTGCAGGCGAGCCCGCGAGCGTGGGCGATCTGTACAGGAACTACATCCTCGCGCTGGCCGCGATTCCCGCCGTGTTCACGTTCCTGCAGATGAGCGTCATCGGTACCAACGTTTGGATGGCGGGCAAAGTGCGCCTGGGCGTGGGCGCCGGACTGAGCAGCGCGATCGTGAGCTACGTGCTGACTTTGGTCGGCGTCTATGTCATGGCCCTGATCGTCGAGGCGCTGGCGCCGACGTTCGGCGGCCAGAAGGACCGGGTGCAAGCACTCAAGACCGTTGCCTATGCCTCGACCGCCAGCTGGGTCAGCGGCATTGGCGCGATCCTGCCCGGGCTGGGATGGCTGATCCTGCTCGCGGGCGGCTGCTACAGCATTTACCTGTTGTATCTCGGCCTGCCGCATACCATGAAGTCGCCGACGGAGAAGTCGGTCGGCTACACGGTCGTGACATTCATCGTCGCCTTCGTGCTGTACCTGATCATCGGCGCCATCGCCGCCAGCCTGGTCGGTGGCTCGTACATGCGCGGCGCGTCCACCTTTGGCGGCGGCAACGAGTTGAACATCGACAAGGACAGCCCGCTGGGCCAGATGGAACAGTGGGGCAAGAACGTCGAGGAGGCCAGCAAGCGCCTGGAAGCCGCCCAGCAATCCGGCGATCAGGCGGCGCAGGCCGAAGCACTGGCGCAGATGATGGGCGCTGCGCTGGGTGGCGCGAGCGGCACCAAGGTGGAGTCGCTCACGCCCGAGCGCCTCAAATCCTTCCTGCCCGAGTCGCTCGCGGGCTTGCAACGCTCGAGCTTGTCCGCCGAACGCAACCAGGCCATGGGCATGCAGCTGTCCGAGGCACGGGCCACCTATTCCCGTGGCGCTGGTCGCTCGGTAAACGTCGAAATCACCGACACCGGTTCGGCCAAGGGGCTGCTGGCCCTGGCCGGCTGGTCCGGCGTGGAAAGCGAGCAGGAGTCCGGCTCGGGTTACGAGAAGACTTATCGGCAGGACGGCCGTCTGGTGCATGAGCAATGGGATCGCGCCGGCTCTTATGGCGAGTATTCGGTCGTGCTCGGCGATCGTTTCACGGTGAAGGTCGATGGCGAGGCCGATACCATCGGCGATTTGAAGGCGGCGCTGGCTCAACTGGATCTGCGCGGACTGGAAGCATTGAAGGGCGAAGGCGTCGCGGCGAACTGATCGCGATGGCGGCGTATCGATCCGGAATGTCGAGACCACGACTGGGATGAGAACGATGAATGCCTTGCCAGCGATGATGCAAGTGATCGATGTGCCGCAGCCAGGCGGGCCGGAAGCGCTGGTGCAGGCCGAGCGTCCGCTGCCGCCGCTCGGCGCCACGGAAGTGCTGATCAAGGTGGCCGCGGCAGGCTTGAACCGGGCGGACATACTGCAGCGTCGCGGACGTTATCCCGCGCCTCCCGGTGCGCCGACGAACCCCGGCCTGGAGGTCGCTGGCACCGTGGCCGCGATCGGCGCCGCCGTCACCGAGTTCAAACCGGGTGAAGCGGTCTGCGCCTTGCTGCAGGGGGGAGGCTACGCCCAGTATTGCGCAGTCGATGCCGGCCAGGTGCTGCCTGTTCCGGCGTCGCTGGGCATGATCGAGGCCGCCAGTCTGCCCGAGGCCTATTTCACGGTCTGGAGCAACGTATTCGGATTCGGCCGCTTGCAGCCGGGGGAAACCCTGTTGGTGCACGGCGGCACGAGCGGCATCGGCGTCACGGCCATCCAACTCGCGGCGGCGTTTGGACATACGGTGTATACCACCGCGGGAACGGACGAAAAATGCCGCTACTGCGAGCAGTTGGGCGCGGCGCGCGCGATCAATTACAAATCCGGGGATTTCGTGAGCGCGATCGAGACCCGCACCGGCGGCCGCGGCGTGGACGTCGTGCTCGACATGATCGGCGGCAGCTACCTGGCGCGCAATCTGCAGACGCTGGCGGTGGAGGGGCGTCTGGTCGTGATCGCTACCCAGGGCGGCGCCAAGGGCGAAGTCGATGTGCTGCGCATCATGCAACGACGCCTGAGTGTGACCGGCTCGACGCTGCGCGCCCGGTCCGTCGAGTTCAAGCGGAGCATCAAGGCACAACTGCTGCAGCACGTCTGGCCGCGGATTGCGGACGGCACGCTACGCCCGATCGTGGACAAGGTCTTTACGCTGCAGCAGGCGGATCAGGCACACGCCTACATGGAAAGCGGCCTGCACAAGGGCAAGATCATCCTGAGCGTGGATTGACGCGGAGCGCCCCAAGGCCGGATCGGCGGGCCTGCAGCCCGCCGGCGCAACGCGTGCGATGAGGTTCATAGATGAAGCGTTCGCCGTGGGGATGGCCGCTTTTCCTGGTGCTGGCGATTGCCGCGCTGCAAGTGTTCCTGCGCAGCCTGGATCATGCGCCGGCCAGAGTGGTCGAGGCAGGCAATCACGACCAATTCTCGGCGCAGCGCGCGCTCCAGCATCTTCGGTTCCTGGTGGGGGAGGGTACGCCCCACCCGGCCGGCAGCGCTGCCAATCGCGTCGTTGCCGAGCGCATCATGTCTACCTTGGCTCGATCCGGCTACGAGCCTGAGATTCAGGAAGGACTCAAGTGTTCGCCTCCCGCGTCGGCGCCCGGCTGCAGCGCCGTCCGCAACATCATTGCCGTGCGCAAGGGACGCGATTCGCGCCAGGCGGTGATGATCACCGCGCACTACGACAGCGTCCCGGCAGGTCCCGGAGCCGCGGACGATGGGGCGGGTGTTGCGACATTGCTGGAAATCGCGCAGCTGCTCAGCCGTCGCGAGCCGCTATTGCACGATGTGATATTCCTGTTTGCCGACGCGGAGGAGACCGGACTGCGCGGCGCCATGCTGTTCGCCGACAGCCACCCATCGATGAGTCATATCGGCTTCGTCGTCAACCTGGAGGCGCGCGGCGTGGCCGGGCCGAGCGCCATGTTCGAAACCGGCGCTGCGAACGCGGGCGTGATCGAAATGTTCGCCGCGGCAGCGCCGCATCCCGTTGCGACGTCGCTCATCTATGAAGTCTATCGTCGCATGCCGAATGACACCGATTACACGGTCTACAAGCAGCGCGGCATACCAGGTTTGAACTTCGCCTTTACGCGCGGCGCGGCCTTGTACCATTCCGAACGCGACGATATCGAGCACCTCGATCTCGCCTCGCTGCAGCACCATGGCGAGAATGCGTGGTCGGTCCTGCTGCGGGTCGGCGATGCACCGCTGTCGCGGTTGGAGCGTGATGTCGACGCCAGCTATTTCGATCTGGGTGGACGGCTATTGCTCGCATGGCCGGCGAGCTGGAATCTACCCTTGGCGATCGGGGGCCTGCTGGTCGTCCTGGGCATCGCGCTCCATGCTGCGCCAGTGAGTTGGCGCAGTGGCGGCTGGGCGCTGCTGTGCGTGGGTATCGCGGTCGCACTCACCCTGGGCTTTGGCTGGCTCTTGTCCTGGCCGCTTGGAATCTGGCCCAACCCTCATCCGCTGGATCATCCATATCCCTGGCCCGGGCGGCTCGCATTGTATGCGGCGGCGGTGCTGGCAGCATTGTTGAGCGCCGCATGGGCGGGCCGGCGTGCTGGCGCCGCCGCCGTGTTGACCACAGCCTGGTCCCTGGTGGCGTTGCTGGCCATCGCGCTGGCCGTGGTCGTGCCGGGCGCAAGCTATGTGTTCCTGGCGCCGCTGCTGGTCTATGGCGTGTTCCATGCGGTGGGCCATGCGTTGGTTATCGCAACGGGATCGAGGATGAAGACAAGCACTCGGGCGCTGCCCATGATGGCGGCGGCTGCCGGATTCATCGGCGCCGCCTACATGGGGCTCTATCACTTCGCGCTGGCGGAAGTGGTGTTCAATTTTCAGCAAAGCCATCTCAAGAGTATTCCACTGCTGGTGCCGGTGCTGGCGCTACTACCCTTGGCCGTGGCCCATGCCCAGCAGCAGCGCGCGCGCGTCCTCATCGTCGCCGCGGCGACCGTGTCGGTGGGAGCGGCGATTGCCGGCGCCCTGGTCCCGGGAGCCACGGTCGATCGTCCGCGCGGAGTCAATCTGATCTACGTCCAGGACGATGCGCGCGGCGCTTCGCAGTGGCACTTGCAGTTCGTCGG
>JBEBRC010000249.1:0-4357 GCA_040395055.1 Steroidobacter denitrificans
TCGACGCCATCCAGCACATGATCGAGGGCGAGGGCGGGCAGATAGCCAACACCCCCGAGACCTACGAGTGGGTGCGGCAGTTCTCTGAGTTCCTGAGGGAGGAGGCGCCGCACGCCTTCATGTTAACCGGCTTCGAATCTCGAACTTCCGTGGACGGTTTTCTCCTTAGCAGTGCTTGGAGAATTTCGGCAACCCATCGAGGTGGCGCCATGACCAATCAGGATCGAGAAATCCCGTCACAATACTGGATGTCGCGCCATGCCTATGTGCATGTGACCGCGCAGGCATCGATATGGCTGGACCTGCGATCGAACCGATACTACGGACTGGACGCCGGACAGACGCAGCTCTTGAGTCGGATCGTACAGGGCTGGCCTTCCATGCCGACGCCTTGCGATTTGGGCCAGGAAGTGGAGCCTGCTGCGGCAGTCGAATTGGCCAAGGGTCTGGTCCAGCTTGGCCTGCTGACCCAGGATGCCGAGCTTTCGCGCAGCGCGGCGCCGCCTCGGATTCCTCCGGCGGAACGCTTGCTGCACGCATGGCAGGAAACCGACCTGCATACCACCCAGGCGATCGATGCCTGGCATTTACTTGACGCCTATGCCTCCGCGCGTACCCTGCTTCGGCTGTGCTCGCTGGAACGAATGGTCGCTCGCATCAGGCGCAAGCAAGACTCGAGCGCGAGCGTACTGGATCTTGAGTTGTTGCGGGAGCGTGTCAGGGCTTTCCTCGCCATGCGCCCACTCTTCTACGCTGTGCGCGAACAATGCCTGCTCGATTCATTGACCTTGATCGAGTTCCTGCGTCCATACGGGCTGTTTCCCACCTTGGTCATCGGCGTTCGGCCGATCCCGTTCGCCGCGCACTGCTGGATTCAGGCCGGACAGTATGTATTGAATGGCGAGCCGACATCGGTCAGGGCATTCTCGCCCATACTCGCGATCTAGGATGTCACACCATGCTGCGATACATGGCATTCGTGTGGTGTGAAGCGGATGCCGGACAAGCACGGGTGGTGCAGCGGCTGGCAAGCCGTATCGGCCTGCGCTCTCCGTCCGGCTGCTGCGTGGTCGATCGGCCGGGATTGAAAGTCCACGTGTGGACGGACGGGCAAGCATTGGGCGAGGTGCAACCGCTGGCCGACGACGGCGTGCTGCTGGGGCGCCTCTTTACGCGCGTATCGGATGAAGAGGGCGAGGTGCCGATTCCGGCTATCTTGAACGCCGGCGTGTGCGCGCGGATCGCCAGGAGCGGCGGACGAGAACTGATCGAGGGCGGCTACTGGGGGAACTACGTGGCGTTGTGGCGCAACCCGGAGGATCGGCACGCGTTCGTACTGCGCGGGCCGGCAAGCTCGCTGCCCTGCCTGTACACCTCCTATCGCGGAGTGAGCGTAGTGTTCTCCTGCCCGGAAGATCTGGTGCGGCTTGCGATCTGCCGGGTTTCGGTCGACTGGGAGTATCTCCTGGCGCAGCTGATTGTGTTGCTACCCAGCCGGCACACCGGTCTGCGCCAAGTCACAGAGCTGAGGTCGGGCGAATGCATGCGATTCGACGGCGGCCGCAGTTATTCGGTAGAGATTTATTGGGATCCACGACGCATCGCGCAAGCAGAGACCCACTGCGATCGCGATTTGGCCGCCACGCTCAGATGGAAAGTGAAGGCTTGTGTGCAGGCATGGGCAACCGGCCATGGCAGGATACTGCACAATCTATCCGGCGGACTGGACTCTTCCATCGTGCTGGCGGCTCTGAAGGGGGCGCCTGCTTCGCCGGAGCTTATTTGCGTGACCGACTATTCAGTCGGGGCGGACAGCGATGAGCGTGCCTATGCACGCTTGGCGGCGGCCTGTGGCAGGCCATGTCTGCATGTCGAGACACGACGAGACGCAAGCGTGAGGCTGGAGGGGATGCTGGGTGCTTCGCGTTGGATCGCCCCGCAAGGATATCTGAGACGGGTGGAGGTGGCGCGGTCGAGAGCGGAACTGGCGCAGGAATACGAGGCATCCGCGATCTTTGACGGCAGTGGGGGCGATCAGGTCTTTTTCTCTACCGCAGGCTCGGTGAGCGCCTCCGATTTTGTGTGTCGCCATGGCTTTGCCTGGCCGCTCGCCCGCATCATCTATATCTCGGCGCAGCTGGAGCGGCTCTCGATCTGGCAGGTCATTGGCCGTGCGTTGCTTGCGGGAGGCTTGAGCGGGCGCCGTGACTTGTTTGCCGAGCTTACCTCGGCTCGAACCTTGCTTGCAGCGGATGTGATCGCCGCCTGGCGCAGCAATGAGCTCGTCGATTCGGTGCGCACGCATCTGGCGGGACTGTCGCCAGGCAAGACCCTGCAGGTGTTTCTGCTGTCGACGCTGAACGACTATTACGATCCGCTGGGCCAGCCGGAAGACCCCGTTTGTATTTCACCACTGTTGTCGCAGCCGTTGCTGGAGACGGTGCTGCGGATTCCGTCTTATGCCACCATCGTCGGCGGCATGGATCGAGGTTTGGCTAGGCGCGCCTTCGCCGCCGAGTTGCCAAGGGCGATTCTCCAGCGTCGTTCCAAGGGCGGGATCTCCGAACACATCATGGCCGTCCTGCGGGCCAACCTGCCGTTCCTGCGCGAACTCCTGTTGGACGGGGTTCTGGCGCAGCGCCGCTTTCTGGATCGAACCAAAGTCGCTGAATTGCTTGCGGACCGACCGACTGCTGCCACGCAGGGAATGGCCGAGATCATGCGGCTGATCTGTGTCGAAGTCTGGCTGCGTCTATGGCTGCAGCACGCTGAAGCGACACTCCCACCTGGCGATCGCGATATCAGCCACTGAATCAATCTGAGATCGTCGACGCCCGCACTCGGGATCGTCCGGTCGAGCCGGATTCGGCCGGATGTGGGCTTTCGGCGATTCTCGACGGAGGCCGACGGTTGGCCGCTCGGGCGCTCAAGATTGCAGCACCATGCCTCCAGCTAAGCGGCGAAGTTGCCGTACTGAGCCGGATTCCTGGATAGTCTGGAGGCAGATCGACTGGAGTCCGGCGGCAAGGTTTCGCTTGCCGCTGACTCTGGCGCGCTGCTCCGACCGGGATCGATTCAGCGAACCTGCCGTCGATTGGAGTCCATGCGCCGAATGACCCGGCAGGGGTCGATGTCGACGATCCGGCATATGCGGACGAACTCCACGATATCCAGGCGACGGTCGCAACGTTCGTATTTCGAGACGAACGACTGCGATTTTGCGAGCTTTTTTGCGATCTGCTTTTGATTCAGATCCGCCTTCAGCCGGGCCTCTCTCAATTGGTCGATAACATCCCGGTATTCTTGCGTGAATATGGATTTCACGGTCTTTCCCTTAGTAAGCACATTGGAATGGTAATAGATAATCCTGCGCGAGGATTATTCAAAAGTGGATTGAGTGTCCTCGATTCGCTTGACTCGATTCAACGGCTCGATTGTGTACTTTTTGGCAAAGCAAACAACACTTGTGATGGTCACGGTTGAAGCTTAACTGGTCTTTTGCCGTCAGGGCAGGGGGTGCATGACAGATTCTTGCCCGGCACAGTGATTGCTGGCACTTCATGCCACGATGTGCCGTACCGGTCGGCGGATGGAGACGCTACACCGCCTGGACCGTCTGGAATATGGGCGGTCTCGTCTGCGAACCATCGTCCCGACTCGCAAGAGTACCGGCGCCGCTTGTGTACATTGGACGAGACTCGAGCAATCTGCGCAACAGCGTGCGGTGACACGGCGATCCGTGCCATGCGCTGTTGCGAGAAATCCGGCTGCAACGATCGGACTGTCGCAACATCGGCGCTCCGATTGAATTTTGTGGTGACTGACACCGTGCACTCGCGCCTTGCCTGCACGGCTGGGCGTAGATTGCTATCACGCGAGAATATGCTGCAGTGACAGTACTTTGGAGTACTGGTTATTTCAGGTGCTTGGTCTTCGATGGTCGATATCCGTTCCTGCAGACCCGATGTGTCTGGACCAATGCGATCGATGTGGCAAGGTCGGTGTGAAGGAGTACTCCATGACCAAAGCAAGCTGCCAGCGCGACGCGATTGTCCGTGGTTGCGCGAGTTTTCATCAATGGACAGGTGCGCAGGCATATGCGACGTGCCTGCTCCATGCTCTGCCATGCCAGGACTCGTTGCTGGGTGCGACGGCGAGTTCGAGCCGGAGTGCTGGCGCACGGCGCACTGGCATGGTGACACCGCCTCTCGAAAAGGATGTCGAGTGTCGGCTGTACCGGCTGTTCCTGGAGGCGCATGGCGTTCCGGGAGAGCATTTCACGATGCTCGCCGGCCCGGCGCGGTTCGTGAGCGTACGCCCAGGCGTCGCGCGTCCCAGCGCGATGGCTGGCGAGATG